>JANPHA010000396.1:0-11980 GCA_031424255.1 Burkholderiales bacterium | reverse complement strand
CGCTCGTCGGGGTTCTGCCTCGATCCGATCGAGAAGAAGCCGCTCAACCATTTCCTGCCGGGCAGCTCGGTGCTGTCGTTCGGGACCGCGGGGTGCAATCTCGCGTGCAAGTTCTGCCAGAACTGGGACATCTCGAAATCGCGCGACATGGACCGGTTGATGGATTCGGCGTCGGCGCAAGCGATCGCCGCCGCGGCGCTGGGCAGTGGCGCGCGCAGCGTGGCGTTCACCTACAACGACCCGGTGATCTTCGCCGAGTACGCGATGGACGTGGCGGATGCCTGCCGCGAGGCCGGAATATTGAGTGTCGCGGTGACCGCGGGCTACATCTCGCCCCAGCCGCGGCGCGAGTTCTACGCGAAGATGGACGCGGCCAACGTCGACCTGAAGGGGTTCACCGAGGAGTTCTACGTGAAGCTCACCGGCGCGCGCCTGGCGCCGGTGCTCGACACGCTCGCCTACCTGCGCCACGAGACCCGGGTGTGGTTCGAGATCACCACGCTCCTGATCCCCGGGAAGAACGACTCCGACGCGGAGATTCTCGCCGAGAGCCGCTGGATCCAGCGCGAGCTCGGGCCGGACGTGCCGCTGCACTTCACCGCTTTCCATCCCGACTTCAAGATGACCGACCTGCCGCCGACGCCGGCCTCGACCCTCCAGCGGGCGCGGCGCATCGCCCTCGATGAAGGCCTGCACTACGTCTACACCGGCAACGTGCACGACCGCGAGGGCGGCACGACCTTCTGCGCGTCATGCGACGCCGCGTTGATCGTGCGCGATTGGTACCACATCGATTCCTATCGCGTGACGGCGGCGGGGAAGTGCCCCGATTGCGGCGCCGGGGTTGCGGGTCTCTTCGAGGAATTCGATGCGCGCCGCCAGTTCGGGCGGCGCAGGATTCCCGTGGCTATCGGCAGATAGGGGCGCGTTCCCCTATCGCGACCACTCGGGGTGCTGCTCGTGCAACTCGCGGTGCTGCTCGATCAGCACCTGGTAGAACGAGAGGCGCTGCGCCGAGATCTCGCCGCGCGCCGCCGCGGCGGTGACCGCGCAGCCGGGCTCGTTCAGGTGGGCGCAATCGTTGAACTTGCAGGTGCCGAGGAACGGGCGGAATTCGCGCATCGCCTCGCCGATCTGGTCCTCGGTGAGATGGAAGAGGCCGAACGACTGGAACCCGGGCGTATCGATGATCGCGGTGTCGCGATCGAGCCGGTAGAAGCGCGAGAACGTGGTGGTGTGCGCGCCCGAATCGCGCGAGGCGGTGAGCTCGCCCACGCGCGCGACCTCGCTCAGCACCAGCGCGTTCACCGTCTTCGACTTGCCCATGCCGCTCTGGCCGACCAGCAGCGTCAGCTTGTTCTCGAGGAACGGGAGCAGCGGCGCCACGTCGAACTTGGCGGAGAGCGAGATCACCGTGTAGCCGATCTTCTCGTAGAGGTCGAGCTTCTTGCGCGCCTCGACGTGCTCGGGAAGATCGGACTTGTTGAGTGCCACGATCAGCGGGATGCGCGCGGCGTCGCAGGCCACGAGGCTCAGGTTCAGGACCGACTCGCTGAACGGCGGCTTGGGCGCCAGCAGGATCACCACCTGGTCGACGTTCGCCGCGAGCGTTTTCTCCTTCCACTGGTCGGAGCGGTAGAGCAGGTTGCGGCGCGTGCCCACGCGCGTGATCGAGCCCTGCGCGGAGCCGGTGAGGCGCACCTCGACGAAATCGCCGCAGGTCGCATCCTGGCGCTTGCCCTTGCGCGTGCACACCACCTGGCGGCGATCGGCGAACTCCACCAGGAACTCGCGGCCGAAATCGGCCACGACCCGTCCCTCGACCACCATCTGCTCTTCGCGCTCGCGTCGTGTCGTCATCCGGGGCGCAGGCGGCTCAGATCTCGAACAGCGCGTCGAGCTTGGCCGCGCAGATGAAGTCGTTCTCCGAGAGCCCGTCGATCGCGTGCGTCAAATAGGAGACGCGCACCCGGTCGTAGCCGACGAGCATGTCGGGGTGATGGTCCTCGCGGTGGGAGACCCAGGCCGCGGCGTTCACGAAGGCCATCGTCTCGTGGTAGTTCTTGAAGCGGAAGGTCTTCGCGATCTCCTTGCCCTCGAGCGCCCAGCCGCCCAGCCCCTTCAACATCGGGCCGACCTGTGCCGCGGTGAGCGGGGCGACCCCGCCCTCGCAGGGCTTGCACTTCTTGCGCGCGAGCTCGTTCATGGGGCCGCTTTCTTCAGGTGATCGATGCGCAGTGCCGCGGGCGGATGCGAATCATACACGAGCGAATGCAGCGGATCGGGCGTGAGCGTGGCGGCGTTGTCGCGGTAGAGCTTGGCGAGCGCGCTCACCAGGTCCGCCGCCGAGGCGTGGGTGGCGGCGAACGCGTCCGCTTCGAACTCCTGGCGGCGCGCGAGCAGGCTCGCCAGCGGCTGGAACGGGAACGTGAAGACCGGCAGGATCAGCGCGAACCCGGCGAGTGCGGCGCCGATCTGGATTTCCGGCAGGTGAAGCGCCTCGTAATACGCCGGCTCCTGGTAGAGCCAGCCGAGGATCGCGAGCAGCAGCAGCGCGAGCGCGAAGCGCACCATCAGCAGGCGCGGGATGTGGCCGCGGGCGAAATGGCCGAGCTCGTGGGCGAGCACCGCCTCGATCTCCGAGGGCGTGAGCCGCTCCATCAGCGTGTCGAAGAACACGATGCGCTTGTTGGTGCCGAAGCCGGTGAAGTAGGCGTTGCCGTGGCTCGAGCGCTTCGAGCCGTCCATCACGAAGAGCCCGTCGGCGCGGAAGCCGCAGCGGTGGATCAGCGCCTCGATGCGCCGGCGCAGCTCGCCTTCCTCGAGCGGCGTGAAGCGGTTGAAGAGGGGCGCGATCCAGCGCGGGAAGATCGTGACCAGCAGCAACGTGAAGGCGATCCACGCGAGCCACGAATAGAGCCACCACCACGGGCCCGTGGTCTCGACGAACCAGAACATCGCGAGCAGCAGCGGCGTGCCGAACACCGCCGCGAGCGCGAAGCCCTTGAGCATGTCGAGCAGGAAGAGCATCGGCCGGGTGCGATTGAACCCATGGCGCGACTCGATCACGAAGGTGCGGTACGCGTCGAACGGGATCGCGGCGACCGCGCTCACCAGCATCACGCCGAAGACCGTGCCGAGGCTGCGCAGGTGGCCCTCGCCGAAGAGGTTGTGCGAGGCCGCGTCGACTAGCGCCACGCCGCCTCCGAGCGTGAGTGCCAGCAGCAGCAGCCCGTCGATGATCCAGGTCTCGACGGTGCCGAGGCGTTGCTTGTCGAGCGTGTAGTCGGCCGCCTTGTGGTGCGCCTCGAGCGGAATCACCCCGGCGAAGTCGGCCGGCACGCTGTCGCGATGCTTCGCCACGTGGCGCGCCTGGCGAACGCCGAGCCAGGTGCGCCACGCGAGCGCGGCGAGCACGAAGCAGGCGAAGACGACGGAGAAGGCGGCGGAGCTCAAGATATCTGGAATATACCCAATGGCCGTGACACAATCGGCGCGACTCGACATCGACGCAACCCATGGCAAACGCGACGCAGGACAGGAACCCACTGGTGTGGATAGACATGGAGATGTCGGGGCTCGTTCCCGAGCGCGACCGCATTCTCGAGGTCGCGCTGGTGGTGACCGATGCCGAGCTCAACACCATCGCCGAAGCGCCAGTGTACGTGGTGCGCCAATCGGATGAAGTCCTCGACGGCATGGATTCGTGGAACAAGTCGACGCACGGCCGCTCGGGCCTGATCGAGAAGGTGCGCGCGTCGCGCTTCACCGAAGCCGAGGTCGAGGCGCGCCTGATCGAATTCCTCAAGCCGATCGTCGCCTCGGGCGTGGCGCCGCTCGCCGGAAACACGGTGCACCAGGACCGGCGCTTCATGGCGCGCTACATGCCGGCCTTCGACGCCTACCTGCACTACCGCATCGTCGACGTCTCCACGCTGAAGGAGCTGGCGAAGCGCTGGAACCCGGAAGTGCTCGCGGGCGTGGCGAAGGAAGGCCGCCACGAGGCGCTCGCGGACGTCTACGAATCGATCGAGGAGCTCAAGCACTACCGCAAGCATTTCCTGCGCACCGAGCCCGCCGCCTGAAGATCCGCGCACGCTCAGGGCTCGCTCGACCACGAGCGCGAGCGCTCCACCGCGCGCTTCCAGTCCGAGAGCCGCTCGGCCGCCGCATCCGCGGATAGCGCCGGCTCGAATACGCGATCGCGCGCCCAGAGCGCCGCGATCTCTTCCTCGTCCTTCCAGAATCCGACCGCGAGCCCCGCGAGATAGGCCGCGCCCAGCGCCGTGGTCTCGGTAACGCGCGGGCGCACCACCGGCACGCCGAGCAGGTTGGCCTGGATCTGCATCAGCAGGTTCGAGGCGGTGGCGCCGCCGTCGACACGCAGCTCGGTGAGCGCGATGCCCGAATCGATCGCCATCGCCTCGATCAGCTCGGCGCTCTGGAACGCGATCGCCTCGAGTGTCGCGCGCGCCAGATGGGCGCGCGTGGTCCCGCGCGTGATGCCGACGATCGCGCCGCGCGCGTGGGGGTCCCAATACGGCGCGCCCAGCCCCGAGAGCGCGGGCACGAAGTAGACCCCGCCGGTGTCCGGCACGCTGCCCGCGAGCGCCTCGATGTCGGCGGCGCGCTCGATGATGCCGAGGCCGTCGCGCAGCCACTGGATCGCCGCGCCGGCGATGAAGACGCTGCCCTCGAGCGCGTAGGAGGTGAGGCCGTCGCGGCGCCACGCGATGGTGGTGAGCAGCCGGTTCGACGATGCAGCTGGCCGCTCGCCGGTATTCATCAGCAGGAAGCAGCCGGTGCCATACGTGTTCTTCGCCATGCCGGGCCGATGGCAGGCCTGCCCGAAGAGCGCGGCCTGCTGGTCGCCGGCGATTCCCGCGAGCGCGATTCCCGCCGGCAACCCCTCGCACGCGGAAACCGCGATCGCACCGCTCGAGGGCACGACGCGCGGCAGCACCGCGCGCGGAACGCCGAGGATCGCGAGCAATTCTTCGTCCCAGTCGAGCGTATGGATGTTGTAGAGCAGCGTGCGCGAGGCATTGCTGGGGTCGGTCACGTGGACGGCGCCGCCGGACAGCTGCCACGCCAGCCACGAATCGACGGTGCCGAAGGCGAGCTCGCCGCGCTCGGCGCGAGCGCGGGCGCCGGGCACGTTGTCCAGCAGCCAGGCGAGCTTGGTCCCGGAGAAATACGCGTCGAGCAGCAGCCCGGTCCTCTGCGTGAAGAGCGCTTCGTGCCCCGCCTGTCGCAGAGCGTCACAACGGGACGCGGTGCGTCGGTCCTGCCACACGATGGCGTGGGCCACCGGACGCCCGGTGGAGCGCTCCCACAGCACCGTCGTCTCGCGTTGGTTGGTGATGCCGATCGCCCCGATGTCCGAGGGAGCGAGGCCGGCGCGCGCGATCACTTGGGAAGCGACATCGCGCTGCGTGTTCCAGATTTCCCCGGCGTCATGCTCCACCCAGCCCGGTTGCGGAAAGATCTGGCGGAATTCTTGCTGCGCAGAGCCCAGGACGCGTCCATCGTGCCCGAAGGCGATCGCGCGGGAGCTCGTGGTGCCCTGATCGAGGGCGAGAATGGCCTTCATGGATGTAAAAGGCGCTCCTGAAAGCGGTTTTTGCGCCGATCATACGGTAAAATTCGCCAACGACAGCCGGAATCTCAGGAGGGTTCCGATGGGATTACTAGACGATCTGAAGAAGCAGGCCGACGCCCTCAAGGCGCAGGACACTGACAAAACGGAGAGCTTGCGCTCGACCGCGGTCGCGGTCGATCACTCGTTGCGCCGGACATTCCTGTATCTGAACGACCTGGGCAAGCAGCTCAACGTCGTGCAGATGCCGAGCCCGTTCGCCTTCGACCTGCCCACCGTCGGCAAGGTCGACGGGCTGATCATCAAGGATTTCTTCTGCGACTTCCGCTCGAAGCACTTCATCGACAAGGACTATTACGGCGAGGTGCAGGTCGGCTACCGCTGCTGGTCCGACAAGATTCTCACGATCAAGAAGGGGCCGGACGACATGGAGAAATTCCGTGACGTGCTGTGGCAATCGAACATCGAACACAAGAGCGAGCAGTTCCGCAACGAGCGCAAGGTGATCACGCACGAGGTCTTCAAGGTGAAGTGCGACTTCCGCGTGCAGGCGAAGATCGACGGCGACCACGAGTCGGGCAAGCTGAAGATCGTCACCAAGAACGTCGGCGGGTTCCAGGTCGACCTCTTCAACCTGCTGGCGATGGAGATGAACGACCAGGGCGTGGAGGAGTTCGCCAAGTCGCTCATCGGGCGCCCGAACCAGTGGGCCGAGATCGTGAAGCGCTCGGTGCTCACGCCGCGCCCCACCGCGGCGACGCCCAAACCCAAGCCGCGCGTCGATCCGAACTACGTGGTCCACAAGACGCCGGATCCCGAGCCCCCCGCGGACGAGAAGCGCGGCCTGCTGGGCTCGATCAAGTCGTTCATCAAGAAAGACCAGTAACACCCCGGGTCGGCCATGCCTCGCCTCGTCGTCCTCGTGGGCACGCGCAAAGGGCTCTTCCTGCTCGAAGCGGACCGGAAGCGCCGCTCGTGGTCGATGGGCGGGCCGCATTTCCTCGGCCAGATCGTCCATCATGCGGTGCTCGATCCGCGCGATGGTCGCACGCTGCTCGCCGCGGTGCGCGCGGGCCACCTGGGCCCGACCGTGTTTCGATCCGAGGATCGCGGCGCGAGCTGGCAGGAAGCCGCCACTCCGCCCGCATTCGCGAAAGCCGGCCCCGGAGTCGAGGGCGAATCCGTGGGCCACGTGTTCTGGCTGACGCCGGGACCGGCGAAGGAGCCTGGCCGGTGGTACGCGGGAACTTCACCGCCCGGCCTTTTCGCTTCCGACGATGGCGGGCGCACCTGGCAAGGCATGCCCGGATTCAACGCGCACCCCGATCGCCGCAGCTGGATCGGCGGAGCGCAGGATGGCCCGCCCGATGGCGCGACGCTGCACTCGATCAACGTCGATCCTGTCGATGCGAAGCACCTGTACATCGGAATCTCCACCGGCGGGGTGTTCGAGTCGCGCGACCGCGGCGCCACCTGGTCGCCGCTCAATCGCGGCATCGAGGCCGATTTCCTCCCCGACCCGGATGCGCCCTACGGACACGATCCGCACTGCCTGCGCGTGCACCCGCTCTCGGGCGATGTCTACCAACAGAACCATTGCGGCATCTACCGCCTCGATCGCGCGCGCTCACGCTGGGAACGCATCGGCAAGGCCATGCCCGCGGCGGTCGGCGATATCGGATTCCCGATGGTGCTGCATCCGCGGGATCCGGCCACGGCGTGGGTGTTCCCCATGGATGGCGGAACCGTCTGGCCGCGCACCGCGGTCGACGGAAAGCCCGCGGTGTACGGCACGCGCGATTACGGCGCTTCGTGGAAGCGCCTCGACACGGGATTGCCGACTGCGCAGGCGTGGTTCACGGTGAAGCGCCAGGCGATGGGCGCCGACGCGCTCGATCCGGTGGGCCTGTATTTCGGCACCACCGGCGGCGAGGTCTGGGCGAGCTTCAACGAGGGGCGCAAGTGGCATTGCCTCTGCCTGCACCTTCCGCACGTGTATTCGGTGGAAACCGCGCTGGTCGAATGAGAGTGCTGCTGCCCACGCCGCTCGCGCATTACACCGCGAACGCGCGCGCGGTCGAAGCCTGCGGCGCCACACTCGCCGAGTTGCTCGAGGATCTCGACCGGCGCTACCCCGGGCTGCGCTTCCGCGTGATCGACGAGCAGGATGCGATCCGTCCCCACATCAAGATCTTCGTGAACCGGGTGCAGGCCGCGACGCTCGCTCAGGCGCTCGGCGCGGCCGACGAGGTGCTCGTGGTGGCCGCTCTTTCCGGAGGGTGAGCAGGGCGCGCCGTTTGCGGCGGCGCGTCATAAATCCGTAAAGCCGCGGCCCCTTCGATCGTTGTACCATTAGCCCGCTCGCAGGCCGAGGCAGCGCGAAGAATAATCGACGGCCGCGATTCGAACCCACGCAGAGGAGAATTCACCCGATGATTCGCAAATCAATTCCCGCGATCCTGGCGGCGCTCGGCCTCGTTTCCGGCGTCGCGCACGCCCAGACCGAAATCCAGTTCTGGCACTCCATGGGCGGAGCGCTCGGCGACAAGGTGGGCGAGCTCGCCTCCAAGTTCAACGACAGCCAGAAGGACTACAAGGTCGTCGCCACGTACAAGGGGGCCTATCCGGAATCGATGACCGCCGCGATCGCCGCCTATCGTGCGGGCAACGCGCCCCACATCCTGCAGGTGTTCGAGGTCGGCACCGCGACGATGATGGCGGCCAAGGGCGCCATCGTGCCGGTCGCCAAGGTGATGAAGGACGCGGACGAGCCCTTCGACCCGAAGGTCTACCTGCCGACCGTCGCGGGCTACTACACGGACACCAAGGGCAACATGCTCTCGTTCCCGTTCAACAGCTCCACGATCGTGTTCTACGTGAACAAGGACGCGTTCAAGAAGGCGGGCCTCGATCCGAGCAAGGCACCGAAGACCTGGAAGGAGTTCGTCGCCGCCGCCGACAAGCTCAAGGCCTCCGGGCAGGCGTGCGCCTACACGACCGGATGGCCCGCGTGGATGCACATCGAGAATTTCTCGGCGTGGCACAACGTCCCGATCGGCACGAAGGAGAACGGGATGGCGGGCACCGACACCGAGTTCAAGATCAATTCGCCGCTGCACGTGAAGCACCTCACGATGCTCTCGGACCTCGCGAAGAAGGGCGAATTCACCTACGCCGGCCGCGGCAACCAGGCCGAGGCGAAGTTCTCGAGCGGCGAGTGCGCGATGCTCACCTCGTCGAGCGGCGCCCAGGCGAACATCCGGCGCAACGCGAAGTTCGACTGGTCGGTGAACTTCATTCCGTACCACGACGACGTGGCGGGCGCGCCGCAGAACTCGATCATCGGCGGGGCATCGCTGTGGGTGATGGGCGGCAAGACCAACAACGCCTACAAGGGAGTCGCCAAGTTCTTCTCCTACCTCTCGCGCCCCGAGGTGCAGATGGATTGGCACACCAGCACCGGCTACGTGCCGATCACGCAGGCCGCCTACGAGATGACGCGCAAGTCCGGCTACTACGAAAAGAACCCGGGGGCCGACATCGCGATCAAGCAGCTCACCAACAAGGCGCCCACGGCGAACTCCAAGGGGCTGCGCTTCGGCAACTACGTGCAGGGCCGGGAGGTGATCGAGGAGGAGATGGAGGGTGTCTTCTCCGGCAAGAAGGAGCCCAAGGCGGCGCTCGACGAGGCGACCCGGCGCGGCAACGAGATCCTGCGCAAGTTCGAAGCGGCGAACAAGAGCTGATCCGGGTGAGGGAAGGGGCCGCGGCCCCTTCCCGCTCGAGTCCATGGAAAAGAAGGTCGTCTTCCAATCCGCGTGGCTGCCCTACGCGCTGCTCGCGCCGCAGATCGCGGTCACCGTGGTGTTCTTCTTCTGGCCCGCCGCCCAGGCGGTGTATTTCTCCTTCCTGGTGCAGGACCCGTTCGGCCAGTCGAGCCAGTTCGTCTGGTTCCAGAACTACGTCGAGCTTTTCCACAGCTCGCAGTACCTCGACTCGTTCAAGATCACGGCGATCTTCAGCGTTCTGGTCGCGGGCTCGGGAATCGTGATCTCGCTCTTCCTCGCCGTCATGGCGGACCACGTCGTGCGCGGCGCGCTCGCCTACAAGACGCTCCTCATCTGGCCGTACGCGGTGGCGCCCGCCATCGCCGGCGTGCTGTGGGCGTTCCTGTTCGCGCCCTCGATCGGCATCGTCGCGTACTTCCTGAAGCGCATGGGCATCGACTGGAACTGGATCATCAACGGCGACCAGGCGATGGGGCTCATCGTGATCGCGGCCACCTGGAAGCAGATCAGCTACAACTTCCTCTTCTTCCTCGCGGGCCTGCAGTCGATCCCGCGCTCGCTGATCGAGGCGGCGGCGATCGACGGCGCCACGCCGCTGCGGCGCTTCTGGACCATCGTCTTCCCGCTGCTGTCGCCGACCACGTTCTTCCTGCTGGTGATCAACATCGTCTACGCGTTCTTCGACACGTTCGGCGTGGTCGATGCGACGACGCAGGGCGGGCCGGCCCAATCGACGCAGATCCTCGTCTACAAGGTGTACAACGACGGCGTGAGGGCGGCGGATCTCGGCAGCTCCGCGGCCCAGTCCGTGATCCTGATGTTCATCGTGATCACGCTCACCGTCGCGCAATTCAAGTTCGTCGAGCGCAAGGTCCAGTACTGATGGTCGAGAACCGGCCCTGGATCACTTTCCTCGCGCACGCCGTGCTGATCCTCGGTGTGATCGTGGTCGCGTTCCCGCTCTACGTGACCTTCGTCGCCTCGACGCTGACCTACGACCAGATCATCACCGTGCCCATGCCCCTGATACCGGGCGACCAGATGATCGAGAACTACTCCCAGGTGCTCTCCTCGGGCTCGACCAAGGGATCCGCCGCGCCGGTTTCGAAGATGCTGGTGAACAGTTTCATCATGGCGATCGGCGTCGCCCTCGGCAAGATCGCGATCTCGATCCTGTCCGCATTCGCGATCGTCTACTTCCGCTTCCCGGGGCGCAACTTCTTCTTCTGGATGATCTTCGTGACGCTGATGCTGCCGATCGAGGTGCGCATCATCCCGACCTACCAGGTCGCCTCGAGCCTCGGAATCCTCAATTCGTACACCGGCCTCACGCTGCCGCTGATCGCCTCGGCCACGGCGACCTTCCTCTTCCGCCAGTTCTTCCTCACCATTCCCGACGAGCTCGCCGAGGCGGCGCGCATGGACGGCGCCGGCCCGATGCGCTTCTTCCGCGACGTGATGCTGCCGCTGTCGAAGACCAACATGGCCGCGCTCTTCGTGATCCTCTTCATCCTCGGCTGGAACCAGTACCCGTGGCCGCTGCTGATCACGACCGAGGAGTCGATGTACACGGTGGTGATCGGCATCAAGCGCATGATCGCGGGCGGCGACGCGTCGAACGAATGGAACCTGATCATGGCGACCGCGATGCTCGCGATGCTGCCGCCGGCGGTGGTCGTGATCCTGATGCAGAAATGGTTCGTGAAGGGCCTCGTCGAGACCGAGAAATAACATGGCTGAGATACGACTGTCCGGCGTACGCAAGAGCTACCAGAGCCTGCAGGTGATCCACGGCGTCGACGTGGCGATCGCCGACGGCGAGTTCATCGTGATCGTCGGGCCCTCGGGCTGCGGCAAGTCGACGCTGCTGCGCATGATCGCGGGCCTCGAGCAGATCACCTCCGGCGAGATCGTGATCGGCGCTCGCGTCGTGAACAACGTCGAGCCCAAGGACCGCAACATCGCGATGGTGTTCCAGAACTACGCGCTCTATCCGCACATGACCGTGTACGAGAACATGTCGTACGGGCTGCGCATCCGCCGCATGCCGCCCGCGGAGATCAACGAGCGCGTGCAGCGCGCGGCGAAGATCCTCGAGCTCACCGGCTACCTCGACCGCAAGCCCCGGCAGCTCTCGGGCGGCCAGCGCCAGCGCGTGGCGATGGGGCGCGCGATCGTGCGCGAGCCCAAGCTGTTCCTGTTCGATGAGCCGCTATCGAACCTCGACGCCAAGCTGCGCGTGCAGATGCGCGCGGAAATTCGGCGTCTGCAGAAGCGGCTCGGCGTCACGTCGCTGTTCGTGACGCACGACCAGGTGGAGGCGATGACGCTCGGCGACCGGCTGGTCGTCATGCATGCCGGCCACGCCGCGCAGATCGCGACACCGATGGAGGTGTGGGAGCGCCCCGCGGACACCTATGTCGCGAGCTTCATCGGCTCGCCGGCGATGAACTTTCTCAAGGGCAAGGTCGGCGGCGACCGTCGCTCGGTCGAGGTCGATGGCGGCCTGACCATGAAGCTCGCCGGCCAAGCCGCGGCGGTGCCGGGCGCTGCGGTCATGCTGGGGCTGCGGCCGGAGCACATGCTGCCGACG
>JANPHA010000395.1:0-1606 GCA_031424255.1 Burkholderiales bacterium | reverse complement strand
GACGCTGCTCGCGCGCAAGGCGAAGAACATGCTCGTGCGCGTCGAGGGCCAGCTCGGCAAAGGCTGCAGCGCGAAGGACATCGTGCTGGCGATCATCGGCAAGATCGGCACTGCTGGCGGCACCGGCTACACGATCGAGTTCGGCGGCTCGGCGATACGCGCGCTCAGCATGGAAGGGCGCATGACGGTGTGCAACATGGCGATCGAGGCTGGTGCGCGCGCCGGGCTGGTCGGCGTCGACGACACCACGCTCGCGTATGTGAAGGGGCGGCCGTACACGCCGGTGGGCCTGGAGTGGGAGCAGGCGGTGCGTTACTGGCACACGCTGCACACGGACGCCGATGCGCACTGGGATGCGGTGGTCGAACTCGATGCGAGCAAGGTCCGCCCGCAGGTCACGTGGGGCACGTCGCCCGAGATGGTGCTCGGCATCGACGAACGCGTCCCCGACCCGGACCGCGAGAAGGATGCCGGCAAGCGCGGCGCGATCGAGCGCGCGCTGACCTACATGGCGCTGGAGCCGAACCGGCTGATCGGCGACATCATGATCGACAAGGTCTTCATCGGCTCGTGCACCAACTCGCGCATCGAGGATTTGCGCGAGGCCGCGGGCGTCGTGCGGCGCCTGGGCCGGCGCATCGCGAAGAACGTCAAGCTCGCGTTGGTCGTGCCGGGGTCGGGCCTCGTGAAGGAGCAAGCCGAGCGTGAAGGGCTCGACACGATCTTCAAGGCGGCAGGATTCGAATGGCGCGAGCCGGGTTGCTCGATGTGCCTGGCGATGAACGCGGATCGGCTCGAGCCGGGCGAGCGCTGCGCATCGACCAGCAATCGCAATTTCGAGGGCCGGCAAGGCGCGGGCGGTCGCACGCACCTCGTGAGCCCGGCGATGGCGGCGGCGGCGGCCATCGAGGGCCATTTCGTCGACGTCAGTCGCCTCGGCTGAAAGGAAGGGCCCCCGCCATGACTCCGTTTCGCATCCACACCGGTCTCGTCGCGCCGATGGACCGGGAGAACGTCGACACCGACGCGATCATCCCGAAGCAGTTCCTGAAGTCGATCAAGCGCTCGGGCTTCGGCCCGAACGTGTTCGACGCCTGGCGCTACCTCGATCCGGGCGAGCCCGGGCAGGATCCGGCGTCGCGCCGCCCGAACCCCGACTTCGTGCTGAACCAGCCCCGATACCGGGGCGCGTCGATCCTGCTCGCGCGCAGCAACTTCGGCTGCGGATCGAGCCGCGAACACGCGCCCTGGGCGCTCGGCCAGTACGGCTTTCGCGCGTTGATCGCGCCGAGCTACGCCGACATCTTCTTCAACAACTGCTACAAGAACGGCATCCTGCCGATCGTGCTGCCCGAGTCGCAGGTGGCGAAGCTCTTCGACGAGGTCTTTGCCTTTCCCGGCTATGCGCTGACCGTGGACCTGCCGCGCCAGGTGGTGATCAAGGCCGACGGCACCGAACTGCCTTTCGACGTGCAGCCCTTCCGCAAGTACTGCATGGTGAACGGCTTCGACGACATCGGCCTCACGCTGCGCCATTCGGACAAGATCTAGGCGTACGAGGCCGAGCGCCTGGCGACCAAGCCCTGGCTGGCGCACACGCTGCCCG
>JANPHA010000394.1:0-5796 GCA_031424255.1 Burkholderiales bacterium | reverse complement strand
GGTCCGGCTTGAACGGTTCGTAGTCGCAGCTGAAGAACTTGGCCAGGGCGGCGCCGATGGCCGTGGGCTTCACCTGGAACTCGTCCACCAGGATGTCCTCGACGTTCTTGTTCTTGCGCCGCGCGGCCTTGGTGGCGAGCTCGTGCTCGCCCGAGGCGATCACGTTGTCGATCACCAGGTACTCGAACTTGGACTGGACCGTGCCCGGCATCTGCTGGCGCACGCGGAACGCGATCGCGAGCGTCTTGGCGAGCTCCACGACGCCCTCGTCGTGCAGCGAGGAGAACGGCTGGCCGGCGAGATTGTTGATGAGCTGGATCACGCCCATCAGGTCGTTGCCGGTATCTCCGCCGAGGATCGGCGCGATCAGCATCTGCTTGGAGCGGTAGCCGGTGCGCTGGTCGACCGCCTTCAGGAACGTGAGGTTGGGCGAATACTGCTTGAGCTCGGCGTCGTCGTAGACGTCCTTGATGTTCATGTGGCGGCGATTGAGCGCCGCGTAGCCCGCCAGCGACGATTCCGAGATCGGCAGCTTGATGTCCTTGAACGAGTTGAGCCCGGTCTTCACCTTCGAGACGATCGAGGAGCCGTCCTCGCTGGTGATGTAGACCGTCATCCGGTCGGCCTCGAACAGCTGGCAGATGTCGCGCGAGACGTCGAGGATGATCTCGTCGATGTTGGCGGTCGAATGGATGCGGTTGGTGACCGCCTGGATCTTCTTCGAGAACGCGAGCTTCACGCTCATGTCCGCGACGTTCGTCGACGTGGCGGGCAATTTCGGTTCGAGGACTGCGCTCATGGTTGCACCTGCGTCCGTGTGGATGCTGCCGTTGCCTGGCCCCCCCGTCCTACAGGGAGAATTCCTGGTTGTTCTCGAGCATGCGCGGGCGCCACCGCCCCGCCGCCTTGCTCACTTCCTTCATGGTAAGCGCTCCTTCGCCCGGTTTGAGGTGCGTGATGAAAACCTCGGGGGTGACGCGCATCTTCTCGAGCTCCTCGGCCAGCATGTCGGGGCACAGGTGCTTGGACGCCGTGGCGATGGCGCGTTCCTTGTTGGAGAAGGCCGTCTCGATGATCAGGTACTTCAGGTTCGGGGTCTTGTTCACCACCGCCCAGAGCGCGTCGTTGACCGAGGTGTCGCCGCTGTAGATCAGGGCGCCGCGGGAAGTCTCGAGGGCGTACCCGACCGCGGGCACCGTGTGGTTGGCGGGGATCGCGGTGAAGCGCCGGCCGCGCAGCTCCACGGTCTTGCCGGGGACGATCTCGCGATAGACCATGAAGGGCTTCTCGGCGTTGGGGATCTGGGTGAAGTCGGGCCAGATCTTCCAGTTGAACAGGTGGGCACGCAGGATGTCCAGCGTCTCCTTGATGCCGTAGACCACGATCGGGCTGCCGCGCATCCAGCACACCGTATCGACCAGGAACGGGATGCTGGTCACGTGATCGAGGTGCGAGTGGCTCACGAAGATGTGGTCGATCTTGGCGAGCGTCTCGAGCGACAGGTCGCCGACTCCGGTGCCCGCATCGATCAGGATGTCGTCGTCGACCAGCAGGGAGGTCGTGCGAAGGCTTCCCCCGATCCCGCCGCTGCACCCGAGTACCCTGATCCGCATCTCCTGTCCTTGGGTACCGGCCTTTTCCGCTTGGCCGGAGCGCGCGGGCACCGCCGCGGGTCTCGATGGGGACCTGATCATCGGTCCATTATCCGAGAACGTTACCACGGTGGATGTGCGCCATTCCACAGATTGGAGACTGCGAATCCTGCACGGCGGCGCAACGTCGCAGCCGGACGGCCTTCCGCCCGGCCGCTTCTCATGGCTTGTAGAAAAACTCCATCTTCACGCCCGCGATTTCGATCAGGTCGTGGTCGCCGAGCGGGTGGGCCGCGCCGCCAAGCGAGGCGCCGTTGAGGGTCGGGTAGGTGGCGCCCTCGACGTGGGTGATGAAGTAGCCGTTCGGGCGCTTGGTGATCACCGCGACCTGGAGTCCCGGCTTGCCGACGGTGGTGAGGTTCTTGGTGAGGTCGAGCGTGCGCCCGGCGGCGGCGCCCGAGAGCACCTGGATCGCCGCTTCGCGTAGCCCACCCGCCGCTCCCGCAGCCGGGGCCGCGCCCGCCTGCGCTGCCGCCGCCGGCGGCGGTGCCGGAGGAGACGTCGGAGTCGGAGCCGGCGCGGGCGGAACGGTCGCCTGCGCGGAGGTGTTGGACGCCGCCGGGCGCGGCACATCGCCGCCCAACGGCCGCATGTTCGTCTGCGTGTCACCCATGGGCTTGTCGGCGGCCGGGGCCGGCGCCGGGGCCGGCGCGGCCTTCGGGCTGCGGATGATCATCGTCTTCTCGAAATCCGCCGCCGTCGCCGCCGCGGGCGCGTCGTTGAAGTACTTGAGCTTGTGCTTGCCGATCTCGACCACGTCGTTGTTCTGCAGGAAATGCTTCTTGACCGGCTTGCCGTTCACCATCGTGCCGTTGGTGCTGCCGAGATCCTCGATGAACGAGTCGTTCAGGATCGTGATGATGGCCGCATGCTCGCCGCTCACCGCCAGATTGTCGATCTGGATGTCGTTGTGGGGCTTGCGTCCGATGAGGGTGCGCTCCTTGGAGAGCGTGTACTCCTTGAGCACCTGCCCGTCGACGCTGAGGATCAGCTTGGCCATAGTTTTTTCCTTGGGTATTACCGGAAGAATGCCTTGAGCCGCGCGAGCCATCCACGCGGCACGCCAAAGGGCTCGGCGATGCGCGAGAGCATCGCCGAAATGTTGTCGCGCCCACCGTTGTCGTTCGCGGCCTGGATCAGCTGCTGCACCGTGAGGTTGGGGTTGGTCTTGAGGGTGATCAGGGTGAGGCGAATCTCCTCGTCCTCGACCATGTCGGACAGGCCGTCGGAGCACAGCAGGTAGATGTCGTCCACCTCCGTCTCGTAGACGTGCACCTCGGGCTCGACCGTGGGATCGATGCCGAGCGCGCGGGTGACGAGGTTCTTGTTCTGCGAAAGCTTGGCCTCCTCGGGCGTGATGAGGCCCGAGTCGAGCTGCTCCTGCAGCAGCGAGTGGTCGCGCGTCACCTGCTCCATGATTTCGCCGCGCAGGCGGTACAGGCGCGAGTCGCCGATGTGCGCGACGGCGACGAAGTTGTCGTAGAAGAGGCTCACCACGAGCGTGGTGCCCATGCCGGCGCATTCGGGATTGTTCTGCGAGGTGGTGAAGATGGCGCTGTTGGCGCGCGCGATCTGCTCGCGGATCAGCTTGTCCGCCAGCGCCTTCGCGTCGTCGCGGCCGAGGCGCTCGACCTCGCGGGGCCGCCACGTTTCCTGAAGACCGTCCGCGATGAGGGATGTTGCCATGCCGCTCGCGACCTCGCCCGCGTTGTACCCCCCCATGCCGTCTGCCAGTACGAACAGTCCGATCTCGGGGCGGGACTCGATGCAATCCTCGTTATGGTCGCGCACGCGACCGGGATCGGTCAGGCTCGCCGACTGCAACGATTGCGAAAGATTCACGCACGCCTCCAAGGCGCGCGCATCATCGCGATTCCGCTCGTTTGCGTGCGATCGCCCTCCCGTTTCAAGTGCGCCTGTTCTCTCATCCCGTTTCCGGTTTTTTGTTGACGCCGCTTCCATGGACCACTCCCCGACCCCACGGCCGGTGCCTTCGCGGGTTACACCCTCCCGGCGGAACCCGCAAAAACTCGCATTTATAATAACTTAAAAAGCTTTTTTGAGAAACAATCCCGCTTATCGACCGATGTCCCTGATTTCTAGGAAGACTTTATTCCAGCGGTTCCGGCAAAAATCCTTTTCCGGATACGCTTTCCGCCCCCGTCGCAGTCATTATACGATTGGGCTTCCGGGGGCCTGAAACTCACGCCCCTTCCGCGTTGCGCCGCTCGCCAGGCATCACATTCCGAAAAGAGGCCGCTATGGACCGCCTTCAAGACATCGACCCTTTGGAGACGCGCGAGTGGGTTGACTCCCTCGACGCGGTGCTCGAAGTCGAGGGACCGCAACGCGCGCATTACCTGCTCGAGCAACTCGTCGACAAGGCGCGCCGCTCGGGAGCGTACCTGCCGTACAACGCGCAGACCGCCTACATCAACACGATCCCGACGCACCTCGAGGAACGCCTTCCCGGCGACCAGGCGCTCGAGGCGCGGCTGCGATCCTACGTACGCTGGAACGCGGTCGCCACGGTGCTGCGCGCGGGCAAGAAGGATCTCGAGCTCGGCGGCCACATCGCGAGCTTCGCCTCCGCGGCCACGCTCTACGACGTGGGCTTCAACCATTTCTGGAATGCGCCCACCGAGACGCACGGCGGCGACTTGCTCTACATCCAGGGCCATTCCTCGCCCGGAGTGTATGCGCGAGCGTTCCTCGAAGGGCGCCTGAGCGAGGCGCAGCTCGACATGTTCCGACAGGAAGTCGACGGCAAGGGCATTTCGTCGTATCCGCATCCGTGGCTGATGCCGGATTTCTGGCAATTCCCCACGGTCTCCATGGGCCTGGGCCCGCTGCAGGCGATCTACCAGGCGCGCTTCCTGCACTACCTCGAGGACCGCGGCCATGCGAAGACCAGCAACCGCAAGGTCTGGGCGTTCATGGGCGACGGCGAGATGGACGAGCCCGAATCGCTGGGCGCGATCGGCATGGCGTCGCGCGAGGGGCTCGACAACCTCATCTTCGTGATCAACTGCAACCTGCAGCGCCTCGACGGCCCGGTGCGCGGCAACGGCAAGATCATCCAGGAGCTGGAAGCGGTTTTCCGCGGCGCCGGATGGAACGTGATCAAGGTGATCTGGGGCTCCTACTGGGATCCGCTCATCGCGCGCGACAAGCAGGGCATCCTGTTGAAGCGCATGGAAGAGGCGGTCGACGGCGAGTACCAGAAATTCAAGAGCCGCGACGGCACCTACGTGCGCGAGCATTTCTTCGGCAAGTACCCGGAGCTGAAGGCGATGGTCGCCAACATGTCCGACGAGGACATCTGGCGCCTGAATCGCGGCGGGCACGATCCGCACAAGGTATACGCCGCGTACGCGGCCGCGGTGAAGCACCAGGGGCAACCCACCGTGATCCTCGCGAAAACGGTGAAGGGCTACGGCATGGGCGCCGTCGGCGAGGGCAAGAACATCGCCCACCAGCAAAAGAAGATGCCGATCGAGGCGCTCAAGCACTTCCGCGACCGCTTCAACATTCCGATTCCCGACGACAAGCTCGCCGATATCCCGTACTACAAGCCGGCCGACGATTCGCCGGAGATGAAGTACCTGAAGGAATTGCGCGCCGCGCGCGGCGGCTCGCTGCCGCAGCGCCGCCGCAAGAGCACCTCGCTCGAAGCGCCGAAGCTCGAGAACTTCAAGGCGCTGCTCGATGCCACCGGCGAAGGCCGCGAGATCTCCACCACGATGGCGTTCGTGCGCATGCTGACCGCGCTCGTGAAGGACAAGGCCATCGGCAAGAGCGTCGTGCCGATCGTTCCCGACGAGTCGCGCACCTTCGGCATGGAGGGCCTTTTCCGCCAGCTCGGCATCTATTCCCAGGTCGGCCAGCTCTACGAGCCCGAGGAAAGCGACCAGCTGATGTTCTACAAGGAGGACAAGAACGGCCAGATCCTCCAGGAAGGCATCAACGAGGCCGGCGCGATGTGCTCGTGGATCGCCGCGGCCACGTCGTATGCCAACAACAACGTGCCGATGATCCCGTTCTACATCTTCTACTCGATGTTCGGGTTTCAGCGGGTCGGCGACCTGGCCTGGGCCGCGGGCGACTCGCGCTCCCGCGGTTTCCTCCTCGGGGCGACGTCCGG
>JANPHA010000393.1:0-3310 GCA_031424255.1 Burkholderiales bacterium | reverse complement strand
AAGGAAACGGGCATCAAGGTCCGCTACGACATCTTCGACAACAACGAGATCGTCCATGCCAAGCTGGTCGCCGGCAAGACCGGCTACGACATCGTCGTGCCCTCGTCGAACTGGGCCAAGCTGCAGATCGACGGCGGCCTCCTGCGCAAGCTCGACAAGAGCCAGATTCCCAACCTGAAGAACCTCGACCCCTCGGTCCAGGCGCAGCTGGCGCGCATGGACCCGGGCAACGAGTACATGGTCAACTGGCTCTGGGGCTACACCACGGTCGGCATCAATGTCGACAAGGTCAAGGCTGCCCTGGGCTCGACGCCGATGCCCGACAACGCCTGGGACCTGGTCTTCAAGCCCGAATACATCAGCAAGATGACGAGCTGTGGCGTGGCCTTCCTCGACTCGGCCACCGAGATCGTGCCGGCCGCGCTGCATTACCTGGGCAAGCCCTCGTTCAGCAAGAACCCGTCTGACTACACGCCGGCAGCCAACCTGCTGAAGTCGGTGCGGCCCTACGTCACGCTGTTCAGTTCCTCGGGCTACATCAACGACATGGCCAGCGGCTCGATCTGCCTGGCCCTGGGCTGGTCGGGCGACATCAACATCGCGCGCCAGCGCGCCATCGACGGCAAGACCGGGCAGAACATCCAGGCCCTGATCCCGAAGAGCGGCGGCTTGCTGTTCTTCGATGCGATGGTCAACCCGGCCGATGCGGCACGCCCTGGCAACGCGCACAAGTTCATCAACTACATCCTGCGCCCCGAGGTGTCGGCCAGCCTGACCAACAAGGTCTTCTACGCCAACCCGACCCTGCCCTCGAAGGCCTTCGTCAAGCCCGAAGTGGCCAGCAACCCGACCGTGTTCCTGTCGCCGGCAGACCTGAAGACGATGGTGGCGCCCGATTCGCTGTCGAACGACCTGAGGCGCCTGATGACGCGCACCTACACCGGGTTCAAGACTGGCTTGTGATGGCGGCCTTTCTGCAGATCCAGGACGTCGTCAAGGACTTCAACGGGCACCTGGCGGTCAACCGAGTCAGCCTCGAGGTCGCCAAGGGCGAGATCTTTGCCCTGCTGGGGCCATCGGGCTGCGGCAAGAGCACCTTGCTGCGCATGCTGGCCGGCTTCGAGACACCGACCTCGGGCCGCATCCTGCTCAACGGCCAGGACTTGGCGGGCATGCCGGCCTACGAGTGCCCGATGAACATGATGTTCCAGTCGTACGCGCTGTTCCCGCACATGAGCGTGTGGGACAACGTCGCCTTCGGCCCGCGCCGCTCGGGCTTGAGCAAGGCCGAGGTCGCCGAGCGGGTCGAGGAGATGCTCAAGCTGGTGCAGCTCGGCAAGTACGCCAAGAGGAAGCCGCACCAGCTCTCGGGCGGCCAGCAACAACGCGTCGCGCTGGCGCGCAGCCTGGCCAAGAAGCCGCAGTTGCTGCTGCTCGATGAACCGCTGGGTGCGCTGGACAAGAAGCTGCGCGAGGAAACGCAGATCGAGCTGGTCAACATCATCGAACAGGTCGGCGTGACCTGCGTGATGGTCACCCACGACCAGGAAGAGGCGATGACGATGGCCTCGCGCATGGCGGTGATGAGCGAAGGCCGCTTTCTGCAGGTCGGTGCGCCGGCCGACATCTACGAGACGCCTACCAGCCGCTTCGTTGCCGACTTCATCGGCAACGTCAACCTGATGGACGGCACGCTCGACGTCGATGTGGCCGACCATTGCGTCATCGGCTGCGCCGACGTGAAGCACTATGTGGGCCATGGCATCACCGGCACCGAAGGTATGGCGGTCACGGTGGCCCTGCGACCGGAGAAGATCTCGCTCACGCGCGAAGCCCCGGCCGACACCGCCTTCAACGCGGTGCAGTGCACGGTCAAGGAGATGTCCTACTTCGGCAGCTTCACGGTCTATCACGCGCTGCTGGCCAGCGGCGCACGGCTCAAGATCAGCCAGGCCAATACAGAACGCCACAGCGACGACGCACTGACCTGGGGTGACCGGGCCTGGGCCTCTTGGTCTGCCTCGGCGCATGTCGTCCTGACCGCCTAGCCATGCTGCCTCGCCTGCGCACCCTGCTCCGACGCCTGGCCAGCGGGCGCACCGCCGTGATCGGCGTGCCCTATCTCTGGCTGCTGGTGTTCTTCCTGCTGCCTTTCCTGATCGTCGCGCGCATCAGCGTGTCGGAGATGGACAACGTCGCGTTCAAGGACCTGATCGCCTTCAAGGACGGGCTGCTCCAGCTGACGCTGAAGTTCAGCGGCTACCAGTTCATCGCCGAGGACTCGCTCTACTTCGACACCTACCTGCGCAGCCTGAAGTACGCCGGGGCGACGACCCTGCTCTGCCTGGCCATCGGCTACCCCTTCGCCTATTTCATGGCCCGCGCCAAGGCGACGGTGCAACCGGCCCTGCTGATGCTGGTGATGCTGCCGTTCTGGACCTCCTTCTTGCTGCGCGTCTATGCCTGGAAAGGCCTGCTCAGCGAAAGCGGCTGGGTCGAAGAGCTGATCGTCGGCAGCGGCCTGGATCAGTGGCTGGTGGCCGCCGGCCTGATCGAAGCCCCGGGCCGGCTGATGAACACGCCCTTCTCGCTGGTGCTGGGCATGACCTACACCTACCTGCCCTTCATGGTCCTGCCGCTGTATGCCAACCTGGCCAAGATGGACCTGCGCCTGCTGGAAGCCGCGGCCGACCTCGGCGCCACGGCCTGGGTCGCCTTCTGGAAGATCACCGTACCGCTGTCCAAGGCCGGCATCATCGCCGGCTCGATGCTCGTCTTCATCCCCTGCGTCGGCGAGTTCGTGATTCCGGAATTGCTCGGCGGCCCGCGCACGCTGATGATCGGCCGCGTGATGTGGGACGAGTTCTTCTCCAACAACGACTGGCCGATGGCCGCCAGCGTGGCCGTCGTGATGGTGCTGCTGATCATCGTGCCGCTGGCGGTCTTCAGCAAATACCAGGCCGAGTCGCAGGAGGGGCGCAAGTGAACGCGGCAGCACTCAATCGCTGGTTCGGCCGCGGCTGGCTCGGCGCCGGCTTCGTCTTCCTGTACCTGCCGATCGTCGCCCTGGTGCTGTATTCGTTCAACGACTCGCCCCTGCCCAACGTCTGGCGCGGCTTCACGCTGAAGTGGTACGCCGCGCTGCCGGCCGACAGCGAGATGCTGGGCGGCCTGTGGCTGAGCCTGAAGATCGCCTTCATGACCGCCTGCGGCTCGGTGGTGCTCGGCACGCTGGCCGCCTTTACCCTGGTCAAGTACAAGCGCTTCATGGGGCGCACCCTGTTCTCGGGCATGGTCAATGCGCCGCTGG
>JANPHA010000392.1:0-18417 GCA_031424255.1 Burkholderiales bacterium | reverse complement strand
TCCTTAGGTATTAGAAGGGCTGTCGGGTAATTGACTTTGTTGCCGTCACGCCACGCACGTTGTACGACATCAGGGCGGTGCCGTAGCTCGAGAAGCTAAATGCAACGGTCCCAACGGCCGTTACCGTCACCGCTGCGGGGTTGAATGTTTGAGCAAATGGCGGTCCAGTCGTCTCGTATAGGGTGCCATAGCATGAGTCGCCCACGAGCTGGCATCCGGACGCGACATACCACTTCGGCTTGCCGACGTCATCGTAGGTGAACCAGGCCGCGAAGATAATGTTCGACGGATGCTGGAGAATAGAAATGCCCCATCCTGACTCACTCGAACTCCACCAAAGATCCGAATAGTTGAAGGAGGGGAGTGCAAGGCCCCATGTCACCTGGGAAAATGAAATGTAGGTGTCTTCTAGGCAATAGCCATCTGCATTGCCCGGGCAGTTGGCCGGGTCGTATTGACCGAGCACGAGGACAAGCCAATAGCTTCCGTCCGGCGGCCGCAGATAGTTCGCGCCGCGGATAATGCTTCCAAAGTATGTCCTCGGTGGAAGCTGACCCATCGTGGCAAAGTCCACCAAGCGATACCCGGAAATGCCCGCACCGCGCACCGGCTGATAAGTCATCGCCCACAGCGATAGCCGAAGTGTTCCGGTAGTGCGCGTGAAAGAGTCGTTGTTGACTCGTTCCAACGTGACGGTGGCATTTCCACCCGACAGGGCGTATGTAAATACACCCGACATGTATAGGCCACTGGCGACAGATTTTTGAATTCGGCCCGCATCGATGGTCTCTATTTTGGCCAACGGTTGAGGCGGGCTGTCATTGTCCAGATTCTTGGCTTGAACTTTGGAATCACCGCCACTTCCACTCATACCTGCGGAAGGCGACGAAGGAAGCAGCAGGAGAAAGCTCGAAAGGGCCAGGGCCAGAAAACGTGTGCGCATTTGTCGCCTCCCGTTTAGGCAAGACATTTACCGCGCACATACTGCTCCAGCTTGAAAGCGAAAAACAATGCCCAAAGCTGAATCCTACCTGCGCAGGTAGGATTTTGAGGGCTCGCCTACTATTTGGCGGTTAGCCCAATCGCTATCGCGACGCCAGGCTAGCGCCGCCCGGCCTTCACGAAATCGAGCGAGGCCTGGAAGAGCTCGAGATCCTTCGCGTACTCGGCCGCATCGGCGCGATCGATCTGGATCCATTCCCGCGTGCTGGCCATGCCGCCGGGCTGGAACTGAACGACATTCTCCCTCGAGAACTGCAGCTCGGTCGCGGTGGCCACCGGCAGGCGCAGCCCGATGCCGTTGCCGCTGATGCAGGCGAACATCTTGTCGGCCACGAAGTAGGCGTCGAGGCCGTTGATCTTCCTTGCGCTGACGCCGGGAAGCTGGAGAAGGACAGCGTCGATTTGCGCTTTGCGGGGGTTTTCGGGTTTCGCGGATTTCATCGGGGGGCGTTGGCTCGAGGGGGTTCGGAGGACTGTGCGTCCGGGGTTGTCGATGAGGGACGGGATGCGCGCGCCTTGGCGAAGCCGTCCGAGAACGATGCCGCGAGAATGCCCGTGGGCATCGCGATCATGCCGATCCCGGCAATCGCGGTGACCGCCGCGAGCACCTTGCCCAGGGGCGTAACGGGCACGACATCGCCATATCCGACGGTGGTGAGCGTGCAGACCGACCACCACATCGCCCGCAGGATGCTGCCGAAGGCTTCCGGCTGCCGCGCTCCCTCCACAGCATACAAGGCCGCGGACGACAGCAGGATCATCATGCCCGCGAGCGTCATCGCGAAGACCAGCTCGTAGCGCCGTTCGGAGAGCGATGCGACCACGGTTCGCATGGCCTCCGAGTAGCGAAACATTTTCGACAGGGCAAGCAGGCGCAACACCCGGACCGAACGCAGCAGGAGCGATTCGCCGCCCACCGCGCCCATGAGGAACGGCAGCAGGGCGAGCAGGTCGATGATGACGAGCGGCTTGAGCATGTAGCGCACGCGTCCGGACAATCCCGCGAATTGCGAATCGAATCCGATCGACCAGATGCGCAGCAGGTACTCGAGCAGGAAAAGCGTTCCGAATCCGATCTCGGCCGCTTCGATGCCCTCGCTCGCAAATCCCGGAAGCTCGGGCTCGGTGCCGATGACGGCGAGCGCGACGGCGATGATGATGGCCCACAGCACGATGCGCTGCGTGCGCGTGAGGCCGCCGTGATCGGGGTGCGTGCCATGCAGCTCACGGTACGCCGCTTCCTTCAGGGCCATGGAACGTCCTATTCGGGCTTTGCCACGATGATCGAGGAGCCGCTTTGCGTTGCGATGATGCGCTCCATTCGCAGGCCGGCGCCTTCGAGAAGCCGCTGATACTGGGCCCGCGTCCTCTCCATGCCGCCGGTGAGCGCCAGCATCGTGATGTCGACGAGCTTGCCCGCTTGCGCCTCGTTGCCCGGATCGATGACACGCTCGATGACGAGCAAACTGGCGCCGCCGGACATCGCACGGCGGATATTGAGCAGGATGGCCGTGGAGCGCTCGTCATCCCAGTCGTGAAGGATGTCCTTGAGCGTATACGTATCGGCGCCGCCCGGAACCGACTGGAAGAAATCGCCCCCGGCCAGCTCGCATCGCGACGCGACGCCCGGCTCCCCGAGGGCGGGCCCGGCCCCGGCGATGACCGAGGGCTGATCGAAAATGACAGCCCGTGCCCCCGGCTGCCGGCGAAGGATCGCGGTGGCGAGCGCCCCGTGTCCACCACCGATGTCCACCAGGACCCTGGTTCCCGAAAAGTCGTACGCCGCGACCACGGAGTCGGCTTCGCGCCGCGTCATCGCGGTCATGTTCTCGTTGAACACGCGGGCCGCTTCCGGATTCCGGCCAAGGTACTCGAAGAGCTCCATGCCGTGCACCTTCCGGAATCCCGTCTCCCCGGTCTCGATGCTATGCCGGAGCATGCCGAAAGAGTTCCACCACCAGCTCTCGCCATAGGACAACGCGAAGGCGCGCAAGCCCCCGTCGGCATCCGAGCGCAGCGTCGCGGCCAGCGGGGTCGATTCGAATGTGCCGTCGCGCCGCTCGGCAAACACGCCCATGCTCGAAAGGGCGCGCAGCAGCCGATGGAGCGAGGGAGGATGCACTCGCGCCGTCACCGCCAGCGCCTCGACGCTCATCGGTCCGCTCGCCAGGATGTCGGGCAGTCCCAGTTTCGCCGCCACGTGAAGCATTTGCGTGGTGCGATAGCCGCCCAGCATGCGGCCCATCTGCGCCTGCGGCGAATCCTCAAGCGCTTCTGTCGAAGCCATCGCTTAACCGGTCCCGGGGGATGAAATCGGCTAACGCCCTGGAGGCTTGGCGGTTTCCTCCGCCTTGGCCGCGGTCATCGCCGACTTGGCCTCGGCATTCGCACGCGCCCGCGCGCCATCCGCGTCCTTCATGCAGGCCTTCTTGTCCGCGCCGCTCTGCTTGCCGCACTCCTGCTTGGCGACCGTGTATGCCGCCTTGGAGCGTGCGATGGCGGCATCGTAGTTGGTGCGCGAGCTCGGCTTGTAGGCGGCTTCGAGCTCCGCTTTCGCGACATCGCGCGAGCCGTGGGCAAGTGCCACGCAAAGGTCGCGATCATTACCGAGGCGCGGCCCGCATTTCTGGCGCTGCTGCTCGTACTCCGCCACGATGCGTTTCTTCGCGGCCTCGTAGTCCTGCCTCGTCATGCCTGCGCCCGATGCGGCGCCGCATGCGAGTGCGACGGCGAGTGCGATTGCCGGTGTGTTGCGCATAGGGAGCTCCCATCCAAAGCAGCATCATACTGCGCGCGCAATCCCCTCAGGTCACGAGTCGGCGCTGTCGGAACTGCGCCCGATCCCAACTGCGGGTCCGGAGGATCTCCGCCAACCGCATCACGGCATTCCAGATATCCGCATAACGAATGTACAGCGGCGCGAACCCGAAGCGCATCAGGTCGGGTGGCCGGCAATCCCCGATCACGCCCTGCAGGATCAGCGCCTGCATCACGGGGTAGCTGGCCTCATGGCGGTACGACACATGGCTGCCACGGCACGCGCCTTCCCGAGGGCTGATGAGCTCCAGCCCGAGACCCTCGCAATGCCGATCCACGAGATCGATGAACACGTCGCCCAGCGCGATGGCCTTGCGCCGCACCGCCTCCATCGGCGCCTCGGCAATCACTTCGACGCTCGCTTCGAGCGCCGCCATCGCGATGACGGAAGGCGTCCCACTCAGGTAGCGCGTCATTCCCCGCGCCGGCTCGTAACCAACGTGGAAATCGAATGGCCGCGCGTCGCCCATCCAGCCCGCGATGGGCTGCTCGAGGCGGTCGTGGAATCGCCGCGCCGCATAGATGAATGCGGGCGCGCCGGGACCGCCGTTGAGATGCTTGTAGCCGCAGCCCACCGCGAAATCGGCGTCGCTTGCAACCAGTTCGAGCGGGAAGACGCCCGCGGAGTGCGAGAGATCCCACACGGCCAGCGCGCCTGCCGCGTGCGCGGCCCGGGTGACTCGGTGCATGTCGTAGACGCGCGAGGTCGTGTAGTGGATATGCGTGAGGACGAGCACTGCAATCTCCGGGCCGCGGCGCGCAAGGACCTCTTCGAGCGCCTCTTCCGTGCCCTCCACGAGGACGAGCTCGTGGATTGCGCCGAGCTGGGTGATCATGCCCTCGATCACGTAGAGGTCGGTCGGGAAATTCGAGATTTCCGAAACGATCACGCGGCGTTCCGGGTTGGCGCGCATCGCGACCGACAGAACCTTGAAAAGATTGACCGTGGTCGAATCGGCCACGACCACGTCACCCTTCCCCGCGCCGATCAACCCGGCGATCTTGTCGCCGGTGCGCTGCGGCATGGAGATCCAGTCCGCACCGTTCCAGCTCGTGATGAGGTCCTTGCCCCACTCGTGCTCCACGACGCGCGCCACTCGCTCACGGGCTCGTGCAGAAAGAGCGCCGAGTGAATTGCCGTCGAGATAGATCACGCCGGCGGGAAGCTCGAACTGCGCGCGAAATTCGCGCAGCGCGTCGGCGCGGTCGAGCGCTTCGATTTCCTGCGGGACCGGGATCACTTAGGCGTGGCTGCCCGCCCGCTCCAGCGTTCTCACTTCCTCCTCGCTCAACTTCGGCCCATCGAGCGTGCAGCGCTGGTCCTGCGTCTCCGAAGTGCGGAATCGCGCGATCACCGGCTTCAGCTCCTCCTTCACGTGCTTGTCGCTGTAGCCGTTGAACAGGTGGCCGAGCAATCCGCGCTTCAGGTCGCTCGTGTTCATCGCCCAATCGGCCACCGGGAACGTGAGGTTCATATTGCAATGCATCATGATCCCCATGTTGTGGTGCGCGGCGTGGTGGCGGCGGATGGTGTTCACGAACGGCATGTGGGCGACGAACGAGTTCTCCGGCACGTGGCAGCAGAAGTGGAAGGTCTCGTAGACCATGTAGTGGCCGATCATCGTGATGAAGACCACGTAGCCCGCGTTCGCATTGACGAGCTGCGCCGCGACGAAGGCAAGCGCCCCCCCCATCACCGCGAGCGCGATCAGCACGCGCCATGGGAAGAACACGATGCGGAATTCCTTCACCGAATGGATGGTGGGATCGTTGTCGGTGAAATACTGGTGGTGCTGGCGGGTGTGGCGGTCGTAGATCGCGCGGATCGCGAAGACGTCGATCAACCGGTGCATCACGTACTTGTGCATCGCCCACTCGACGAAGTTGCCGCCGATCGCCACCGGGATGATCAGCAGCCATTCCCAGGTGGGGTTCTGCATCCGGCTGACACACCACCAGATACCGCCGATGCCGGCCGCGTACATGACCCCGATGTGGACCAACCCGTTGTACCAGGGACTGATCTCGGACACGTACTTCTCGCGGAACTTGCGCTGGCGTTCGGTCATCATTTCGAGCCTCTTGCTGCGGGGTTGGGCTGCTGATATATTAGTTGTCGATCAGGCGCTTTGTCAAGGAAGCCATGGCCCAACCTCCTGCCCCGCCCCCTCGCAAGAAGCGCACGCTGCAGGAGATTCGCGACTCGAAGGCCAGCGGCGAGAAGATGGTGTACATGTCCGTCCCCGACTACACCTCGGCGCGATGGGCGGAGATGGCCGGGGTCGACGTGGCGGTGGTCGGGGACAGCCTCGCGATGATCGCGCACGGGCACTCGAGCACCATCCCCGCGACCATGGACATGATGGTGATGCACGCCGCCGCCATTCGCCGCGGCGCGCCCAACACGTTCACGCTCGGTTGCATGCCTTACCAGAGCTACCACACGGTCGAGAAGGCGCTCACCAATGCGACCCGCTTCATGCAGGATGCCGGCACCGACGCGGTGAAGCCGCAGGGCGGCAAGTCGCAGGCGCACATCTTGAAGGCGCTGGTCGACGCGGGCATCCCGACCGCGTCCCACATCGGCATGACGCCGCACACCATCGCGATGTTCGGTGGCTTCAAGATCCAGGGCAAGACCGCCGACACCGCGATGAAGATCCTCGAGGACGCGTTCGCGATCCAGGATGCCGGCTGCTTCATGCTCGAATTCGAGGCGGTGCCGGCGAAGATGGCCGCGGTGATCTCGCGGCAGCTCGAGATTCCCACCATCGGCATCGGCGCGGGTGTCGGCACCGACGGCCAGATCCTGCTCTGCCATGACCTCCTCGGCGTCTTCACCGATTTCAAGCCCAAGTTCACCAAGCGCTTCTCCAATCTCACCGAAGTCGCGGTGAAGGGGATCACGCAATACATCAACGAGGTGAAGACCGGCGCCTTCCCCGACGACGACCACAGCTACGGCGTCGACGAGAAGGAATACGAGAAATTCGTCTCGATGGTGGAAAAACGAAAGCACCATTGAACAAGCGTGCGTCGTTGCCGTCCGCCCCGGCCCAGAGCCTCACCGATCTCGCCTATCTTCACCTGGAGGAGATGATCGTGACGCTCCAGCTCGCTCCGGGGAGCGCCGTCTCGGAGGCCGAGCTTTCGAATCACCTGGGCATCGGCCGCACGCCGATCCGCGAAGCGCTGCAGCGGCTCGCGCGCGAGAAGCTGGTGCAGATCCTTCCCCGGCGCGGCATCATCGTCTCCGAGATCAACGTCGCGAGCCAGCTGCGGCTGCTCGAAGTGCGCCGCGAGCTCGAGCGCCTGATCGCCCGCAGCGCCGCGCGCCGCGCCACCGGCGAGGAGCGCGCACAGTTCCGCCAGATCGTCGCGCGCTTCGAGAAATCCGCGAAGGCGAACGACGACGTCGCCTTCATGCGCACCGACCGCGACTTCAACATGCTCTGCTCGGGCGCTTCGCACAACGAGTTCGCCGCGGGCGCGATGAGCCTCATGCATTCCCTCTCGCGGCGGTTCTGGTATATCCATTACAAGCAGGCCGCGGACATGCCGCTCACGGCGAAGCTGCATGCCGACATCGCGCGCGCCATCGCCGACGGCGACGAGGAGAAGGCCGCGAGGGCGAGCGACCGGCTCCTCGAAGCGATCGAGAAGTTCACCCGCGATGCGGTCAGCCCCACATAATCGCAGCCGAACACAAAACCACAACAGGAGGAGCCCCATGAACAGCAACCGCAGGAAGGTATTGAAGGCCATCGGCGGCGCCGGTGCCGCCCTCGCCGCCCAGCCCTACCTCAGCTTCCCCGCGATCGCGCAGAACAAGCCGCTTCGCATCGGCATCATCGCTCCCAAGGCAGGCATCGCCGGCACCATCGGCGAATGCGGCCTGCGCGGAACCCTGTTCGCGGTCGAGCGCATCAATGCGGGCGGCGGCATCGCGGGCCGCAAGATCGAGCTCGTGGTCGAGGAGGAGACCAACCCGAAGGATTCGATCGAGCGGCTGCGCAAGCTCGTGCTGCAGGACAAGGTCGATTGCGTGCAGGGCATCGTCTCCTCCGGCGTGAGCCTCGCGATGGGCGCGGTGGCCGAGGAGATGAAGGCGCTGGTGATCTTCTGGGACGGCACCACGCAGGACGGCGTGAAGGAGACCATGCCGAACCCGCGCTACGTCTTCCGCAGCACCGACAACGAATGCGAGGCGGTGATGGGGTCGCTGCTCGCGGTGAAGCACTGGAAGGGCAATTTCAGGACGATCGCGGGCATCAATCCGGACTACTCCTACGGGCGCAACAACTTCGCCGCGTTCCAGGCGCTGCTGAAGAAATTCGGGATCGAGCACCAGGTGATCGCGGACCAGTGGCCGAAGGTGGGTACGCTCGATCTCACCTCCCACGTCGCGGCGCTCAAAGCCGCGAAGCCGGATCTCGTGTTCTCGTCGCTGCTGTTCGCCGACCTTCCGATCTTCATGAAGACCGCCCATGGCGCGGGGCTGATGGACGGCGGCACCAAGTTCATCTTCCCCGCCGCGGGCTTCCAGCACACGCTGCTCAAGAAGGAGTTCACGCCCGAGGGCATGATCTTCGGCCACAACACGCTCTACTTCGACCATCCCAGGGCGAGCGCGCTCCAGAAGCAGTTCGTCAGGGAATACGAGGACAAGTACAAGGATTACCCGCACTGGGAGGCGGACCGCGCGTATTTCGCGATGAAGGTGTACCAAGCGGGCGTGGAGGCCGCGTACAAGGCGAAGAACGCGTGGCCCGGGCAGGAAGACATCATCAACGCGATGGAGGGCGTGAAGGTCGAATCCCTCGGCGGGCCCGGCCACATGCGCAAGGACCACATCGCGGAGCAGACCTTCTACCAGGGCATCACCACCCACAAGAACCGCTACGACTTCCCGACGCTGGGCCAGATCGACACGATGTATTCGGACCAGCTGCAGAAGCCGCCGGGGATGGACTTCTGGAAATGGATCGAAACGGCGCAGATCAAGCTCTGACTTGACAGCGTTCTTCGACATCCTGCTCGGGGGCGTCTTCCACGCCTCCGTGCTGTTTCTGGTGGCCGCCGGGCTGCAGCTCGTGTTCGGCGTGCAGCGCATCGTCAATCTCGCCTGCGGCTCGTTCTACGCCCTGGGCGCCTATTTCGGCATCACGGCGGTGAACTGGGCGATCGCCCATGGCGCGCCTCCGGGGTCGTTCCTGCCGGTCCTCGTGCTTTCCGGCATCGTGCTCGGCGCGATCGGGCCGTTCATCGAGATGCTGCTGCGCACCGTGTACAAGCGCGACGAGGCGTTCCAGCTGCTGCTCACGTTCGCGCTGGTGCTGATGTTCCAGGACGTGCTGCGCTACTTCTGGGGCGCCAACCCGCAGCAGCTCGGCAACCTCTCGATGAGCTACGGCAAGGTGACCATCGGCAGCGTGTCCTTTCCGACCTACAATGTGCTGGTGATGGCCGCGAGCCTCGCGATCGCCGTCGGGCTCGGGCTGTTCCTGCAACGCACGCGCTACGGGCGCATCCTGCGCGCCACCGCGGAGAACCGCGAGATGGCCGAAGCGCTCGGCGCGAACGTGCGCTGGATCTACGCGAGCGTCTTCACGCTCGGCACCATTCTCGGCACCGTGGGCGGCGCGCTCGTCGTGCCCACCGCCGCGGCATCGCTCGACATGCCGGTGGAGCTCGTCGTGGAGGCGTTCGCGGTCGTCGTGATCGGCGGGCTCGGCTCGATGCGCGGCGCCCTGGCGGGCGCGCTGATCGTGGGGCTGGTGCGCGCCGCGGCGATCACCTACTACGCGGAGCTCGAGGTGCTCGCGATCTACCTCATCGTGATCGTGGTGCTGATCGTGCGGCCCGTGGGGCTTTTCGGGAAGCCGGTGGAATGAGCGCGTTGCGCGCCCATTCCGTGGTGCTCTCGTTCGTCGTCCTCGCGGTGATCGTGCTCGCCGTCTTTCCGAAGGTGGCGCAGCCCTACTACATCACGCTGGTGCTGCCGGCGTTCGCGTACGGCATCGCGCTCCTCGGATTCAACCTGCTCTTCGGCTACACCGGGCTGCTGTCCTTCGGCCATGCGCTCTTCGTCGCCATCGGCGCCTATGGGGCCGCGGTGCTCTCGAGCAAGCTCGGGGTGAAGAGCTTCGAGCTGGTGCTGCTGATCTCGGGCGTGGCGGCGGTGACCGCGGCGATTCCGGTGGCGCTGCTTTCGGTGCGCTACGTGCGGATCTTCTTCGGCATCCTGACACTCGCCTTCGGGATGCTGTTCCACTCGTTCCTGTTCAAGTTCTACGACCTCACCGGCGGCGATACCGGCATCCGCGTGCTGCGCCCGTCGCTGCTCGGGATGGATTTCAAGGAGCTCGACAAGACCGCGTTCCTGATCGGCCCCTTCTACTACTACTGCCTCGCCTTGCTGGTGGTGCTGGGGTTCGTGATGTGGAGGATCGTGCGCTCGCCTTTCGGCCTGCACCTGGTCGCGATCCGCGAGAACCCGCGCAAGGCCGAGTACCTGGGCGTGCGCGTACGGTTTTTCCGCCTCGTCGCGTTCCTGATCTCGGCTTTCTATTGCGCGATCGGCGGGGTGATCCTCGCCATCAACACCGGGCAGGCGGATCCCGAGCTCGCGTACTGGACGCATTCCGGCGAGCTCGTGTTCATGACGGTGCTGGGCGGATTCGCGAATTTCTTCGGGCCCATCGTGGGCGCCTTCGCGTTCATCTTCCTCAAGTCCGAGCTGATGGGGCTTACACAGTACTGGCGCTTCTTCCTCGGCGCGATCCTCGCACTCATCGTGATCGTGTTCCCGCGCGGGCTGATGGGGCTGATGACCGACCTGTGGGCTCGCGTGAGGCGCAAATGAGCGCGCTGATCGAAACGGTCGGCGTGACCAAGGCGTACGGCGATTTCGTGGCGCTCGACAACGTGTCGCTCTCGGTGGCCGAGGGCGAGATGGTGTCGATCGTGGGCCCGAACGGCGCGGGCAAGACGACGCTCGTGAACGTGCTCACCGGCTTGCTCCGGCCAAGCGCGGGGGTCGTGCGTTTCAAGGGCAATGACATCGCGGGCATCGGGCCGGTGAGGCTCGCCCGGCACGGCATGGCGCGCGCCTTCCAGCTGGTGCACATCTTCCCCGCGATGACGGTGGCAGAGACGATCGCGGTCGCCGTGGTCTCGCAGGCGCGCAAGAGCTTCAACCTCTTCGCCTCGCTGGACGCGGACGAGCCGCTGCGCCAGCGGGTGCGCGAGGTGGCGGCGATCTTCGGCCTCGAGGGAAAGCTCGATTCGGAGTCGCGGCTGCTCTCCCAGGGCGAGAAGAAGCTCCTCGATATCGCGAGCGCCTTCGCGCTCGTGCCCGAAGTGATCCTGCTGGACGAGCCCACGAGCGGCGTGTCGAGCGGCGACAAACACGGCATCATGAGGACGCTGATCGACGCGGCGAAGCGGGCCGGCGTGAAGGCGATCATCCTGGTGGAGCACGACATGGACCTCGTCGCCGAGTATTCGAGCCGCATCGTGGCGCTGCAGGCAGGGCGCGTGCTCGCCGACCGGCCTCCCGCGGAATTCTTCGCCGATCCCGAGATCATCGCCGCGGTCGTCGGCAAGAGGGTCGGAAAGCTCGCGAAAGGCCCATGACGATGCTCGCCCTGGACCAGCTCACGGTCGACATCCAGACGAGCCGCATCCTGCGCGGCATCTCGCTGCAGGTGGCGGCGGGGGAATTGATCTGTCTCGTCGGGCGCAACGGGGCGGGCAAGACCACGACCTTTCGGACGATCATGGGATTCATCAGGCCGGTCTCGGGCGCGATCCGCTTCCAGGGCACGGCGATCATCGGCATGCCCACCCACCGCATCGCGCAGCTGGGCGTGGGCTACTCGCCCGAGGAAAGCCAGGTGTTCGGCGATCTCACCGTGGCGGAGAACATCGAGCTGCCGACGTGGACGCGGCCGCAGGGACGCGACGCGAAGGCGCGCATCGAGCTCGCGTACGAAATATTTCCGAAGCTCCGGCAATACGCCAGGCGCGGCGGCAACCAGCTCTCGGGCGGCGAGCGCAAGATGGTCTCGATCGCGCGCGCGCTCGCCCTCGATCCGCAATTGCTGCTGCTCGACGAGCCCTTCGAGGGCTTGTCCCCCGCCATCATCCCCAGCATCAGCGAGGGCATCGCCTCGATCCGCCGCCTAGGCCACGGCATCCTGATGGCCGAATCCAACGTCCACCACATTCCCGACTACGCCGACCGCGTCTACGTCCTCGAGCGCGGCGAGATACCGGGGGCAGAGCCCGTTTTCTCTTAGGAGAGTCCCATGCCCAAGATCCTCACTCCATCCCAAATCGACACATTCTGGCGCGACGGCTGCGTGTTCCCGGTGCGGGTGATGCCGAGGGAGCAGGCGTTGGAGATCCGCGCGCGCCTCGAGGCGTTCGAGGCGAAGGCGGGGGGACCGCTCAAGGGCGACCTGCGCCACAAGTCGCATCTTCTGTTTCCGTGGCTCAACGACCTGGTGCGCGACAGCAGGATCGTCGATGCGATCGAGGATCTCTACGGCCCGAACCTGCTCTGCTGGACGACCAACTTCTTCATCAAGGAGGCCGACAACCCGGCATTCGTGTCGTGGCACCAGGACTCGACTTATTGGGGCCTGAGCAAGCCCGACGTCGTGACCGCGTGGGTGGCGTTCACGCCGAGCAACAAGGGCAACGGCGCGATGGGATTCATTCCCGGCACCCACAAGGCGGACCAGATCCCGCATCGCGACACCTTCGCCAGGAACAACCTGCTCACGCGCGGGCAGGAAGTCGCAGTCGATGTCGACGAATCGAAGGCGGTGACGATCGAGCTCGAGCCCGGCGAGATCTCGCTGCATCACGTGCGCCTGGTGCACGGCTCGCCCGCGAATCCCTCCCACGACCGGCGCATCGGCTTCGCGATCCGCTACATCCCGACGAGCGTCGCGCAGATCGCGGGGCGCGACAGCGCCACGCTGGTCCGCGGCGTCGATGAATTCCACCACTTCGATCTCGAGCCCCGCCCCGGCGCCGACATGGAGCCCGCATTCGTGAAGCTGCACAAGGAGATCACCGAGAGGAATGCGCAGATCCTGTACCGCGGCACGCAGGTGAAGAGCTACAACGATCCCGCCGCCCTGCCCGATCGCGCGGCCTGACCATGGACAACGCCGCCAAGGCCGCGCTCTTCCAGGAGATGCACCTCGGGCCGGACATCCTGGTCATCGCGAACGCGTGGGATGCGGGCAGTGCGCGCGTCTTCGAGGATGCGGGCGTGAAGGCGGTCGGCACCGGCAGCGCGGGCATCGCCTTCAGCCATGGGTATCCGGACGACGAGTTCATCCCGCGCGATGTGATGCTCGCGGCGATTCGCGAGATCGTCGCGGCCGTCGATGTGCCCGTGACCGCCGACATCCTCACCGGGCTCGGCGACACCCCCGAGAAAGTCGTCGCCACCATCCGCGAGGTGATCGCGATGGGTGCGGCGGGTGTCAACATCGAGGACAGCTCGGAAGCCGGCGGGGCGCACCTCGTCGACGCCGCGCGGCAGGTGGAGAAAATCCGTGCGGTGTGCGAGGCGGCGCGCGATGCGGGCGTGCCGATCGTCGTCAACGCGCGCACCGATCCGTACTGGCTCAAGGTCGGCAGCGAGCCCGAGCGATTGCGCGACAGCATCGCGCGGGCCAACCGCTACCGCGAGGCCGGCGCGCATTGCCTGTTCGTCCCGTCCGCGGCCAGCCACGACACGATCAAGACGCTCGTGCGCGAGATCCACGGCCCGGTGAACATCCTCACGGTGCCCGGCTGCCCGCCGATCCCGGAGCTGCAGCAGCTCGGCGTGCGCCGCGTGAGCGAAGGCTCCGGCCCGATGCGCGCGACGATGATGCTCGCCCGCCACATCGCGCGCGAGCTGCTCGAGAAAGGCACCTACACGCGCTTCCATCAGGACGCGATTCCCTACCCGGAAGCCAACCAGCTCTTCAAGTAATTCGGGGGTCAGACTCCTCAATTGATTCCGGTAATTCCGATAATTCCGGGGTCAGACTCCTCAATTCCCGAATAACGGAGTCTGACCCCGGAATTGCGCCTTGGAGTTCGCAGGTGTAGTTTGTCGTTGGGGGATGCAGGACCCCCGGGATGTTTCCCTCCAAGACGGTGCCCCGTCCAAATCCTGCAAGCGTTGCGCGCAAGCGCGGGCACTGTCATGAGTCCCCCCTTGATCAGTGTCCTCGCGCCCGGGATGAACGGGCAGCGGCAACGTCTCTCGACGTTCCTGCCGGAGGGCCTGACATGCGTTATTCCCTTGCACCCATCTACTGCCGTCCCTGGCTGCTGAGCGGCCTGTCGCAGAAGCTGATCGAAAGCCATTACGAGAACAACTACGGCGGGGCGTTGCGGCGCCTGAACGCCATCGCCGAGAAGCTTGAATCCCTGGACTTCGCGAAGACACCCGGGTATGTCGTCAACGGCCTCAAGCGCGAAGAGCTGGTCGCGCTCAATTCCACGTTGCTGCACGAGCTCTACTTCGCGAGCCTCGTGGGCGGCGCCGACCCGAAGCCGCCGCAGGCGTTCGCCGAGGCGCTCGAGCGCGACTTCGGGTCCGTCGATCGCTGGCGCGACGAATTCGTCGCGATGGGCAACGCGCTCGCCGGTGGCTCGGGCTGGGTCCTGCTCTGCCATGTCCCGCGCGACGGACGCCTCATCAACCAGTACGCGGCCGACCATGCGCAGGCCATCGCGGGCGCCATCCCGATTCTCGCGCTCGACATGTACGAGCACGCGTATCACATCGACTTCGGGGCGAACGCGAAGGCCTACGTCGACGCGTTCATGCGCAACGTCGACTGGAAATCGGTGCAGGCGAGATACGACGATGCGCGCGCGGTGGCACCTCCCCGCCCCCTCGAGCAGAAGGAATTCGAAGGCGTGCCGGGCGTCGGCGTCGAGGAGGTGAAGGCGATGCTCGCCGACGGAAAACCGGTGCAGGTCGTCGATGCGCGCCCGCGGCACTACGTCTCGCGCACCCAGGACATCATGGAAGGCGCGATCTGGCGCGATCCGGAGCGCGTGCACGAATGGATCGGCGAGCTCTCGAAGGCGGATCCGGTGGTGGTGTTCTGCGTGTACGGATTCCACGTCGGCTGCAGGACCGCGGCGGTGCTGCGCGAAGCCGGCTTCGACGCGAGCTACATGAAGGGCGGGCACTCGGCGTGGCGGGCGATCGGAGGCGCGGTGAAAATGTTCTAAAGGTACTGCGTGCCCACCCACCAGCTCACCGCGGCGATGAACGCCGAGGCGGGAATGGTGAAGATCCACGCCCACACGATATTTCCCGCGACGCCCCAGCGCACCGCGGAGAACTTGCGCGTGGAGCCCACGCCCACGATCGCGCCGGTGATGGTGTGCGTGGTGGAGACCGGGATGCCGAAAGCCGTGGCGATGAAGAGCGTGATCGCCCCGCCGGTCTCCGCGCAGAAACCGTCGACGGGTTTCAATTTCGTGATCTTCTGTCCCATCGTCTTCACGATCCGCCAGCCGCCGAAGAACGTGCCGCATGCGATCGCCACGTAGCACGCGACGATCACCCACAGCGGCACGTTTTCCTTCGCGCCGGGAACGTTGGCGGCGATCAGCAGCATCCAGATGATGCCGATGGTCTTCTGCGCGTCGTTGCCGCCGTGCCCGAGGCTGTAGGCGCTCGCCGAGACGAGTTGCAATCGCCGGAACCACCGGTCGATCCGCGAGGGGCTTGCTCGCCGGAAGATCCACGACACCGCGACCAGCAGCAGCCCTCCCAGCAGGAAGCCCATCAGCGGGGAGAGAAAGATGAAGAGCACGGTCTTGCTGATGCCCGAGGCGATGAGCGAAGTGAAGCCCACCTTGGCCACGGCCGCGCCGATGAGCCCGCCGATGAGCGCGTGCGAAGAAGACGACGGCAAGCCGAAGAACCAGGTGATGCCGTTCCAGCTGATCGCGCCCACGAGCGCGCCGAACACCACGTAGTGGTCCACCACCGCGGGATCGACGATGCCCTTGCCGACCGTGGCCGCCACCTTGAGGTGGAAGATGAACACCGCGAGGAAGTTGAAGAACGCCGCGAACGCCACCGCATGGTGCGGCCTCATGACCCCGGTGGAGACGACGGTCGCGATCGAGTTGGCGGCGTCGTGCAGGCCGTTCATGAAATCGAACGCGATCGCGAGCGCGACCAGGAAGACCAGCACCCCGAGGCTCATTTGCAGGGTCATGGGCGTCGATCCCGCGGCTCGGAGTCAGGAATTCTCGAGGGAGATGCCCTCGGCGAGGTTGGCCACGTCGAGGCAGCGGTCGGTGATCGCCTCGAGCAGCTCGTAGATCGCCTTCAACTTGATCAGGTTGCGCACGTCGGGCTCCTCGCGGAAGAGCTGCGAGACCGCGGCGCGCATCACGCGGTCCGCGTCCGACTCGAGGCGGTCGATCTCCTCGCAGGTCTTGAGCGTCGCCTCGAACCCCGCCTGCGGCTTGCCGACGAGATCCACCACGTCCTTCACGCGCTCGCAGCATTTCTGCGCGATCTCCGCGAGGCGCTGCGCCTGCGGCGTGACGCTGTGGATGTCGTAGAGCGTGAGCGTCTCGGCCGTGTCCTGGATCAGGTCGCAGATGTCGTCCATCGCGTTCACCAGCTGGTGGATGTGGTCGCGATCGAGCGGCGTGATGAAGGTCTTGTGGAGCAGGCGGATGGTCTCCGCCGTGATGCGGTCGGCGGCGTGCTCCGCGTCGTCGATGAGGCGCGCATGCTGCTCGCGCTCCCCGTAGTTGTTCATCAAGGCGACCAGCTCGGCCGCGGCGCGCACGATCTGGGCGGCGTGGGCGTTGAAGAGGTCGAAGAAGCGACCTTCCCTGGGGAGCAGTCGGCCGAACATGGGCGTTCCTGGGAGCGAGACCGGAGTTGGCGCGAGTGTAGCAAACTTGTCCTCGCCGTTTGTTCTATAATCCCGCCCAGACCGCTACCGAAAGCACACCCCATGAACCGCGCATCCGTACATCTCGAGCTTCGTCGCCTGCACGGCGGCGCGGTTCTGCGCGGCATCGTTGCAATTCGCCTCGCAGACGCGCTGCCCTCCGGCGGCGAAGACTGATCCCGCGGGCCGATCGCCCGCCGGGTTTCGAGGCGGGAAGGTCGGCTCATCCAAGGCTCTTCCCTTCCGCCTCGCGCAAGCGACGGCGACGTCGCGCTTTGGGACGAACCAGGACATGGCAACGCTTCTCCAGACACTGCATCCGCGCCGCTGGCTGACCGGCCTGTGGCGCAACTCCGACTTCCGCAAGCTGTGGGGATCGCTCACGATCGTCCACTTCGGCGGGCAGATCACGTTCCTGGCCCTGCCGCTCACCGCGGCGCTGATGCTCGACGCGAGCCCGTTCGAGGTCGGCGTGCTGACCGCGTGCGAGGCATTGCCCTATCCGCTGCTCGGCCTCTTCGCCGGCGTGATCGTCGATCGCGCGAAGAAATTGCCGATGATCGTGCTCGCGGACATCGGCCGCGGGCTGGCGCTGCTCGCCGTGCCCGTGTGCGCATGGTTCGGCGTGCTGTCGATGCCGATCCTCTACGTGGTGGGCTTCCTCGTGGGCGCGCTCACCGTGATCGGCTGGCCCGCGTACCAGGTGTTCATGACCGAGCGCGTGGGCCGGGAGAACCTGGTCGAGGCCAACGCCAAGATCGGCGTCGCGGATTCGGCCGCCCAGCTGATGGGCCCGGGAATGGCGGGCGCGTTGATCCAGTGGCTCACCGCGCCGTTCGCGATCCTGCTCGATGCGATCTGCTTCTTCCTCTCCGCGTGGATGCTGCGCGGCATTCCCGCGCGCGCGAGCGACATGCCGACGGCGGCGCGGCGCTCGGTGAAAACCGAGATCCGCGAGGGCCTGCAGGCGATCTGGCGCAATCCGACGCTGCGCGCGATGGTGTGGGCGATCGGGCTGTGGCAGATCTTCCGCCACGCGTTCATCGCGATCGTGGTGCTCTTCGGCGCGCGCGAGCTGGGATTTTCCGCGGGGCACGTCGGCGCGCTTTTCATGACCGCGGGGCTGGGCTCGCTCGCGGCCGCCGGCGTGGTGGAGCCGCTCAACCGGCGCTTCGGCATGGGCCCGGTGATGCTCTCGGGCATCGCGGGCACCGGTGTCGCGTGGGTGGTGATGGCATCGGCCACCGGCCCCTATTGGCTCGCCTCGCTTCTCTTCGGCGGCGGGCTCTTCCTGCTCGATCTCGGCGCGATGATCTTCTTCATCAATTATCTATCGCTGCGCCAGGCGGTGACGCCCGACCGGCTGCTCGGGCGCGTGACCGCGACGATGATCTGCCTCACGGTGGCGACCGCTCCGCTGGGCGGGCTGGCCGGGGGCTGGATCGCGGAGCACCACGGCCTGCGCGCCGCGATGCTCTTCGCGGGGATCGGCGCGCTCGTGCTGGCGCCGATCGTCACCTGGCTCTCGCCGCTCGCGCGGATGAAGGAGCTGCCCGAACCTCAGGAGGCGACGGTGATGGAGAGTGTCACCGAGGAGCTCACGCAGGGTTGAAGCGACCCCCTCCCCGGCCCTCCCCCAAGG
>JANPHA010000391.1:0-4273 GCA_031424255.1 Burkholderiales bacterium | reverse complement strand
GTTTTCGAAGATGTGGGCTTCATCTATCCCGGTGCAGAACGCTGGGCCGTGCGCCATCTCAGCTTCACCCTGCAGGCCGGCGAGGTGGTGGCGCTTGTGGGCGAGAACGGTGCGGGCAAGACCACGCTCGTGAAGCTGCTCGCGCGCCTCTACGATCCCGACGAGGGCAGGATATTGCTGGACGGACATGACCTGCGCGAGTACGACCTTTTCGGACTGCGCGGCAACATCGGCGTGATCTTCCAGGACTTCGTGCGCTATCACCTCACCGCGGCGGAGAACATCGCGGTCGGGCGCATCGAGGCGCGCGCGGATCGCGAGCGCATCGTCGCCGCGGCCGAGCGCAGCCTCGCCGACGAGGTGATCGAGAAGCTGCCGTTGAAGTACGACCAGGTGATCGGCAAGCGCTTTCGCACCGGCGTGGATCTGTCCGGCGGCGAGTGGCAGAAGATCGCGATCGCGCGCGCCTACATGCGCGACGCGCAGCTGCTGATCCTCGACGAGCCCACGGCGGCACTCGACGCACGCAGCGAGTTCGAGGTGTTCCAGCGCTTCAAGGAGCTCTCCGCGGGCAAGACCGCCGTGCTGATCTCGCACCGCTTCTCGAGCGTGCGCATGGCCGATCGCATCGTCGTGCTGGGCGAGGGAAGGGTGGAGGACATCGGCACGCACGCGGAGCTGCTCGCGCGCGGCGGCCGCTACGCCGAGCTCTTCGAGCTGCAGGCGGCGGGGTATCGCTAGGCGCCCCTCGGCGGTGCTGATTTTCATCGGGATTTGGTGCAGAAGATTCGCGTGTCTTTCCGCGGGGCAACGCGCATGATTCTTCCGTGCCCGATCCGGGCGCGGGCAGGAGGACGTATGCGGATATTGCGGCTGTGGCTCGTGTCTTTCGTGCTGGCCCTCAATTCCACCTCGCTCTTCGCGGCGCCGCAATCGGGCTGGTGGTGGAATGCCGACGAGAGCGGGCGCGGCTTCTTCATCGAGATGGTCGGCGATTGGATGTTCTTCAGCGGCTATTTCTATGCCGACGACGGGCGCGCCACGTGGCTCGTCTCCAACGATCCGATGCCGAATCCGACTTACTACCAGGGGCGGTTGCTCGCGCTGTCCGGCGGGCAGGCGCTGGTCGGCGAGTACCGCGCTCCGGGAGCGCCCACGGTCCCCGGGAACGTCAGCATCGTCTTCACCGACGATACGCACGCGGTGATGACGTGGCCTGGCGGGACGGTGCCGATCGAGCGCCAGCCCTTGAGCAGCGCCATCGCCGCTTTCCAGCCGCAGACCGGCTGGTGGTGGAACCCGGCCGAAAGCGGCCGCGGATTCAGCATCGAGCTCCAGGGCCAGCACATGTTCCTCGGCGCGTACATGTACGACGCCGCCGGCAACCCCATCTGGTACGTGGCCGATGCGATGATGACGACAGCCACGCGCTTCTCGGCGCCGTTGCTGCAGTTCGCCCACGGGCAGACGCTCACCGGGTCCTACCGCCATCCCGACGCGCCGCTCGTCGTGGGGACGATCACCCTCGATTTCACCGGCGTGGACCAGGCCCAGGTGACGTTGTCGGACCTGCCGCCGGCCCCCGGCCTCGCGGCGGCGAAGCAGTTCAAGTCGTTCCCCGTCGAGACGCAGAAGAAGAAGCCGGTTGTGCCCGCGGTGCCGCCGGTCGATCGCCCGTACTACCTCGATGGCCATTTCCGCCAGCAGGTCACCTTCGACTCCAACGCCGTGCTGGTCGTCGACGGCCTCATGACCTGGAGGCAGGACCTGATCCAGCCGTTGAACGGCAGCACCGTCTACGAGATCCAGGTCGGAAGCGCGATCGTCGATATCAAGGGTTCGATCGACCAGGGCGACGAGGTCTGCCCGGTGGCGGCAAAATCGGAGTACCAGCTCCAGAATGCGGACGGCAAGCTTACCGTGGAGCCGAGCGGGCGCTACAGCGGGACGATCAAGTTCAACACCACCGTGCCTACGCTGCCCTGCGGGAAGAACTACGACTTCCCGGTCCCGTTCACGATGAGCCTGAGCGGCATCATGTCGGGCGTCGATCTCGCCGGCTCGCCGCCGGCCTTCGGCAGCGGACCGGTCATCAAGAACGAGTGGAGCTTCTTCGGGCGCAACTAACGCCTCCGATTCAGCGCTTCAGGGGCTCGGTGATCGCCTCGATATCGCGGCTGTGGGGAAGCTGGGGGCGATCGCGTTCCGCGTTCACCAGGCAAAGGAAGCCGAGAGGCTCGTCGGCGGCCGCGTGGAACTGGTGCCAGGTCATCGGCGGGACGCTCACGAGGTCGTGCAGAGTAATCTCGTGAGCCTCGTCGCCGACGAGGCACCGGCCCCTGCCGCGGATCACCATCACCGAGTGCACATGCTCGTGGCGCTCGAGCGTGGTCCAGCCCCCCGGGGCCACTTCGAAATAGCGCAGCTGCGTCGGGTGGTCCTTGCCGTCGAACAGCACCTGGCGCGTCACGTCCTTGAAAGGCGCGGTGCCGTCCTGCTTGTAGGCGAGCACATCCACCGCCTGCCAGCGGTAATCGCCGGTGTGCTTGCGGACGAGGGGCGGGGATTCGTCGCTCATCCGCGGATTTTACCGCCTACTTCCGGGTGGAGCCGGTCTCGCGCTTTCCGGTGCGCTTCGGGGCAGCGGCGATATCGCGGGTGGCCAGGGCCGAATCCAGGTGCTCCTGGAGCGTGGGAACGGTCTTCGCGGCGAAGTTCCTGATCTCGATGTCCTTCCCGGACTTGGCCTTCTTGCGGAACTCCTTCAGGTCCTTCTTGTGGTCCGCGGCCATGAGGTCCATGTACTCGCGATCGAAGTCGGGGCCGAGAACCTTCTGCAGCTTTTCCATCGCCTTGCGATGCTTCCTGTCCATCTCGGCGGGAAGCGCCACGCCCTTCGCGCCCGCGATCGCCCTCAACTCGTCGTTCGCCTGGCCGTGATCCTTGACCATGCGCGTGCCGAATTGCTTCACCTCGTCTCGCAATGCCTTCTGCTCGGCGAGCTTGCCGAGCTCCACCTCCGCGATGCCGTCGGCCGCAGCTCTCTGCAAGAACTCGGCGTCCGAATGCGCCACCTTTGCCTGGGCGAATGCGCCCAGGGCGAAAACGAGCGATGCCGCGCCCGCCGTGAAGGCGAGTCCTGCCGATGCATGCGCAAACATGAGGTGCTCCTTCGAGATGCGTGTGGAGGGGACAGGACCGGGGCGCGCGAGTTCCGTGGCGCGTCCCCGGGCAATTTGGAGCAAACGCATGGAACGGATTTCGGGGGCGGATTGTCCGTCTGTGTCGAGGGCGCACGACTCTCGACTGATCCCATTCTCACTAAAGGACAAGGACCATGACATCAAAATCGAAGAAGCCCAATTCCCCGGGCAAGAAATCGCCCGCGAAGGCGAGCTCCAAGTCCACCGCCACCAACGATACCGTCGCGGCGATGCCGTTCAACAAGCATAAGGCCGCCGAGCACGGCGCGGCGGCGCGCAATCCGCCGGAGGGCGAGCACGTCGATCCGCCGGCTCTTTCCGTGAGCGGCAGCACGCTCTCCGAATCGAACGCGTCGGCGAAGAGCGGCAGCGGCAAGCCGCGCCTCGGCTACAACCCCGAGAACGAGCCGCTCGACCGCGTTCGCGTCGACGACAGCGGCGAGGGGCTCACCACCAATCTCGGCGTGCCGATCGCGGACAACCAGAGCTCGCTCAAGGCGGGCCTGCGCGGGCCCACGTTGATGGAGGACTTCATCCTCCGCGAGAAGATCACGCACTTCGACCACGAGCGCATCCCGGAGCGCATCGTGCACGCGCGGGGATCGGGAGCCCACGGCTTCTTCGAGTGCTACGAGCCGATGACCCGCTACACGAAGGCGTCGTTTCTCTCGGAAAAAGGCAAGCGCACGCCGGTGTTCGTGCGCTTCTCCACGGTCGCCGGAGAGCGCGGCTCCACCGATCTCGCGCGCGACATCCGCGGCTTCGCGGTCAAGTTCTATACCGACGAGGGCAACTACGATCTGGTCGGCAACAACATCCCGGTGTTCTTCATCCAGGACGCGATGAAGTTTCCCGATCTCGTCCATTCGGTGAAGCCCGAGCCGCACAATGGCATGCCGCAGGCCGCGAGCGCCCACGACACGTTCTGGGATTTCGTCTCGCTGATGCCCGAATCGACCCACGTGCTGATGTGGGTGATGTCCGATCGCGGCATCCCGCGCAGCCTGCGGATGATGCAGGGCTTCGGCGTGCACACCTTCCGGATGGTGAACGCGAAAGGCGAATCGGTG
>JANPHA010000390.1:0-3090 GCA_031424255.1 Burkholderiales bacterium | reverse complement strand
GCTACTTCGGCGACACGGGCGGCAACCTGTGGAGGCTCGACATCCCGAGCCGGGACGTGAGCGCCTGGAAGCTCTTCAAGTTCGCCATCCTCGGGCCGAACAAGAAGTTCTTCTACGCACCGGACGTGGTGCATGCGGGCGGCTACGACGTGGTCCTTGCGGGAACCGGCGACCGCGAGAAGCCCCTGGTCACCACGAGCCAGGACACTTTCTACGCGGTGAACGATGTCAACTGGGATCCGGCCGTGGTTCCGGTGTCGACGTCGGTGACGCCGATCGCGGTCGGCACCTTGACCCAGCTCACGTCCACCAGTGGCATCACCGCCGCGAACGGCGGGACCTGCACGGGCACCACGTGCGTTTGCAAACCGCCGGGTTGCGTCGGTTGGTACCGCCAGCTCTCGCTCGGCGAGAAGGTCGTGAACTCCCCGCTCACGGTCGCGGGAACGACCTACTTCTCGACGAACCGCCCCACGCCGGCGTCCGCCGGGTCGTGCAACGTGAACCTCGGGCAAGCGCGCGCCTACGGCTTCAGCTTCTTCGCCGGCACGCCGAACAAGACGCAGCCTGACGGCACGATGGGCACCCCGCTCATTGGCGGCGGCCTTCCGCCCTCGCCGGTGGGTGGCGTGGTGGAGATCGAGCCGGGCAAGAACGTCGCCTTCGTCATCGGCGCGGGCGACAAGGGTTCGTCGATCGAAGGCGGGCGGATCAACATCCCGGTGTCGTCGACGCGCCGCAAGGTGTACTGGAACGCGGCGACCGACAAGTAGCCGCAGTCGAAACCCCGAGCGGCCCGCGCAAGCGGGCCGCTTTTTTATGCGCGGCCGCCCGTGATGCTGCGCGGCAGCGGGAAGGTTACGTTCTCCTCGATGCCTTCGAGCTCACGCACGCGTCGCGCGCCCATCTCCTGAAGTCGCAGGATCACTTCGTGCACGAGGACCTCCGGGGCCGAGGCGCCCGCGGTGACGCCCACCGAGCGCTTGCCCGCGATCCATTCGGGCTTCAAGTCCACGGCGCTGTCGATGAGGTAGGCGTCGCGCCCGAGGTTGGCCGCGACTTCGCGCAGGCGATTGGAGTTGGAGCTGTTGGGCGAGCCCACCACGATGACCACGTCGCACATGGGCGCCATGATCTTCACCGCGTCCTGCCGGTTCTGCGTGGCGTAGCAGATGTCGTCCTTCTTGGGTCCGACGATCGCGGGGAAGCGCCGCTTCAGCGCCGCCACGATGCGCGCGGCGTCGTCGATGGACAGCGTGGTCTGCGTCACATACGCGAGGTGCTCCGGATCGCGCACCTGCAGGCGCTCCACGTCCTCCTCGGTCTCGACCAGGTACATGCCCGCGTCGGATTGGCCCATGGTGCCCTCCGCCTCCGGGTGCCCCTCGTGGCCGATCATCACGACCTCGCGCCCCTGGTCGCGCATCTTGGCGACTTCGACGTGGACCTTGGTCACGAGCGGGCAGGTGGCGTCGAAGACCTTGAGCCCGCGCGCGTCGGCTTCGCGCCGCACTTCGAGCGATACCCCGTGCGCCGAGAAAATCACGGTGGCACCCGACGGAACTTCCTCCAGCTCCTCGACGAACACCGCGCCCTTCTGCCGCAGGTCGTCGACCACGTACTTGTTGTGCACGATCTCGTGCCGGACGTAGATCGGCGCACCGTAGAGCGCCAGCGCGCGCTCGACGATGGCAATGGCGCGGTCGACGCCCGCGCAGAAGCCGCGCGGCTGCGCGAGGAGGATCTCGACGGGCTCGCTCATGGCGCCACCTTCGATTGGGTTTTCGCGGCATCGCCGCGCAGGGCGTCCCACACCAGCAGGGCGACGCCCACGCTGATGGCGGAATCGGCCACGTTGAAGGCCGGCCAGTAGTAGCCGGCCGCGTGGAGCTGCAAGAAGTCGACCACGTGCCCGAGCGTCACGCGATCCCAGAGGTTTCCGAGCGCGCCGCCCAGCACGAGCGCGAGTGCCGCGGGCACCAGCCGGTCGCGATGCGGGCGGCGCAGCATGAAGACGAGCACCCCGGAAATCGCGATCGCGACGGCGGTGAAGAACCAGCGCTGCCAGCCGCCCGCGCCCGCGAGGAAGCTGAAGGCGGCGCCCGCGTTGTACGTGAGCACGAGGTTGAAGAAGGGCGTGACCTGCAGGACGTCGCCCGGGACGAACGCACGGCCCACCCACGCCTTCGTGGCGAGGTCGGCCGCGACCACGGCGGCGCTCACGCCGAGCCAGCGCGTCCAGCCGGGTGCCGCCTCACGCATGCATTCTCCTTTCGCCGGCGCCCGTGAGATTCTCGACGCAGCGCGCGCAAATCGTCGGATGCGCGGCATTCGCGCCCACGTCCGGGCGGTAGTGCCAGCACCGCTCGCACTTGGGATCGCCGCTCGGGCGCACCTCGATCGCGATCGCGCCGTCGGAGGACTTGACGGCCTCCGCGGTCGAGGTGATCAGGACGAACTTGAGGTCATCGCCGAGCGATTGCAAGAGCGCAGAATCGGCCTCGGGCAAGTAGAGCGACACGTTCGCCTGCAGCGACGAGCCGATCGCGCCGCCCGCGCGCGCCGCCTCGAGGCGCTTCATCACCTCCGCGCGGATGTCGCGGATGCGGCGCCACCGCGCGGCGAGCTCCTTTTCTCCCTCCTGCGCCGGGAGCACGTCTTTCCAGATGTGCAGGAAGACGCTCTCGGGCGGCACGCCGGGCTCCCCGGGATTCAGGATCGCCCACGCTTCCTCGGCGGTGAAGGACAGGATCGGCGCCATGAGCCGCAGCAGCATCTGCGTCACGTGGTGCAGCGCGCTCTGCGCCGAGCGCCGCGCCTTCGACGCCTTGCCCGCGGTGTAGAGGCGGTCCTTGAGGATGTCGAGCCAGAATCCGCCCAGGTCCTCGGAGCAGAACGTCTGCAGCCGCTGCGCGACCAAGTGAAAATCGAACTTCGCGTAGTCGAGCATGCACGCCTGCGCCATCTCGCGCGTCATGGCGAGCGCGTAGCGGTCGAGCTCGACCCACTCCGGAGGCGCGAGGAGATCCTTCGCGGGATCGAAGTCGGCCGTGTTGGCGAGGAGGAACCGAAGCGTGTTGCGGATGCGCC
>JANPHA010000389.1:0-8732 GCA_031424255.1 Burkholderiales bacterium | reverse complement strand
CCAGGCGTGCGTGGCGTTACCGGTATAGCTGTAGTCGAATCCCAGCCGTGCGAGCGCGGCACCCATCAAGCCGATGTCGGTGCGGCCGTAGATCTGCCAGATCGTGCCGACCACGTTCCACGGGATCAGCAGCGAGATCGCGACCAGCACCAGCACCGCGGAGGACTTCCAGCCCTTGGCGGGCATCGAGAGCGCCAGCGCGATGCCGAGGGGAATCTCGACCAGAAGCACGGCGAACGAGAACGCGATCTGCCGCCCGAGAGCGCCCTGCAGGTCGTCGTCGCGCATCACCGCCTTGAACCACTCGGTGCCGACGAACACGCGCCGCTCGGGCGAGATGATGTCCTGCACGGAGTAGTTCACCACGGTCATCAGCGGAAGGATCGCCGAGAACGCGACGCACAGCACCACCGGCAGGATCAGCAGCCACGCCTTCTGGTTGACCGGCTTCACGGCGCACCTCCGGGGATCAGTTCCTCGTTCCGATAGAAGCGGGTGTGCGCGCCGACGACCTGGAGCCATACGGCATCGCCGGCTTTCGGGATGTCCTGCTCCGGGCCCAGGCGCGCCCGAATCACCTGCCCGTTCGCCTCGCCGCCGCCACGCGCTGTCACCAGCCAGTAGGTGCCGATGTCCTGCGCCTGCGTGACGACCGCGGGCACGGCACCGTCGCTATCCGGCGCGGCGAGCGTCACATACTCGGGGCGCACGCCCAGCGTCGTTCCGTTCGGGCCCGGAAGAAAATTCATCCCGGGAGAACCGATGAAGTGGCCGACGAAGGTGTGCTGCGGACGCTCGAAGAGGTCCGAGGCACTTCCGGTTTGCACCGCCCGCCCGCGCGTCATGACGATCACCTGGTCCGCGAACGTGAGGGCTTCGACCTGGTCGTGCGTCACGTAGATCAGCGTGAGCTTCAGCTCGTGGTGGATCTGCTTCAGCTTCCGGCGCAACTGCCACTTGAGGTGCGGATCGATCACGGTGAGCGGCTCGTCGAACAGCACCGCGGAGACGTCCTCGCGCACCAGGCCGCGGCCCAGCGAGATCTTTTGCTTCGCGTCGGCCGCGAGGCCCGCGGCGCGCGCGTTCAGCTTGGCGCTCAGCTCGAGCATCTCGGCGATCTTGCCGACCCGCTGCCGGATCTTTTCCGCCGGCACGCCGCGGTTGCGCAGCGGAAACGCGAGATTCTCGGCCACCGTCATCGTGTCGTAGATGACGGGGAACTGGAACACCTGTGCGATGTTGCGCTGCTGCGGCGTGCGGCCGGTGACATCGACGCCATCGAACTGGACGTGGCCGCGCGAAGGCTTGACCAGACCCGAGACGATGTTCAGCAGCGTGGTCTTGCCGCAGCCCGAAGGGCCGAGCAGCGCGTACGCGCCGCCATCCTCGAAGGTCATCTTCAGCGGCAGCAGGGCGTAGTCCTCGTCGCGCTGCGGATTCGGCAGGTAGGAGTGCGCGAGATCGAGTTCGATGCGGGCCATGTCAGTGCGGCCTCGCGGGTGCGACCAGCAAATCGCCGGTGGCATCGAAGACGTACGCGTGCGCCGGATCGAGGTATAGAGTGATCGCGTCGCCGATCGCGAACGCGTGCACGCCGGGAAGCTGCGCCACCAGCTCGCCGATGCGCGACTGCACGTGCACCAGGGTATCCGAGCCGGAGACTTCCGCGAGCTCGACCTCGCCGGGCAATGCGATGCGGCCCGCGCCCGGCTGCACACGCAATGCGCCCGCGCGAACGCCGAGCGTGAGCGCCTCCGAGCGGCTCGCGGGCAGGGCCACGGGCAATGCGACGTCACCGGGCAGGATCAAACCGGTGGCGTTCGCGTTGCACGGCACCAGGTTCATCGGCGGATCGCTGAAGGCACGCGCCACGCGCAGCGATCGCGGCCGATGGAACACCTCGGCCGTGGGGCCGTACTGCAGCAGCTCGCCCGCGTCCATCACCGCGGTGTAGCCGCCGAGCAGCAGCGCCTCGGTAGGCTCGGTGGTCGCGTACACGACGGTCGATTGCCCGCTCGCGAAAAGTTGCGAGAGCTCTTCGCGCAATTCCTCGCGCAGCTTGTAGTCGAGGTTCACCAGCGGCTCGTCGAGCAGCATCAGCGGCGCGTTCTTGGCGAGCGCGCGCGCCAGCGCCACGCGCTGCTGCTGCCCGCCCGAGAGCTCCGCCGGAAGCCGCCGCAGGAACGGCTCGATATGCAGCTTCGCGGCGAGCTCGTTCACGCGCGCCTCGATCTCGCCGCGCGACAGGCGAACCTTTCGCAGCCGCAGCGGCGAGGCGATGTTGTCGGCCACCGTCATCGAGGGGTAGTTGATGAACTGCTGGTACACCATCGCGACGTTGCGATCGCGCACCGGCTTTCCGGTCACGTCGGTGCCGTCGGCCATGACGCGGCCCTTCGACGGCGCATCGAGCCCGGCCATCACGCGCATCAGCGTCGTCTTGCCGGCTTGGGTCGCGCCGAGCAGCACCGTGACCGCGCGCGGCACCAGCGTGAGATCGAGCGGGTAGAGGTGCACCTGCGGCCCCACGCGCTGCTCGATGCGTTCGAGCGTCAGCTCCATGCCGTCACGCGCTCAATCGAAACCGACGATCTCGACCCAGTTGGATGCTTTCCCGGTGGGATATCGGTTCAGGAACTTGAGCGCGCCGTTGTCCGGGTGGATCGCGTAGACGGAGATCGTCTCCGATTTCTCGCCGGTCGCGACCAGGAATTTGCCCTTGGGATCGATCGCGAATCCGCGCGGCTGGCGTTCGGTCGGCACGCTCGAGAGGTAGGTGAGCTTGCCGCTCGCGCCGTCGACGCCGAGCGTTTCGATGGTGCTGCGGGTGCGCTCCGAGATGTAGAGGAACCTGCCGTTCGGAGTCATGTGGATATCGGCGGCCCAGACGTCGTTGTCGACGTTGCGCGGCGCCGGCGCATTGGGCCCGCCGATCGGCGCGCGCGGCTCTCCCGGCCCGAGCTTCGTGTCGGGCGCGAGCCCGGAAACCGAGCTCACCTCGGTGAGGAGCCCGGTCCTCGGGTCGATCGCGAACGTCGTGACCGTGCCGCGCAGCTCGCTCAACGCGTAGAGGAACCGGTTGTCGCCGGAGGTGATGAAATGGCGCGGGCCGGTCGTCGCTTTCATCAGCGCGATCGCAGGCGTGTTCGAGCTGAGCCTGCCGGACTGCGCGTCGAAGTTGAATTGGAAGATCTGGTCGCTGCCGAGCGTGGGAACGTAAGCGAAGCGGTTGCTGCCGTCCACGCGGATCGAGTGCGCGTTGCGGCCCACCGGAATCATCTGCACCGGCTCGGCGCCCACGCGCCCATCGCTTCCGATCGCGCTTACGCCGATGACACTTCCGCCGTAGGAGGCGCCGAGCAGGTAGCGACCCGCCTTGTCGAGCGAGATGTAGGCGTAGCTATCGGGCAGCGGCGAAGACGATGCCTGCGTGAGGGCGCCCGTTCCCGGATCGATCGAGTAGACGTACGCGGTGTACGGCTTCGAGCGCGCCGCCGCGTACAGGAAGCGGCGATCGGGGCTCACCGCCATCGGCATCACCAGGTTCGCGGCCTTGGTGCGCGGTCCCGGCTGCAGCTCGCCGGAATCGAGCAGCCGGTACGTGCCGATGTCGCCATCCTCGGCGTTGGAGACGTAGACGAATGTCGCCGCCATCGCCGGCGCAGCAGCCAGGAAGACCCCTCCGATCAGGCCCGCGAAGATTTTCATCTCTCTCCTCCTTGTCTGTTTCCCGAAGCTTACCTTCATTCCACTGTGCCCTTCTCCCTCCCCCGTGGGGGAGGGCCGGGGAGAGGGTCACTTACGTCGTAAAATCCCGGACGCGACATCACGAGAGAAAACACATGGAATGGGAAAAGCGCCTGTCGGAGCTGTGGGCATCCCTCGACGACCAGAGCGAGCAGGCATTTTTGAGCAAGATGGAGCAGTTGGCTGCCGAGCTGCCCGCGGACAGCTCGGTGGCGGCCTTCGAGCGCGCGAGCGCGTTCGACTCGACCGGCCACTCGGATCTCGCGGTGCCGCTCTATAGAAAGGCGCTCGCGATCGGACTCGAGGGGCCGCGACGGCGACGCGCGGTGATCCAGATGGCGAGCTCGCTACGCAATATCGGCCAGCCGCGGGAAAGCGTCGCGTTGCTGACCGCCGAGCGCGAGCGCGGATCGGACGAGCTGGATGACGCCGTGAGCGCAACGCTCGCGCTCGCCCTGGTCGACGTGGGACGTGAACGCGAAGCGGTCTCGGTTGCCCTGACTGCGCTCGCGCGTCACCTGCCGCGCTATCGGCGCTCGATGACCCATTACGCCCGGCAGGTCGCCGAGCCTCCCGGCTCGAGCTGAAAACCGGGTCACGGGCTTCAGGACTTGCTAGCGACCCTCAGGAGGTTCTGACCGCCAGGATGTTGGTCACCGATTTGACGCCGTCGACACTGCGCGCAACCGAGAGAGCACGCGAGATCTGGTCGCGCGCGGCGGCGGTGCCATTCAGCGTCACGACGCCATCATTGGTCTCGACCGTGACTTCCATGTCCTTCAGCGCGGAATCCGCAACGAGCGCGGCCTGCACCTTGGACGTGATCGCCGCATCGTCCACCGCGGGAGCGACGCTGGGATTCGGCGTCGGCGCAACGTCGGGCACCTGCGCGAACGCGGCACCGGCGGCCATGACGGCGACAAACACTGCGGATACGGATGACGATTTCATCAAGGACTCCTTCGCCCGGACGGACTGGGCAGGATTTCCATGATGCGCGTCGCGGCCCCGGCCCAATGCCGGTCCAATCCGAACTACCCGTCAGCCGCCTCCTACGCGCTGCGGGGCGCTCCCCCGCTACGGTCGTGTCAACTACCGACGGTGCGCAGCCCGGCGGCGACCGACACGGCCGCCGCCGGTTTCGAAATGCCGCCGCGTTCCTTCTGCGCGACCGAAGAGAGGTGCCGCAGGCAGCAGACTCGCAGGAACGAAGCGAAGTTGACGCTTTCTCCGCGCCACGCGATCACCTCGTCATGCAGCTTCGCGACGAGCTGGTTCGTCGTGAGGCCCTCGCGCGCCGAGAGCTCCGTCAGCACCTCCCAGAACAGGTTCTCGAGCCGGATCGTGGTGAGCACGCCGCGCATCCGGATCGAGCGCGTGCGCGACTCGTACAGGATCGGATCGGCCTTGGTGTAGATCTCGCACATGGTGCCGCCCTCCGCGGGGATCAGATGGAGCGCTTCGCCAGCTGGTCGGTGAGATAGCCCGCCTGCCGGATCGCAAGAGTCACGATCGTGAGCGTCGGGTTCTCCGCGCCGCCGGTGGTGAACTGGCTTCCGTCCGAGATGAACAGGTTGGGAATATCGTGCGTCTGCCCCCACTTGTTGACGACGCCGTCGGCGGGCTTGGCGCTCATGCGGCACGTGCCCAGGTTATGTGTCGACGGATACGGCGGCGTGCGGTACGTCTTCAACGCTCCCGCGGCCTGGTACACCTTTTCGCCCGCCGCGAACGCGTGGTTGCGCATCGCGACGTCGTTTTCGTGGTCGTCGAAGTGCACGTTCGGAACCGCGAGCCCGTATTGGTCCTTCTCGGTCGCGTGGAGCGTCACGCGATTGGTCGCGCGCGGCATGTCCTCGCCGACCAGCCACATGCCGGCCATGCGCGAGTAGTTGTCGATGAAGTAGGTGAACTCCGGGCCCCAGGCGCCCGGGTCGAGGAACGCCACCATGAACGGCAGGCCGAGCGACAGCGTCTCCAGCTCGTAGCCGCCGACGAAGCCGCGCTTCGGGTTGTTGGGCGCCTCGTCGGTGATGATGCCGGCCATGGTCGTGCCGCGGTACATGTTCACCGGCTCGTTGAACACCGCATACACCGAGCCCGTCATGTGGCGCATGTAGTTGCGGCCGACTTGCCCCGAGCTGTTGGCGAGGCCATCGGGATACTTCGACGACGCCGAGAGCAACAGCAGCCGCGGAGTCTCGATCGAGTTGCCGGCGACGCACACCACACGCGCCTTCTGCCGCTGGTCCTTGCCGTCGGCGTCGCGGTAGACGACCGCGCTCACCTTGCCGGCATCGTTGTGCTCGATCCTGAGCACGTGCGATTGCGGGCGCAGGTCGAGGTTGCCGGTTTTTTCCGCGGCGGGAATCTCGGTGTAGAGCGTCGACCACTTCGCGCCGGACTTGCAGCCCTGGAAGCAGAATCCGATCTGCTGGCACGGGCCGCGGTCCTTGCGCGGAGCGCTGTTGATCGCCATGTGGCCGGTGTTGCAGTCCTTGTAGCCGACCTTCTGCGCGCCGGCGTACATGACCTTGAAGTTGTTGTTGCCGGGCAGGCCGGGCACGTCGTTGGTGCGCGTCACGCCCATCTTGTCCTCGGCCTTCGCGTAGTACGGCTCCAGCTCCTTCAGCGTGAGCGGCCAGTCGAGCAGCGTCGCGCCCTGCACGTCGCCGTAGACGCTGCGCGCGCGGAATTCGTGCTCGTGCAGGCGCAGCGATGCGCCCGCCCAGTGCGTGGTCGTGCCGCCGACGGTCTTGCAGATCCACGCCGGCAGGCCCGCGAAATCCCTGGCGACGCGCCAGGATCCGGACGTGGTGCGCTTGTCGAGCCAGGCGAGCTGCCCGAAGGACTTCCACTCGTCGTTGATGAATGTCGCCGGGGATTCGCGCTTGCCCGCCTCGAGCAGCACGACTTTCACACCCTTCTGGCACAACTCGTTCGCGAGCGTGCCGCCGCCGGCGCCGGAGCCGATCACGACGATCACGGAGTCGTCGTTGAGTTCGAACTTTGCCATGGTCGTTCCTCCTCAGGCCTTGTACGGTGCGGGGCTCGCCGACGCGGGCGGATTCGGCAGCCACTTGAGGTCGCCGAAGCCGCGCATGACATAGCCGCCCTTGTCCCACGAGGGGCCGGGATAGCCGAAGTGGGCGAATGCCATCTCGTTGTCGTAGAGCGACGTGATGCACTGGCCGCGCACCGTGCCGAAGAACGGCGTGCCTTCGAGCGATTTCACCGCCGTGAGCCGCGCCGCGTCGTTCGCGGCGACGAAGCTGCCGCCGGCCGCCTTGTCGAGCGAGGCCACGCCGTCGGAGAGCATCTGAGCGGTCTTCGCATCCTTGCCCGCGGCCGCGTCGAGATCCTTCACCAGCAGCGCGTAGACCGCGTCCGGGAGGGTTTTGTGGGGGTAGAGCGTGCGGCCCATCTGCAGCAGCGTGTCGCCCTGGGCCGACGTGAGGGTCTTCGTCTCGAGCGCCCACGCGAGGCTCGGCGCCAGCGTCGAGAGCATCGACGAGGCCGCGATGGTGCCGGTGAGAACGCCGGCGCCTTTCAGGAATTCGCGCCGCGTCAGCTCGATCCTGTGATCGGGGCGATCGGACAGGGTGATGCGTTGAGTAGCCATGGTCTCCTCCTCGGGTGGAGCGCGGGGCTTTTGCCCTCGCGTTATCGGTAGTGGCCGTGTTTTTCGAGCACCTCGATCTTGTAGCCGTCCGGATCCTGGACGAAGAAATAGCGCGCGATCAGGCCGCCCGCGTCATCCTTGAATTCCTTGACGTCCCCGGGCGTGCAGCCGAGATTCGCGAGCCGCTCGCGCTCGCCCGGCACGTTGTCGACCACGACGGCGAAATGGCCGTAGCCGTCGCCGTGCGTGTACGGTTCCTTGCGGTCCTTGTTGAGCGTGAGCTCGACCTCGAAGTCGTTCTCGGGGTTGCGCAGGTAGGAGAGCGCGAACGTGGGGAAATCGAGGCGGTGCTTCTCCTCCAGCCCGAAGGCATCGCGATAGAAACGCAGCGACCGCTCGAGGTCGAGCACGCGAACCATGGTGTGGATGAGCTTCGCCATCTCGGTCGCCTCCCTGCAGGCGTCGGCCTCAATCTAGTCCCCCATGCGCGGGTCTTGGTAATAGCCCGCTAAATGGAGTTGCGGTTGACTCGATACTACGCCCGCATCGAGAATGCGGCATGAATTCCGGGGTCAGACTCCACATTGCATTTTCGATCGCCGGTTTGCTCCTGGCCGCTTGCACGCACCCGCCGGTCGCCCGCGTGGCCGACGTCGCGCCAAAGGGAGCGCTGCGTGTGGCGATCGGCGTCGGGCCCGCGCCCTCTGCGTTCTGGGCGACGCGCGAGGCGGGGTCGGGCTCGGCACGTGGCGTGACGGTGGAGCTCGCGAAGGCCGCCGCGGAAAATCTCCGCGTGCCCCTGCGGCTGGTCGAGTACGCGAACTCGGGCGAGATCACCGCCGCGGCGTCGCAGGATGCCTGGGACATCTCCTTCATGCCGGCGGACCCCGCGCGCGAGCCGTTCATCGACCCCGGCCCCGCGTACGTCGTCTACGAAAGCTCCTATCTCGTCCGCGCGGGCTCCGATATCCGCAACTCCGCCGACGTGGACCGCGACGGCATTCGCGTGGGGGGCGTCGAGGGGACCAGCACTTCGCGCACTGTGGCCAAGGCGCTGAAGCATGCGAAGCTCACGTTGTATCCGAAACCCGACCTCGCCGCGGAGTTGCTGGGGCAGGGCAAGCTCGACGCGCTGGCGATGGGCCGCGAGTCGCTGGTGGATTTCTCGAAGCGGATGCCGGGCACGCGGCTGCTCGACGAAGTAATCCAGTCCACCGGCGTCGTGGTCGTGGTGCCGAAGAATCGCGCCGCCACGCGCGAGTGGGCCGCGCGCTTCATGGAGGAAGCGAAGCGCGACGGCACGGTGCGCCGCGCGCTCGACAGCGCCGGCTTCGTGAACGCCGCGGTCGCTCCCTGAATTCGG
>JANPHA010000388.1:0-10327 GCA_031424255.1 Burkholderiales bacterium | reverse complement strand
GAACGTGGTGGCGCACCTCACGCTCACCGAGGCCGCCGGCGCGCTCTCGGTCGAGGTCCAGTTCCCGATGAAGCGCCTCACCTACTAGATCGGCGAGGGCCAGTGGTCGGACCCGGATACCGTGGCCGACGAGGTGCTCGTTCGCTTCCGCTTCACCCTTCCCAACAAGTAACGGAGAGTCCCATGAAAGCCATCACCCTCGCCGCATGCCTCGCAACGCTCGGCGCCGCGCTGCCCGCGGCCGCGGAGCTCGAGACCTACACGGTCGATCCGCGCCACACCTTCCCGACCTACGAGGTGAGCCACTTCGGCTACTCGATGCAGCGCGGCCGCTTCAACAAGACCAGCGGCAAGATCACCGTCGACGCCGCGGCGAAGACGGGCAGCGCTGACATCACCGTCGACGCGGCCTCGATCGACTCCGGCGTGCCCAAGCTCGACGAGCACCTGAGGAGCGAGGACTTCCTCAACGTCGCGAAGAATCCGCAGATCACGTTCAAGTCGACGAATTTCACGTTCGACGGCGACAAGGTGAAGAGCGCCACGGGCGATCTCACGATCAACGGCATCACCCGGCCGGTCACGCTCACCGCGAACGTCTCGCAATGCGGAGTCAATCCGATGATCAAGAAGAAGCAGTGCGGCGCCGATCTCACCACCACCATCAAGCGCAGCGACTTCGGCATGAAGTACGCGTTGCCCGCGCTCGGCGACGACGTGACGTTGCGCATCCCGGTCGAGTCGATCAAGGACTGATCGGCCGCACGCACGCCCCGATGCTCGCCGCGCACTTCTCACGCTTCCGCGCGGCGAACCCGGGGCGGCTGCACTTCGCCGCGCACAGCCACCATCCCTGGCCCGACGCGACCGAAGCGGCACACGCGCAGTACTGGGCCGATTCCGCGACGCTCGCCGACCGCAAATGGGAGCGCGTCTTCGGCGATGTCGTTCCGAAGGCGCAGCGGCACGTGGCGCGCCTCGTCGGGCTCACCGATCCGCGCCAGGTCGCGTTCGCGCCCAACACTCACGAGTTCGTCGCGCGCATCTACTCGTGCTTCGAGCCGGGCCGGCGGCTGCGCGTGCTCACGAGCGCCCACGAGTTCCACAGCTTTCGCCGGCAGACCGCGCGGCTGCGCGAATCCGGGCACCTGACGGTGGAGGAAATCCCGGAGGCGCCGTGGCAGACTTTCGCGGCCCGCTTCATCGCGGCGGCGCACCGCGAGCCGTGGGACCTGGTCTGGCTGTCGCACGTGTTCTTCGATTCGGGCTTCCTGGTTCCCGATCTCGAGGCGATCTGCGACGCGGCGCCCCACGACGCGCTCGTCGCCATCGACGGCTATCACGCGTTTTGCGCCCTGCCCGTCGACCTCTCCGGCGTGCATCGGCGCGCGTTCTATCTCGGCGGCGGCTACAAGTACGCGATGTCGGGCGAAGGCGCGTGCTTCCTCGCGGTGCCGCCGGGCAACACGCTTCGCCCCGCGGATACCGGATGGTTCGCATCGTTCGATACGCTCGCCCTCGCGCCGGGCGAAGCGGTGCCGTATGCGAACGACGCATTCCGGTTCTGGGGCGCGACCTTCGATCCCTCCGGACTCTATCGCTTCAACGCCGCGATGGATTGGCTGCAATCCACCGGCACCGCGATCGCCGATGTGCGTCGTCATGCGGTCGTGCTGCAGAAACATTTCCTCGACGGGCTCGCGCGGCGCGCGCTCGCCGAGCTCGCTCCGCGGCACCTGGTCCCGCCGGCCGAGGCGCCGCGCGGCAATTTCCTGGCATTCGACGTCGACGACGCCGAGGCTCGGCAGGCGCGCATCGCGGCGCAGGGCGTGACGCTCGACCGGCGCGGGCGGCGGCTGCGCTTCGGATTCGGCGTCTACCAGGACAAGGCCCAGGTCGAGTTGCTGCTTGAAGCGATTTCGCGCGCGCTGCGATAATCGCGCATGACGTTCCGATCCACCGCTGCCGCCGGGCTCGTCGCCGCACTCTGCGTCGCTTCCGCCGGCTTCTGCGCCTACGCGCAACCCTATCCGGCGAAGCCGATCCGCTTCGTGGTCCCTTACCCGGCCGGCGGGCCGCTCGATATCGTCGCGCGTCTCACGGCCCAGAAGGTATCCGAGAGCGTGAAGCAGCCGGTGGTCGTGGACAACAAGCCCGGTGCCGGCGGAAACATCGGCGCCGACGTCGTCGCCAAGTCGCCGCCCGACGGCTACACGATCCTGATGGGCGCGGTCGCGACCCACGCGATCAATCCGACGCTCTACGCGAGCCTGCCGTACGACCCGGTGACGGATTTCGCGCCGGTGACGCAGATCGCTTCCACGCCGAACGTGCTGATCGTGAATGCCGCGATCCCGGCCGCGAACGTGCGCGAGTTCATCGCCTATGCGAAGGCCCACCCGGGCGAGCTCAACTTCGGCTCGGGAAGCAGCGGAAGCGCCGGCCACCTCGCCGGCGAACTTTTCAAGGCGATGGCCGGAGTGGACATGGTCCACGTGCCGTACAAGGGCGCGGCGCCGGCGATGCAGGATCTCGTCGGAGGGCGCATCCAGCTCATGTTCGACAACCTCGCCTCCGCGCTCGCCCAGGTTCGCGCGGGCAAGGTGCGCGCGCTCGCGGTGACCACCGCGCGCCGCTCCGAGCTCGCGCCCGAGTTGCCCACGATCGCGGAGTCGGGCCTGCCGGGATTCGACATCAGCACCTGGTTCGGGATCTTCGCACCCGCGGGCACGCCGCGCGAGGTCGTGGAGCGATTGCATGCGGAGTTCACGCGCGCGCTTGCCGCACCGGACGTTCGCGAGCGCATGATCGCCCTCGGCGCCGAGCCCGTCGGCAACCGGCCGGAGGAATTCGCCGCCTACATCCGCGCCGAGGCCGGGAAATACGCGCGCGTGATCAAGGCCTCGGGCGCGAAGGCGGACTGACTAGCGGCGCTTGCTCTTCCCACCGGTCGCGACGTGGCGTTTCAACCACGCGAAGAATTCCCGGTACCAGAGCCGCGAGTTCTGCGGCTTGAGGATCCAGTGGTTCTCGTCGGGGAAGAACACGAGGCGCGCGGGCACGCCCTTCGCCTTGAGCGAGTTGTAGTACGCGAGCCCCTGCGAATCGGGAACGCGATAATCGAGCAGGCCGTGCATCACGAGCGTGGGCGTCTTCATGCGCTTCACCCGCGCGCGCGGATTCTGCGCCTCGACCTTCCCCATGTCGTTCCAGTAGTACGCACCCAGCTCCTTCGGATGCCAGTAGTAGGCGTCGTCGGCGAACATTGCGACCCAGTCGAAGCAGCCCGCATGGCACACGTACGCCTTGTAGCGATCGGTATGCCCGTTCATCCACGCGACCATGTAGCCGCCGTAGCTTCCGCCCGCGGCCACCAGCCGCTCGCGATCGATGTAGCCCTGCTTCAGCATGAAATCGGTGCCGGCCTCGACGTCGACCAACTCGCGCTTGCCGAACTCGTGGTCGATCGACTCGAGGAATTTCTGCCCAAATGAAGACGACCCGTGGAAATTCACGCACACCACCACGTAACCCTGCGCCGCGAACGCGTGGTTGTTCCAGCGGAAATGGAAGTTGTCGCCCCACATCGAGTGCGGGCCGCCGTGGATGTTGTGAAGCAGCGGCCACTTCTTCTTCGGATCGAAGTCGGGAGGGTAGATCGCCCACATGTGCACCTTCTCGCGATTCCAGCCGGTGATCTCGAATTCGCGCACCTCGCCCAGCCGCACTCCCGCCATCACCGCGTCGTTGAAGCGGTCGATGCGCCGCTCCTCCTGCGCGGGCGCGGTCCAGAAGACCGCGGGCGGCGTGCCCATCGAGTTGCGGATGAACGCTACCGCGTCGCCCGCGCAGGCGAACTCGCTCACCGTGCCGCCGCTCGCGATGACCTGCGGCGTGCGGTAGTCGATATCCCACCGGTACAGGTGCCGACGCGCGGTGTCCTCGCCGGCGTACACCACCGCGCCCGAGTCCCCGGTCCACTCGAGCGGCGCATGCACGCTGCGATCCCAGCGCGGCCCGGCGACCCGCAGCGTTGCGCGCGCCCGATCGATGAGCGCCAGGCGATGCATCGCGACCGGGCTCTTGCGCAAGTCCTGCGTGACGAGCGCGATCCAGCGGCCGTCGGGAGAATAACGCGGCGTCTCGTGCGAAAGCGGCGAGCGTGCGGTGAGCGTGCGGAAGCGCTTTGTCCTCAGGTCGAGTGCCACGAGATGCGTCTCGTGGTCGAAACGCTTCTCCCCGGCAGGGTCGAACGTGAAGGCGATCTCGCGGCCGTCGGGCGCGATGTCGTAGAAGGTCGCCGCGGGATCGGCCGCGGGCAGCTCGTAGCGCGAGCCGGCGAAGAGATCATGCAGCCGTCCGCTCGCGACGTCGACGCTGAACAGGCGCGGCACGCGTCCGTCCGAGAGCCAGTGGTCCCACCATCGGTAGGCGGCGTGCTCGACCACGTGCGCCTTCACCTTGTCGTCCTTCCATGCGCGGTAGCGTTTCGCGAGCCGCGCGAAGCCCTTGTCTTCCGGCCAGACCCACGAGATGAAGGCGATGCGGCGCGAGTCGGGAAACCAGCGGATGCCCGAGGCGCCCGTCGGCATCGCGGTGAGGCGCCGTGCCTCGCCGCCATCCGGCGCGATCAGATAGACCTGCGGCTCCTCGTCGCCCGCTTCGCCGCCCACGCCCGGACGTTTCGCGAGGAATGCGATCGAGCTTCCATCGGGCGACCAGCGGGGCTCGCCGTCCTTGTCGCCGCACTGCGTGAGCCGCCGCGGAGCGCCGCCGAACGCCGACAGGAGCCACAGGCTCGACGTGGGCTTGTTCTCCTCCATGTCGAAGGACGTCGACGAGACGCACACCTGCGCGCCGTCGGGCGAAAGCGTCGGCTGCGCCGGGCGCTCGAGCTTCCACAGGTCTTCCACCGTGATGCGCTTGGCCATTTGTCCGTCCTGTCGCGAGTAAAAAAAACGCACGGCAGGCCGTGCGTTCGGGTCGGCGGGATTGTAGCGTGCCGCGGGAAGAAGGGTCAGGCGGTCAGGATCAACTTCCCCAGGCGGGTGCGTCGAAGGCGATACTCGCGCCCGTTGTGCCGGATCACTACCTCGCTCAGGGTCCCGAAAAGCGCCGAGCTTTCAACGAAATGCGGACGTGACTCGGAGGGCCTCGCGGAGGGGGCGGGGCGCGGCTCGGGGGGTTCCTCGGCGTTCATTTTCTCGGGTCTCGGGGGCTTGCGTTGGGGTGGCCGGTTGGGCATAATCGTATTGCGAATAGTTCGCGTTTGCAAGCCATTCTCCACCACGATCAGGAAAGCCCGGAGCGATAGCCATGTCGGCGCAGGCCGCCTACCGATTGCATTCACCCACCTCGCGCGCGGCGGCCGTATCGCTCATCGTCTGCCTGCACGTCGCCGGTGCGATCGCGGCCGTCACGTTGGGAGGCGGAATCCGCATCGCGATGCAACGCGCCGAGCCTTTGCTCGTGCGATTGCTTCCCGCTTCCTCGAAAAAGCCCGTCGAGCCGGTGCAGTCGGTGCGGCCGCTTGCCTTGCGCGCGCAGGGAGTCCGCTTGCCCGCGCCACCGTCGATCGAGAACCGGGACACGGTGCGCAGCGAAGAGAGCGAGCCGCCGGCCGCGCCTGCTCCGGTGAGCATGATCGCCGCCGCGGCCCCGTCCTCCCCCGCTCCCGCGCTCGAGCCGCCGCGCGCGGACGCGGCGTACCTCGACAATCCTGCGCCGGCCTACCCGCCGACCTCGAAGCGCTCCGGCGAGCAGGGCCGCGTGGTGTTGCGCGTGCGCGTTGATGCGAGCGGCACCGTCGAGGCGGTCGAGGTGCAGGCGACGAGCGGCTTCGCACGCCTCGATGAAGCGGCGCTCGCGGCGGTGCGCCGCTGGCGATTCCTGCCGGCGCGCCTCGGAGAACGCGCCGTTGCCGGCTGGGCCCTCGTGCCGATCAATTTCTCGTTGCGGAGCTGAAGCGGCATGAAACGCCTGACGATCGCCGTGATGGCCTGTGCGGCACTGCTCGCCACCGCCGCCGCGCCCGCCGAGGATCCCGCCCTCATCGTCCACCTGCTCGACTACATTGCGGTGGATTACGGCCGCGCGGTGGCCGATGGACGCGTGAAGAACGCGGGCGAGTACCAGGAGATGACGGAGTTCGCCGCGCATGTCGGCGAGGATCTCGCACGGCTGCCGGCGGTTGCGGAGAAGTCGAACCTCGCCGCGCGCGCGCAGGCGCTGCAGACGCTCGTTGGAAATCGCGCGCCTCCCCCCGAAGTGGCATCGGCCGCAGCCGGTTTGCGCGAGGCGGTCGTCGCCTCGTACAAGATCGCCGTCGGACCGAAGCGCTCTCCGGATCTCGGGCGCGCCACGCAGCTCTACGCGGAGCACTGTTCGGGATGCCACGGCGCGACCGGCCTCGGTGACGGGGCGCTCGCGCGCGGCATGGATCCGGCGCCGGCCAATTTCCACGACCGCGCGCGCCAGGACCTGCGCAGCATCCACGGCCTGTACAACACCATTTCCCTCGGCGTGGCCGGCACGCCGATGCGCGCGTTCACCGAGCTTGCGGAAGCCGATCGCTGGGCGCTCGCATTTCTCGCGGCGGGCTGGGGTGCCGATGATGCGAGCGTCGCGCACGGCAAGGCGCTCTGGGATGCGGGGCGCTTGCATGCGGAGCTCGGCTCGCAGGCCGCGATCGCCGGCCAGAGTGCGGCCGAGGTGAAGGCGAAGTGGGGCGCGGATGCCGCCGACGTTCTCGCTTTCCTGCGCCGCAATCCGGACGCGCTCAACGCCGGCAAGGCGGCGCCGCTCGAGTTCGCGCGCGACAAGCTCGCCGAAAGCCTCGCGCACTATCGAAAGGGCGACGCGGCGGGCGCGACGCAATCGGCGCTCACCGCCTACATCGAAGGATTCGAACTGGTCGAGGCGCCGCTCTCCGCGGTCGACGAGCCGCTGATGCGGGAGATCGAGCTCCTGATGATCGATTTTCGCGCTCAGGTCAAATCCGGCGCGCCGCTGGCTCAGGTCGAGTTGCTCGCGACGAAGGTCGACGCGGCGCTCCAACGGGCGCGCGACCGCCTGGGCGAAGGCAGCCTGTCGCCCCTGGCGAGTTTTCTCGCGAGCTTCGTGATCCTGCTGCGCGAGGGCCTGGAAGCGGTGCTCGTAGTCGCGGCGCTCGTCGCCTTCCTGCGCCGCAGCGGCCAGGCGCGCGCCCTGCCCTACCTGCACACCGGCTGGATCGCGGCACTGGTCCTCGGGGCGCTCACCTGGGTTGTCGCCACACGCCTGATCGGAGTCAGCGGCGCGAGCCGCGAGGTGACCGAGGGTGTCACCGGGCTCGTCGCGGCAGCGATGCTGCTCTACGTGGGTTTCTGGCTGCACGACAAGTCCCATGCGACGGCCTGGCAGTCATTCCTGATGCAGGGCGTGCAAGTGATCCGCCCGGGCGCCGCGTGGGGGCTCGCGTTCATGGCGTTCCTCGCCGTGTACCGCGAGGTCTTCGAGACCGTGCTCTTCTACGAGGCGCTGTGGTCGCAGGCGCCCGAGCAGGGCGCGTGGATCCTCGCCGGCCTCGGCGCCGCAGTCGCGGCGCTGGGCGCGGTCACCTGGGCGATGCTGCGTTTTTCCGTGCGCCTGCCCCTCGGGCTCTTCTTCGGCGCGAGCGGCATCCTGCTCGCGGTCCTCGCCGTGATCCTCGCGGGCAACGGCGTCGCCTCGCTGCAGGAGGCCGGGCTGCTGCCGGTCACGCCAGTGCCTTTCGTCCAGGTGAAGTGGCTCGGCATCCATCCGAACGCGCAGGCCCTGGGCCTGCAATTCGTGCTCGCCATGATCACCGTCGCGCTGCTGCGCCTTTCGACACGCAGGGCCCACCAGCCCGTCCTCAGGAGCTGAGCCGCTCCTTTCCAGCAAGCCAGCATCGGTATCCCCGGGCCAGCCAGCAAACCGCACCGACCTCGGGAGATGCAACGATGACACGCAGGAACCTCCGTCGGCCTTCGCGCCGATTTTTCCCTACGCTGGGCAGCGTAACGCTGCTGGCCATGAACGCGGCCTTCGCGCAATCGGCGCCGCCGCCCACGCTTCCCGAAGTGAAGGTCGAGGAATCGGCCGAGCGCGCCGACGGCCCGGTCGACGGCTATCGCGCGACGCGCTCCGCCACGTTCACCAGGACCGATACGCCGCTGAAGGAGGTGCCTGCGTCGGTGTCGGTCGTCCCCGCGCAACTCATCAGGGACATCTCGCTGCAAAGCCTCGGGGACCTTTTCCGTTATGTTCCCGGAACGCTGATGCACCAGGGCGAGGGCAACCGCGACCAGATCGTGATCCGCGGCACCAGCACCACCGCGGACTTCTACGTGAACGGAGTCCGCGACGATGCCCAGGTCTATCGCGACCTGTACAACATCGAGCGCGTGGAGATCCTCAAGGGCCCCGGCGGCATGATCTTCGGCCGCGGCGGTGCGGGAGGCGTGGTGAATCGTGTCACCAGGAAGCCGCTCTTCGAGCCGGTCGGCGAGGCGAGCTTCACCACCGGAAGCTCCAGGCAGCTGCGCGGCACCGCCGACGTCGGCAACAAGTTTGGCGACTTCGCGGCGTGGCGCCTCAATTCCATGGCGGAGCGCTCGGACTCCTTTCGCGACGGCGCGGACATGAATCGCTGGGGGATCAACCCGGTGGTGGCATTGATCCTCGGCGCGCGCGCCCTGCTGACGCTGGACTACGAACATCAGCAGGACAGGCGCACTGCCGACCGCGGCATCCCCTCGCAGGATGGCCGGCCCTTCAACACGAATCCGGGCACGTTCTTCGGCAACGCGAGCCAGAGCGAGGCGCGATCGAGGTACGACAGCGTGGCGGCCGTCCTCGAATACGAGCTGGGAAGCGGCTGGCAACTGCGCAATGCGCTGCGCCTCACGCGCTATCACAAGTTCTACCAGAACGTGTATCCGGCCAGTGCCGTGAGCGCCGCCGGCATGATGACAATCTCGGCGTACAACAACAGGAACGATCGCGACAACGTCTTCAACCAGGCCGACCTCACGCGCAAGTTCGAGGTGGGCGGCGTGCAGCACACGCTGCTCGCCGGCGTCGAGTTGGGAAGCCAGGATAGCGACAATGCACGCAATACCGGTTTCTTCGGCTCCGCGGGGATCGCGACTGGAGCCACCGTTGCAGCGTCGAACCCGTTCGCAGTCGCTACGCGCTTCGCGCGCAGCGGCAGCGATGCCGCCAACAATGTGAAAGGCAAGGTAGCCGCGGCCTACGTGCAGGACCAGGTGGACCTGACCCACGAATGGAAGCTGCTGGGAGGTTTGCGCTTCGACCGCTTCACGGTGGACTTCGACGACCGGCGAATGACAATTCCTTCGGTAGACCTCGCGCGCACCGACAACGAGGCAAGCCCTCGGCTCGGCGTCCTCTGGACGCCATCGGCCGCGGCTACCTACTATGCCAGCTACAGTTACGCATTCCTTCCTTCGGGCGAGCAGCTCGGCCTCGCGACGACGACCCGGGATCTCGCGCCGGAGAAATCGATCAACTACGAGATCGGCGCGCGTTGGGACATCCTTCCGCGGCTCACGCTCTCGGGCGCCATCTTCCGCACGCTGCGCCGCGACGTCCGCGTTGCCGACCCGGTGAACATCGGTCAGTTCCTGCGCAGCGGCGAGCAGCGCGCCCAGGGTGTGGAGATCGGCCTGCAGGGCGAGATCACGCGCAGCTGGCAGGTCTACGGCGGCTATTCGCGTCTCGACGCGCGGGTCACCAGCCCGATCACCTCGGGCACCGCGGCCACCCTCGCCTCGATCATCCCTGCGGGCAACAAGCTCGCGCTCACGCCCGGGAACACGTTCTCGCTCTGGAACAAGGTCGAGATCGGCGGCGGCTGGAGCGCGGGGCTGGGCGCGATCTACCAGGGAGAGTCCTTCACCTCCATCACCAACCAGGTAAGGATCCCGGCGTTCACGCGAGTGGACGGCGCGCTCTACTGCACGTTCAACCGCGGCAGGACGCGACTCGCGCTCCACGTCGAGAACCTCGCCGACCGCAGGTACTACCCGACCGTGGACGGCGACAACAATATCAGCCCGGGCGCGCCGCGCAACGCGCGCGTGACGCTTTCGACCGCCTTCTGACGCAAACGAGATCCGGGCGGCGGCAGTAGAATCGCATATGCATCCCGGGAGCCCGTCATGAAACCCAACGACATGAAGCCGTCATTCCAGTGGGACGATCCGCTGCTCCTCGAAGACCAGCTCACCGAGGATGAGCGCATGGTGCGCGACAGCGCGCGCGCGTACTGCCAGGAAAAGCTGCTGCCGCGCGTGCTCGAGGC
>JANPHA010000387.1:0-1692 GCA_031424255.1 Burkholderiales bacterium | reverse complement strand
CCGCCGGCATGTCGGGCGGGATCGCGTACGTGCTCGACGAGGAGGGCGACTTCACCCAGCGCTGCAACATGGCGATGGTCGAGCTCGAGCCGATCCCCGAGGAAGAGAGCGCCGCGGCCGAGGGCGGCACCGGCGAGCTCGAGGGCCACGGCAAGGTGAAGATCGACCACGTCGCCGGTCACGACGACGAGACGCTCAAGGGCCTCATCCAGCGCCACCTGCTCTACACCGGCAGCGAGCGCGCGCGGCGCGTGCTGGAGAACTGGGCCGCCTACCTGCCGAAATTCGTGAAGGTGATGCCGGTGGAATATCGCCGCGCGCTGGCGGAGATGGCGCAGGAGAAGCTTCGCGAGCAACCGGCGCCCCGCGTGGAAGTTCGCGCGAACGATTGACCCTCTCCCCAACCCTCCCCCACGCCGCGTTCCACTCCATGGGCGCCCGAGGGGGAGGGAGCAAACGTTGGACGAGTTTTCGCGATAGGACGCATCGGTAAATGGGAAAGATCACCGGCTTCATGGAAATCGAGCGACGCGACAGGCCGTACGAGCCCGTCGCCGAGCGCATCCAGTTCTATCGCGAGTTCATCCGCCCGCTGCCCGATCAGGAAATGGCGCAGCAGGGCGCGCGCTGCATGGATTGCGGCATTCCGTTCTGCCAGACCGGCTGCCCGGTCAACAACATCATCCCGGACTGGAACGACCTCGTGTATCGCGGCCACTGGCGCGACGCGCTCGAGGTGCTGCACTCGACCAACAACTTTCCCGAGTTCACCGGCCGCGTATGCCCGGCGCCATGCGAGGCGTCGTGCACGCTCAACATCAACGACGACCCGGTGGCGATCAAGTCGATAGAGCAGGCGATCATCGACAAGGGATGGAGCGAGGGCTGGGTCACGCCCCAGCCGGCGCCGCACCGGAGCGGCAAGAAGGTCGCCGTGGTCGGCTCCGGGCCCGCGGGCCTCGCCTGCGCCCAGCAGCTCGGGCGCGCGGGCCACGACGTCACCCTATTCGAGAAGAACGACCGCATCGGCGGGCTGCTGCGCTACGGCATCCCCGACTTCAAGATGGAGAAGCACCTCATCGACCGGCGCATCGAGCAGATGAAGGCCGAGGGCGTGACGTTCCGCCCCGGCGTGCACGTAGGCGCTTCGCTGCCGGGCGCGGAGTTGCTTGGCCAGTTCGACGCCATCGCGCTCACCGGGGGCTCGGAGAAGCCCCGCGAGCTGCCGGTACCGGGCCGTGAGCTGAAGGGCGTGCATTTCGCCATGGAATTCCTGCCGCAGCAGAACAAGAGGGTCGCGGGCGACAAGGTGGCCGGCCAGATCCTCGCCACCGGCAAGCACGTCGTGGTGATCGGCGGCGGCGACACGGGCAGCGACTGCATCGGCACCTCGATCCGCCAGGGCGCGGCGTCGGTCACCAATTTCGAGCTGATGCCGATGCCCCCGGAGGTGGAGAACAAGCCGCTCACCTGGCCCTATTGGCCGCTCAAGCTGCGCACTTCCTCGTCGCACGAGGAAGGTGCGGAGCGCGACTTCGCAGTCGCCACCAAGGCGTTCCACGGGAAGGATGGCCGGGTCGAGAGCCTGACCGCCTGCCACGTCGAGTGGGTGAAGGACGCTCAGGGCGCGATGGTCATGCAGGAGGTGCCGGGCACGGAGTTCACCATCCCCGCGCAGCTCGTGCTGCTGGC
>JANPHA010000386.1:0-12269 GCA_031424255.1 Burkholderiales bacterium | reverse complement strand
TCTGGGTCGTGAGGTCGTACGTGCCGGGCTTGTAGACGTCGGCGAGCTTGCCCTCGTTGATGAAGGCCGCCATCTGGCCCTCGCGCACCACCAGCTTCGCGCCGTACTTGATCTCGTTCTGGTAGCGCTCGAAACGATAGGCGAGCGTGTCGTTGGTATCGTCGAGCCATTCGACGATGTCGACCAGTTCACCCAGCAGCTTGTCCCAGAGAGCCATGGCGCGTCCTTTCCAATTCGATGAGCGGATTAAGGTACCCTTAGACGCGTTTCAATACAACGTCGGATTCGGCCATGCCCGCGACACTTTCCGCGCTGCACATCTACCCCGTCAAGGGCCTCAAGGGCATCGAACTCGCCGAGGCGCGCGCGACCGATCGCGGCCTCGAGCACGACCGGCGCTGGATGGTGGTCGATGCCAATGGCGAATTCATCTCGCAGCGGAGCCATCCACGCATGGCCACGGTGTGGACCGAGATTTCCGATGGAGCGCTGCGGCTCTCGGCACCGGACGCGGGCGAGGTCGAGGTGCCGCTCGCGCCCACGCCGGGTCCCACCATCCCGGTGCGTGTGTGGAGAAGCACTTGCGAGGCACTCCCGGCTTCGCCCGACGCCGACGCGTGGCTCACCGAGTATCTCGGCGCGCCGCTGCGCCTCGTGTACATGCCTGACCGCACGCATCGCGAATCCAATCCCGACTACGCGGGCGAGGGAAAGCTCGTGGGATTCGCCGACGGCTACGCGTACCTGCTCGCCGCCGAGTCCTCGCTCGCGGACCTGAACGCGCGCCTCGCACGCAAGCGGCATCCGGCGCTGCCGATGAACCGCTTCCGTCCCAACTTCGTGGTAGCGGGAAGCGATGCCTACGCCGAGGATGGATGGAAGGAGATCCGCATCGGCGAGGCGCTCTTGCGCGGCGTGAAGCCGTGCGGCCGCTGCCAGGTGACCACCACCGACCAGACCACCGGCGAGGTCGTCGGGCCCGAGCCGCTCGCCACGCTTGCGACCTATCGCGACAGCAGCGAATTCGGCGTGATGTTCGGCATGAACCTGGTGACGCTGGTGACCGGAGCAATCCACGTGGGCGATGCCGTCGAGCTCGCCTGAGGCATGCTGTTGAGAACGGTGAACGCCACGCGCTACGTGACGCCGCTTCGCGAGGGCGGGTCGCTCCCGGCGATCGTGGAAGCCGACGACGACGGCCTCTACGTGCTCAAGTTCCGCGGCGCGGGCCAGGGGCCGAAGGCGCTCGCCGCGGAGCTGATCGCGGGCGAGATCGCGCGCGCCGCCGGGCTGCGCGTGCCGGAGATCGTGCTGATCGAGCTCGACCCCGAGCTCGCGAGGAGCGAGCCCGATCCGGAGATCCAGGAGCTGATTCGCGCGAGCGCCGGCACCAATCTAGCGCTCGACTATCTGCCGGGCTCGGTGATGTACGATCCGGTGGCCGAGAAACCCGATGCGCCACTGGCCTCGTCGATCGTGTGGTTCGACGCCTATGTCTCGAACGTGGATCGCACGCCGCGCAACACCAACATGCTGATGTGGCACCGCCAGCTTTGGCTGATCGACCATGGGGCCGCCCTCTACGTGCATCATGCGGGAGGCGATTTCTCCGTGCGCAGCAACGATCCGTTCGCGGCGATCAAGGAGCACGTGCTGCTACCGCTCGCGTCGGAGCTGCGCGAGGTCGACGCCACGATGACGACGCGTCTCGCGCCGGATGTGCTCGAGCGCATCGTCGCGATGGTCCCCGGGCCGTGGATCGAGAGCGGCGCGGCCTATGTCGATTACCTGACGAAGCGGCTGCAATCGCCGCGCGCTTTCGTGGAGGAGGCGATTCGTGCCCGATCACAACACCTATGACTACGCGGTGATCCGCGTGGTGCCGCGGGTCGAGCGCGAAGAGTTCGTGAACGTGGGCGTGGTGGTCTCGTGCCCCGCGGCGGGATTCCTCGAGGCGGCGATCGAGCTGCAGGAATCGCGGCTCCTCGCGCTGCATCCGGGTGTCGACCTCGAGGCGGTGCGCGCGCACCTCGAGAGCATCGCCGCGATCTGCGCGGGCGGAGCGGATTCCGGGCCGATCGGCCGCCTCACGCAGAAAGAGCGCTTCCGCTGGCTCACCTCGCCGCGCAGCACGATCATCCAGACTTCCGCGGCCCACACCGGCACCTGCGACGATCCCGCCGCCGTGGTCGAGCGCCTGCTCGACTCGATGGTGCGATCGCGAAGACCATGATCGAGATCGTCTCGGCCACGCGCATGACCAAAGACGCCTTCTGGGCGCAGTCGGCGCTCGGCCGCTCGCTCACGCGCCTCGAGCCCGACGATCGCTGGGTGCCGCGCGTCGCGTTCGAAAACCGCCGCGGCCTGCCCGAGGTGTTCAACGAGCGGATCGACCTCCAGACCGAGCACGACATCCTCGTGTTCATGCACGACGACGTGTGGATCGACGACTTCTTCCTCTGCGACCATCTAGCCGAGGCGCTCGACGAGTTCCACGTGGTCGGGGTCGCCGGCAACTCGCGCCGGGTCGCGCGCCAGCCGGCGTGGCTCTTCGTCGACGAACGCCTCGAATGGGACGACCGCGCCAACCTGAGCGGCGGCATCGCGCACGGCGCCGAGCCCTGCGGAAAGGTCGAGCTCTTCGGCCCGGCGCCCGCCGAGTGCGAGCTCCTCGACGGCGTCTTCCTCGCCACGCGCCGCTCTACCCTTGCAAAGCACGGCGTGCGTTTCGATCCGCGTTTCGCTTTCCACTTCTACGACCTCGATTTCTGCCGCAGCGCGCGCGCGAAGGACCTGCGCCTCGGCACCTGGCCGATCTGCTTGACGCACCAGAGCGGCGGGAAATTCGGCGCCCCGGATTGGCGCGCGACGTACGCGAAATACCTGGAGAAGTGGGGCGACTAAAGGCGGCGCTAGCCCGCGCGCAGCGCGTAGGCGGCGAGCACCAGCCAGCCTGCTATGAACGCCATGCCGCCGAGAGGCGCGACCACTCCGAGCGAGACGCCGGTCAACGCGAGCGCGTAGAGCGCGCCGCAGAACGCGGCGACACCCAGGAGATGCAGGATGCCCGCGGCCGCGAGCAGTCGCGCAGGCCGCGTTCGCGCGAGAGTCCCCGCGATCACGATGCCGATCCCGTGGATCATCTGGTACAGCACTGCCGTCTGCAGCAGCCGCGCCGCGTCCGGATGCACCGCGCCCTTCGCTCCATGCGACGACACCGCGCCCAGTGCCACGGCGAGCGCCATTACGATCGCACCGGAGAACAGCAGCCAACGACTCACCGCCCACCCTCTCCCCGGCCCTCTCCCAAGGGAGAGGGCGATTTCAGCAGGAAAGCGGCGAGGGCGGGCAGCAGGAAGAGCGCACCGAGCATGTTCAGGAAGAACATGAACGCGAGCAGGATGCCCATGTCGGCCTGGAACTTGAGCGCCGAGAAGGCCCACGTTCCCACGCCGATCGTCATCGTGACCGCGGTGAACACCATCGCGGTGCCGCGCTCGTTCAGCGCCTCGTAGAACGCGGCGGCGAGGTCCTTGCCCTCCTCGAGGTGCACCTCGATGCGGTCGTAGAGGTAGATGCCGTAGTCGACGCCGACGCCGACCCCGAGCGCGATCACCGGCAGCGTCGAGACCTTGAGGCCGATGCCGAGTGTCGGCATCAGCGCCTCGCACAGCACCGAGACGATCGCGAGCGGCACGAGGATGCAGATGGTGGCTCGCAGGCTCCTGAAGGTCACCATGCACATCGCGAGCAGCGCGCCGAAGATCGCGAAGTTCATCTCCCAGCGCGCCTTGTCCACCGCCTCGTTGGTGGCCGCCGCGACGCCCATGTTGCCGGTGGCGAGCTTGAACTCGAGCTTGTCGCTGTTGTTGGCTGCGGAGAATTTCTTCACCTCGCTCACCAGCCCGGCGATGGTCTCGCCCTGCTGGTCGGTGGTGTTCACCAGCACCTGCATCGCGCTGCAATCCGGGTTCAGCAGCCCGGTCGAGGTATCGATCGGCGTCACCGCCTGCGCCATCACCTGCGGATCGCGCGGCAACTGGCGCCACTTGATGTTGCCCTCGTTGAAGCCGGCGTTCACCACCTTCGCCAGGCCCGGCAGCGAGATCACCGATTGCGTCCCGGGCACGTTCTGCATGTACCAGTCGAAGTTCTCGATCGTGCTCATGATGTCGTACTGGGTGCAGGCGCCCTGCACGTTCTTCGTCTGCGCCACGACGCCGAGCGTATTCACGCCGATCGCGAACTTGCGCACGATCACCGCGGTGTCGAGGTTGTAGCGCGAGTCGGGGCGCAGCTCCGGAACGCCGATGCCGTAGTCGCCCACCTTGAGGCTGTGCGCCTGGTAGAGGCCGGCGGCCAGGATCACGAGCGCGATCGCGATGATCGTCGTCGCGCGCCGGCGATCGACGCAGCGCGAGGCGGCGTGCCAGATGCGGTGCGCGCGGCTTTCCTGGTAGGCCTCCTTCTGCACCACGTTCTTGGAGAGCGTGAGGTACGAGAGCAGGATCGGCAGCAGCATCTTGTTGGTGACGATCATCCACGCCACACCCAGCGACGCGGTCATGCCGAGCTCGCGCACGATGTCGATCGGGATCATCATGATCACCGCGAAGCCGAGCACATTGGTGAGGAGCGCCAGCGTGCCGGGGATGAAGATCTTGGCGAACGACCGCTTGGCCGCCGTGAGGCTGTCGGCGCCCGCCACCACCTCGCGCTCCCAGGTCTTGGTCATCTGCACCGCGTGCGAGACGCCGATCGAGAAGATCAGGAACGGCACCAGGATCGAGAGCGGGTCGATGCCGAAGCCGAGCAGCGGCAGCGTGCCCAGCAGCCAGAGCACCGGCATCATCGCCACCACCAGCGCCACGAGGGTCAGCTTCACGTCCTTCACGAACCACAGCATCAACGCCAGCGTGATCACGAACGCGATGCCGAAGAACATGACCACGCCGCGCGCGCCGTCGCGGATGTCGCCGATCGCCTTGGCGAAGCCGATGATGTGCACGCTGTGGCGGTCGCTTGAATACTTGCCGCGCAGCTCCTCGAGCCGCCCGGCCACGTCGAAGTAGTTGAGCTTCTGCCCGGTCTGCGGATCGATCTCGAGCAGCCCCGCGCTCACCAGCGCGCCGGTGAAGTCGGTGGCGACCGTGCGCCCGATCTCCGAAGACTTGTTGACGTTCTCGCGGACCTTCTTCAGATCCTCGTCCGTGCCCTGGAAGGTGGCGGGGATCACGTTGCCGCCGGCGAACCCTTCCTCGATCACCTCGATGAAGCGGGTGTTGGGCGTGAAGAGCGATTTCACCGACGGCCGGTCGACGCCGTTCAGCAGGAACACGTCGTCGGTGAGGCCCTTCAGCTTCGCCATGTACTCCTTGTTGAAGATGTCGCCGTCCTTCTGCACCAGCGCGATCGCCACGCGGTTGGCGCCGCCGAAGACCTTCTCGTATTCGCGATACACCTTCATGTACGGGTGGCTCAACGGCACCATCTTGTTGAAGCCCGCGTCCACCGCGAGGCGCGAGGCCGACGCGGCGAAGAGCAGCGTGAGGATGCCGAAGACGATCAGCAGCGCCCGGCGGTGGCCGAAGACGAACCCCGAGACGCGCTGGATGAGCGGCTGCAGCGTCATTGCGCGGCCGGCGCCTTGCGCTGTTGCGGCAGCGCGACCGGGCGCGCGCCGGCTTCGCCCAGCAGCAGCACCGTATTGGGCGCGCCGAGCACCGCCTTCGCAAAGGACTTGGTGCTGCCGGTAGCGAGCGGCACGAACGTGAGGCCGTTATCGCGGCTCACCAGCGCGGTGCCGCTGGAGCCCGCCAGCACGAGCGCTCCGTCGGGAAGCTTCTCGCCGCCGATGAGTGTGGCGACCGACGGGTTCTCGACCTGCGTCCAGGTTCGGCCCTTGTCGGTCGAGCGGTAGATGCGCCCGCGCATGCCGAACGCGATCACGGCGCCGTCGTCGGCCACCACCGCGCCGAAGAGCGAGCCCTTGTAGGGCGAGGGGACCGCGCTCCAGGCCTTGCCTCCATCGGTGGATGCGAGGATCGTGCCGGCCTCGCCGAGGATCAGCATGCGGCCCTCGCCCAGCTCGAGGATCGTGTTGAAGTGCTTGTCCTCGGACGTGATCTTGCGCGCGTTCCAGCTCTTGCCCGCGTCGGTGGTCTCGTAATACGCGCCGTACGCTCCCACCGCGATCGCATGGTCGCGCGTGAGGTAGAGGATGTCGAGCAGCGGGCGTTGCTCCGAGGGCGCGGAGAACTGCTGCGTCCAGGTCTCGCCGCCGTCGGTGGTGCCGAGGATCACCGCATCGTGGCCCACGGCGATACCCGCCTGCGAGTCGAGGAAATCGATCGAGGTGAGCAACGGCGCGGCCGGCGCCTTGGCGCGCTTCCACGTCGCGCCGTTGTCGTCGCTCACGACGATGTAGCCGTGGTCGCCCACGGCGACGACGCGGCTGCCGAAGCGCTCCGCATCCAGCAGCAGCAGCCGCTGCATCGTGATCGGGCGCAGCGGCCCGGTCGCGGGCAGCACGTCGATCGCGGGCGCGGCCCAGGCGAAAAAAGCGATGCCGCAGCCCAGGGCTGCGGCACCGATCGTCTTCCTCATCGCATCGGCCTTCGGGGAGACCGGCTCAGCGCGTTCCCTCGGCACGCAGGTTGGCCGGGGTGTAATCGGCCGGGCTGCGCTTGATCGGCTCGTAGAGCTTCTTCTCCTCGTTGCGAAGGCCCATCGCGATATAGCGGCCCGATTGCAGGTCGTTGTGGACCTCCACCGTGCCGAACCACATCGGGACGTCGTACCAGTTCTCGTTGTGCATCTCGGCGAAGCGCCAGAGCTCGCCGCGCCCGTCGTACTTGTCGATCGCGACGATCGCCCAGCTGTCCTCGTCGATGTAGAACACGCGCCGCGCGTAGATGTGGCTCGTGCCCGGCCGCAGCGTCGCATCGACCACCCACACGCGGTGCAGTTCATAGCGCGTGAGGTCCTGGTTCAGGTGGCCCGCCTTGAGGACGTCGGAATACTTGAGCTTCGGATCCGAGAGCTTGTACGAGTTGTACGGGATGTACATCTCCTTCTTGCCGACCAGCTTCCAGTTGTAGCGGTCGGTCGCCCCGTTGAACATGCCGAAGTCGTCGTTGGTGCGCAGCCCGTCGGCCGCGGTGCCGGGGTTGTCGTACGCGACGTTCGGCGCCAGGCGCACGCGGCGCTGGCCGGGGTTGTAGGTCCACGCCGAGCGCGGCTCCTTGGCCTGGTCCACCGTCTCGTGCACCAGCAGAATCTGGCCCGCGAGGCGCGCCGGGGCCGTGGTGCTCTGCAGGTAGTTCAGCTTCTTGTTGGCCTCGCGCTGCGCGACCGGCTTGGAGCAATTGCCGTAGGAGAAGTCGTATTCGTACTCGAACTTCACCAGCGCGTAGTCGCCGGTGCGCGTGACCGCGGCCTGCGCCCAGTTCTGCGCGAACGTGTCGCCGGAGTAGCGCAGCAGCGTGTTCCAGATCGCCTCGTTGCCGTCCTTCGGGATCGGGAACGGGATGCCGCCGCTGCAGCCGGTGACGCCGTTGCCGCCGGCCGAGAGCTTCGCCTTCGCGGCGCAATCCTTGGTCTCGGCGTAATGGCATGCCGGGAACGCGGCGCTGCGGCGCGTCGGGTAGACGACCATCTTGTAGTCGGGGTATTTCTTCAGCATCGCGACCTGCCCGTCGGAGAGGCTCGCGCGGTACTGCTCGAGGTTCGCCGCGGTGATGGTGAAGAGCGGCTTGTCGGCGCTGTACGGATCGGGATGCGGCCCGCCCGCGACGTAGCCCGCCACCGGGCGCGTGAGGCCGCCGTCCCACGCAGGGATCGTGCCGGCGGCGTTGCCCGCCTTCTCGGCGCCGACCGGCGTGAGCGTCGCGCCGAGCTTGGCCAGGTCGGCGGCGGAGAGCTCCGCGGCCGCGGGGGCGATGAACGCAGCTGAGGCGATGAGCCCGAGCCACGAATTTCTCGAGATGAACAACATGTCTTTCCTCCTCATTGATCTTATTGGACCGCAGGCCTTAGAACGAATAGCTCACGCTGAGAGAGTAGAAATCCCGATCCTTGAGCGGATTGGCGCTCGAGCACCAGCTGGCGGACTGTCCGGGCGTGACCACCGAACCCGCCGGCGGCACGTCGGTGCCGCAGAACGTGCGCCCACCGAAGTAGTTGGTGTACTGCACGTCGACCAGCCACTTGCGCTGGTAATCCCAGGACACGCCCACCGAGGCGGACTTCACGCCCTCGTTGAAGTTCGGGCCCACGCCCTTCACATCGTGCGAGAAGGCGAGGCGCGGCGCGACGTTGCCGCCGTAGAGCAGGCTGCTGTACTCGAGGCGGCCGACGAGGCGGTAGCCCCACGAGAATTGCGTCGTGAAGCCTTCGTTCTGCACCGAGTAGGCGCTCGAGACGATCGCGCCGAACTGCGTGGCCGGGAGGTAGGCCGCGGGGCCGCTGAACTTCACGTCTTTCGGCAGGTTGTGGAAGTAGTTCATCCCCACCTCGCCGACCAGGACGAGTTGCTCCGCCTTGGCGACGCTGGGGAAGAACTTGGTGCCCGTGACCTGAAGCTGGCTTGCCTTCACGCGGCGGTAGCCCTGCATGTAGGTGCCATCCGGAACCAGCGCCGCGGCAGTGGCGCCCGCGGGCGCTCCCGGAATCTGCGTGAAGCCGGTGATCTGGTTGGGCAGTCCGAGGGACGCGAGGATCAGTTCCGCGGTCGAGTACTGCAGCGGCAGGTTGGGGCGATACGAATATTCGCCCTGGAACGCGATGCCCGCCGGGCCCGCCGTGTTGAAGCTCGCGCCGTAGAGCTTGACGTTCTCCGGATACTCGGTGAAGTAGCTCGCCGTTCCCGTCGCGCACAGGGCGCGCAGGGCCGCGGCCCCGCAGATCGGCGTGATCAGCGGGCCCCCGGTGAGCACCGAGGTGGTGGTGCCCTTGACGCCGGAGAAGAGCGGCGTGCGGCTGTGATAATTCATGAAGTAGAAGCCGATCTCGGTGTTGTTGAGCTCGTGCGCAAGGTAACGGAACGCGACGCCGTATTGCCCGCTGTCGCTCGGGTTGCGGTCGGCGGAACGCGGCACCCAGATCGAGGCGGCGGGATCGAACGGGCCGTAGAGCGCAGCGGCGGTCGTGCTGAGCCCGGGAATTCCCGGCGGCACCGGGTTGCCCGGGGGCGTGTGCTCGTCGCGGCGCCGCCCGAAGGAGACGATCACGCGGTTGGCATCGTCGGAAGCGGCGTCGTTGTTGGAGAAATACGAGCCGCGCGGATCGATGCGGATCTTGTCGAAGTTGGTGAGGTAGAAGCCCTCGACGGACGCGGCCTTGGTGAGCGAGAGGCTGCCCCACACGCCGGTGGTGGGGATCAACCCCTCCTTCAACTCCGAGCCCGGGATGCGCAGCTTGGAGAGATCCACCGGGTTGATCACGTTGATGCCGCTCGCGATGAACGTGCTCTCGCCCCAGCTGATCACCTGGCGCCCGGCGCGCAGGCGCAGGTTGTGGCCCATGGGCTCGAAGCCCGCGCTCACGAATCCGTCGAGGCCGACCACGTTCTTGCCGAGGCGGTCGCGGCCGGTGGGGCCGAGCTTGTCGCTGTCATGCAGGTCGAAATCGTAGAACGCGCTGCCGCGCCCGAAGAAGCCGAAGTTCTTGTACTTGACCTCCACGTCGGTGGTCGCCTTGATCACGTTCGCGAAGGGGCTGCCCTTCTTGAAATTCAGGTCCCCGTCGTCCTCGTTCACCGAGCGCGAGGTTCCTCCGTTGGCGATGCCGATGAGGTTGGGATCGCGGCCGCTCGCGCGCACCGCGATGCCGTAGGTGATCGTGGTATCCACGTTGGCCTTGAGGCCGTTGTCCCACGAGAATTGCAGGGCATACGCGGGGACTGTGCCGCAGAGGGCCAGGGCGAGCGCGAGGGGCTTCGCGGCGGGACGAAAAGCGGGTTTCATCGGACGTTTCTCCAGGTTATGGTCGTTTTTCATGGATCCGCAAAGCGGGGACGGACCCGATACTTTTCTGGCGGCTATTGTGCATTTATCGCAGCGACTCGAAAAGGCCTGCCGCTCCCATCCCGGTGCCGATGCACATCGTCACCATTCCATACTTGCCCCCGGCACGACGCATGCCATGCACGATGGTGGCGGTGCGCACCGCGCCCGTGGCGCCGAGCGGGTGGCCCAGCGCGATCGCCCCGCCCTGCGGATTGACCTTCGCGGGGTCGAGGCCGAGGTCCTTGATCACCGCCAGCGCCTGCGCCGCGAAGGCCTCGTTCAGCTCGATCCAGTCGAGATCGTCCTGCTTCACGCCCGCGGCCTGCAGCACCTTCGGGATCGCCTTGATCGGGCCGATGCCCATGATCTCGGGCGGCACGCCGGCCACCGCGAAGCTCACGAAGCGCGCGATCGGCGTGACACCGTATTTCTTCATCGCGCGCTCGCTCATCAGGATCACGGCCGCGGCGCCGTCGGACATCTGCGAGCTGTTGCCCGCGGTGACCGAGCCGCGCGCGGCGAACACGGTCTTCAGCTTCGCGTGCGACTCCGCGCTGGAATCGGGGCGCGGGCCCTCGTCGTTCTCGGCCACGCGCCTGGAATGGCGCACCTGCCCCGAGGCGAGGTCGGGCGAGGCGGTGTCGATCTCGTAGGGCAGGATCTCGTCGCGGAAGCCGCCGGACGCGATCGCGCGCGACGCCTTCTGGTGGCTCGCCACCGCGAACGCATCCTGCTCCTCGCGTGTCACCTTCCATTGCTTCGCGACGTTCTCGGCAGTGATGCCCATGCCGTAGGCGATCGCGACATTCTCGTCGCCCTGGAACACGGCGTCGTTCAGCGCGACCTTGTTGCCCATCATCGGCACCATCGACATCGATTCGGTGCCGGCCGCGATCACCACGTCGTCGTCGCCGGTGCGGATGCGGTCGGCGGCGAGCGCCACCGCCTGCAGGCCCGAGGAGCAGAAGCGGTTGATGGTCATCGCCGGCACCGAGTCGGGCAACCCGGCGAGCAACACGCCGATGCGCGCGACGTTCATGCCCTGCTCGGCTTCCGGCATCGCGCAGCCGACGATCACGTCGGAGATGTCGTGCGGATCGAGCCCCGGCACCTTCGCAATCACGCCTTTCAGCACGTGGGCGAGCATGTCGTCGGGCCGCACGTTGCGGAACATGCCGCGCGGCGCCTTGCCGACGGGGGTGCGCACGGCGGCGACGATATAGGCATCCTGGATCTGCTTGCTCATCGGGTTCTCCTTCAGTTTCTCAGCGGCTTGCCGGTCTTGAGCATGTGCTCGATCCGCTCCTGGGTCTTCGGCATTTTCGCGAGCTCGACGAAATGGCGCCGCTCCAAGTCGAGGAGCCACTTCTCGTCGACCATACTGCCGGGCTCCACCGCGCCGCCGCACAGAACCTCCGCGATGCGCGAGGAGATTTCGTAGTCGTGCGCGGAGATGAAGCCGCCCTCCTTCATGTTGACGAGCATCATCTTGAGCGTTGCGATTCCCGTGTCGCCCGCGACCGCGATCTGCGCCGGGGCCAACGCGGGCCGCACGCCGGATTCGGCCATCGCGCGCGCCTGCTGCTTCGCGACGTGGAGCAACTCGCCCGGATGGAACACCACGAGGTCGCCGGGCTTGAGGTAGCCCATCTCGCGCGCGTTCTCCGCGCTCTTCGAGACTTCCGCCATCGCGATCTGCCGGAACACGCGCGCGATCTCGGGGAACGCGTCGCCGCCGCGCGCCCACGCCTGCGCGCGCTCGGTGAGCTCCTTGAGCCCGCCGCCCGCGGGCAGCAGCCCCACGCCCGCTTCGACCAGGCCGACATAACTTTCGAGCGCCGCGACCACACGCTGCGAGTGCATCACGAACTCGCAGCCGCCGCCCAACGCCAGGCCCTCCACCGCGGCGACCGTCGGCACCAGGCTGTATTTGAGCCGCTGCGAAGTCTGCTGGAAGAGTGCCACCATCTTCTCGAACTCGCCGTACTGCCCGGCCTTGAGCGATTCGAGCGCCGCCTTGAGATTGGCGCCGACCGCGAACGGCGCCTCGTGCCAGATCACGAGCGCGTCGAAATTCTTCTCGGCCTCGTCGAGCGCGCGGTTCAGGCCCTGCAGCACCTCGACGCCGAGCGAATGCATCTTGCTCTTGAACGAGACGATCGCGATGCGATCGCCCTGGTGCCACATGCGCACGCCTTCATCCTCGAACACGGTGGTGCCGCGCTCGGCGGGCTTCTCGCCGATCACCGTCTCGGGGAAGAG
>JANPHA010000385.1:0-2081 GCA_031424255.1 Burkholderiales bacterium | reverse complement strand
CCCGTGATGGCGCGCGGGCAGGGGGTGACGCTGCAACGCTACAAGGACGGCGGCATGGCCGATGTCACCACGCTGAAGCTGGAGGAGGGGCTAAGCTGGAAGTTGGGCGGTGAGACCGGACGCACGCGGACCGAAAGCGACATGCGGCTGTGGAAGGTGGCGCGGGGGGCGGCGGGGAGGTTGCCGCCGAGCGGGTTTCCGCGGGATAATCGGTTTTAAGCGGCCTTCAGAGCAATAAAGCTGCTCGCTGGACGTGAACAACTGCATGTACGGGCGCAGGACCGGTTGCGTTCCCTGTTTGATCCGACTATGCCGAGAGCGAACGAGGTAAACGTCAGAGTCAAACCAGCATTCGAGCAGGAATAAGCGATGGCCGAAATATCAGATGTGCAACTGGGATTTGGCGCTATCGCTTTTCGGGGTGGCGTCGCAGCCGAGCCCGCTAGCGTGGTTCGCCAAGGAAACGTTACCGTTCACAACGAAGCGAAACCGGGGCAGCCGATGTCCTTCGAGGGCTCGTTCCAGATATCCTGTTATTCGAAAGAGGATGCTATCTCGCTCTTCAACGTGTTCACCGTAAACCTGCCCGTTGTTGGGGAGCCGGCGGACAGTCCTTACTCCGCGATAGAGAGCAAGGCTGCTCGTCAGATTGCCCCTATGCTTCGATCCATCGCGGATGAAGTTGAACGCCAGATTGCCGAAGCTGAAGGCACCGTAAGCGAATAGCGCGGCACGAATTCCGGGGGCACGATATTAGCCACCCCTCACTCCACTAGGTTCTGTACTCATTAAGGCTTGCGGATTGGTGGATGGCTTGATTCAAGGCTTGCGAAGGGAGCCTTGGGATGGCGCGTTACGATTTGAGCGAGGATGAGTGGCGGTTGATCGCCCCGCTGTTACCGAACAAGCCCCGGGGTGTCGCTCGGGTGGATGATCGGCGGGTGATCAACGGCATCTTCTACGTGCTGCGGACCGGCTCGCCCTGGCGCGACCTGCCGGAGCGGTACGGCCCGTACACGACGGTCTACAACCGCTTCAACCGCTGGGCGAAGGCCGGTGTCTGGCTGGGCGTATTCGAGGCGCTGGCGGCGCGATCGCCGCAGTCCATGCACCTGATAGACAGTTCGATCGTCCGCGCCCACCAGCATGCCGCCGGGGGTAAAAAGGGGGTCCGGATCACGCCATTGGCCGTTCTCGTGGCGGACTGAGCACGAAGATCCATGCGGTCGTCGATCAGGATGGTCTTCCGGTGCGCGTGCTGCTCTCGCCCGGTCAGTCATCCGACATGGGCGCGGTCCCGCAATTGCTCGCCGGGCTCCCGATCCCGAATGGAATACCGCCGCCCCGAACTGGTCGACACCCTGCATGAGGTGGTGTGGGGCCAGGGCTTCGCGCCGCCGATGTTCAGCGAGGAAGTCGAAGTCGTGTCGCAGCGCCTGGTGGGCGAGAAGCACCTCGCGGTGAAGCTGAAGCACCACGGCCAGCCGGTCGACGGCATCTGGTTCGGCCGCACCGAGCCGCTGCCGGCGCGCGCGCGCATCGCTTACCGCCTGGAAGCGGACGAATGGCAGGGCGCGCGGCGCGTGCGATTCCTGATCGAGGGGTTGGAGACCTAGCGTTGCCGGTTCAGGCGATGACCGCGTGCCGGGCTTCGTCGAAGTAAGGGAACAGCCGCTTGGCGACCTTGCGCAGTTCCTCGTCGGCCACCGTCTGCGCCCGCGCCAGCTGCCACATCGCGTACTCGCGATCGCCGAGCATCATGGCGGAGCTGACGCAACGGCCCTGGCCGGCCATCAGCAGCGAGAACATGGCGAGCAGCTCGGTCGGGCAGTAGCGCGTGCCGCGGGACGGCAGGTCGAAGTCGTCCGACGAATCCAGCGACCTTTCGTCATCGCTCACCATCGCCTGGACGTTTGCCTGCGCGGATTGGACCTGGTTCATCGCCGTCTCCCGTTTCACCGAGTTGATGAAAGAAGGTTAGGCAATGGGGCAAGGTGTTGCCGTCAGTAGCCGGGACCGGGACCTGTCGGACGCAAGCTCTACGCGAAGGGCGCTGTTGCGGATGGGTTGTCGGCGGAAAA
>JANPHA010000384.1:0-15762 GCA_031424255.1 Burkholderiales bacterium | reverse complement strand
TTCCTCGGGCCAGGCGCAGGCCGCCATCGAGCGCGTCGCGGCGGAGACGCTGCCGCCGGGCGTGGGCTTCGAGTGGACCGAGCTCACCTACCAGGAGATCCTCGCGGGCAATTCCGCCGTGTGGGTATTCCCGCTCTCGATCCTGCTCGTGTTCCTCGTGCTGGCCGCGCTGTACGAAAGCCTGGTGCTGCCGCTGTCGATCATCCTGATCGTGCCGATGGGGCTGCTCGCGGGCTTGACCGGCGTTTGGCTCACCCACGGCGACAACAACATCTTCACGCAAATCGGCCTCATGGTCCTCGTCGGTCTCTCGGCGAAGAACGCGATCCTGATCGTGGAATTCGCGCGCGAGCTGGAGTTCGCGGGCCGCTCGCCGCTGCAGGCCGCGATCGAGGCGACCCGACTCAGGCTGCGCCCCATCCTGATGACCTCGCTCGCGTTCGTGATGGGCGTGGTGCCGCTCGCCTTCGCCACCGGAGCGGGGTCGGAGATGCGCCGCGCGATGGGTGTGGCGGTCTTCTCCGGAATGATCGGCGTCACCGCCTTCGGGCTTTTCCTCACGCCGGTGTTCTATGTCGTGCTGCGCAAGCTCTCGGGCAACCGGGCGTTGAAGCGCCACGGCGAAATCCCGCACATCGAAGCGTTCGCCGGCTCGGGTGGCGGCGGCTCGGTGAAGCCCGTGCCCGCGAGCCCGGTCTCGAACCAGGAGTGATCGACATGAAACTCACCGCCGTACTCACCGCATTGATCCTGGCCGGCTGCGCATCCGCGCCGCCCATCGATCCTGCGTCGTTGCCCACGACACCCGCGAGCTTCAAGGAAGGCGACGGGCGCTGGACGCTCGCCGCCCCGGCGGCCGCGCAACCGCGGGGCGACTGGTGGAAGGCGTTCGCCGATCCCGTTCTCGATGGGCTGATCGAGCGCGCCGACGTGGGCAACTCGAGCATCCAGGTCGCCGCGGGCCGCCTCGTGCAGGCCCGCGCGCTGGTGCGCTCCGCGCGCGCCGACCAGCTCCCGCAGCTCGGCATCGGCGCCTCCGCCAGCCGCCTCGACGGCATCGTGTCCAATTCCGCGGGACCGGCGAGAAGCCTCTTCACCGCGGGTGCCGATCTCTCCTACGAGGTCGATCTCTTCGGGCGGCTCGCGCGCACCACCGATGCGGCGGCGCTCGACGCGCAAGCAAGCCAGGCACTGCTGCAGAGCACGCGGCTGCTGGTGCAAGCCGAGGTGGCGCAGACCTATCTGTCGCTGCGCGCGATCGATGACGAGCGTGCGCTGGTGCGCGGCACCGTGGGCGCATACCGCGACACGCTGACCCTCACCGAGCGCCGCTTCCGCGCCGGTGACGTCGCCGAGCTCGATGTGAGCCGCGCGCGCACCGAGGTGGCCGCGACCGAGTCGGAGGCGCTCGCGCTCGACCGCCGCCGCGCCGAGCTCGAGCATGCGCTCGCGGTGCTCGCGGGCGAGGTGTCGTCGAATTTCCACCTCGCCGCGGCCGAATGGAACACGGCGCTCCCGGTGATTCCCGCGGGCGTGCCGAGCACGGTGCTCACGCGCCGGCCGGATGTGTCGGCCGCGCAAAGCACGATGCTCGCGGCGCAAACGCGGGTCGGAGTCGCGAAGTCGGCGTGGTTCCCGAGCGTCGCCTTGACCGCCAGCGGCGGCTACGCATCGCCGGAGATCGGCGACATCTTCAAATGGTCGGCGCGGGCGTGGGGCGTGGGCGCCCTCCTCTCGCTGCCGATCTTCGACGGCGGCCGCCGCGAAGCGGGAGTGCAGAACGCGCGCGGCGAGATGGATATCGCGATCGCGCGATACCGGGAGCAGGTGCTCGTCGCCTTCCGGGACGTCGAGGACCAGCTCTCGGCGCTGCGGCTGCTCGCCGAGCAGGCCGATGCGCAGGGCCGGGCCGTGGATTCGGCCACGCGCACGACGTCGCTGTCGGATGCGCGCTATCGCAACGGCCTGGTGAGCCAGCTCGACCTGCTCGACGCGCGCAGGAGCGAGCTGCGCAACCGGCGCGAGGCGCTGCAAGTGAAATCCGCCCAGTACCAGGCCACCGTGGGGCTGGTTCGCGCCCTCGGCGGCGGATGGGACTCCCTCCAACAATCGAAGACAGGAGCATCGACATGAGCACCAAGTCCGTCACCGGCATCGCACTCGTCACCGGCGCCTCGCGCGGCATCGGCGCGGTCTACGCGGAGCGCCTCGCGCAACGCGGCTACGACCTGGTATTGGTCGCGCGCGACCAGCGCAGGCTCGAGCACCTCGCGAGCCGCATCGCCGGCACGACCAAGCGCAAGGTCTCGATCATCGCCGCGGACCTGACCACGAAGGCGGGCATCGCCCGAATCGAGGAAGAGCTCGAGATGAACAACCGCATCAGCATGGTGGTGAACAACGCGGGCGCGGCCAACATGGGCGGCACGCTGGCCCAATCGGATCTCGCGAAAGGCGAGGCGCTGATCCAGCTCAACATCGTCGCGCTGACCCGCATCGCGCGCGCGAGCGTGGCGGCGTTCACGCGCCGCCGCTATGGCACCCTCGTGAACATCTCCTCCGCCCTCGCGCTGCACCTGCGCGCCAACACCGCGATCTACAGCGGCACCAAGGCCTATGTGCTGCAGCTCTCGCGCGTGCTGCAGCAGGAAGTCGCATCGACGGGCGTGACCGTGCAGGTGGTCCTTCCCGGCGCCGTCGCGACCGACATCTGGGAAACCAACGGCATCGACGTGGCGACGCTGCCCAAGGGCACGGTGATGGCGGCCGAGGATCTGGTCGACGCCGCGCTCGCGGGGCTCGACCAGGGCGAGCTCGTCACGCTGCCCTCGGTGCCGAACATGGCAGACTGGGAGAAGTACGAGGCCGCGCGCCTGGCACTCACCCAGAATCTCTCCCGCGACCACGCGGCCGAGCGCTACCAGCAGGCCGCCTGAAAAGACGAGGAAACGCCGCGATGAAGGGCTCGATGCAACGGGATGCAATGATCGTCACGCTCGCCGCCGCCGCCATCCTGATGGTGACGATGGGCGCGCGCCAGTCGCTCGGGCTCTTCGTCTCGCCGCTCAACACTTCGACCGGGCTGGGGCTTGTCACGATCAGCCTGGCGCTCGCGGTCGGGCAATTCACCTGGGGCGCGATCCAGCCGGTCGCGGGCGCGATCGCGGATCGCTTCGGGCCGCGCGCGGTGCTGATCGGCGGCCTCGTGATCCTCTCGATCGGAACGGCGCTGACGCCCTTCATGACGACGGGCTTCGGCCTGATCGTCTCGCTCGGCGTGCTCTCGGCGATCGGCTCGGGCGCGGGCAGCTTCTCGGTTTTGATCGGCGCCGCGGCGCAGCGCATGTCGAACGAAACGCGCGGCACGGCCTCGGGCATCATCAACGCCGGCGGCTCGCTCGGGCAGTTCGTGTTCGCGCCGATCTCGCAGAAGCTGATCCAGATGCTCGGCTGGATGGGCGCGCTCTGGACCCTCGCGGCGATGACGCTCGCGGCGATCCCGCTGGTGGGATTCGTCGCCGGGAAGAAGGGTGCGGCGAAGCACAAGGACCCCTCCGCCGACGCGGGACTGTGGAACACGGTGCGCGGCGCGGTCGGCGATCGCAGCTACATCCTGCTCAACCTCGGCTTCTTCACCTGCGGCTTCCACATCGCGTTCCTGGTGACGCACCTGCCGGGCGAAGTGAACCTGTGCGGGCTTCCGCCCACGGTCGCGAGCTGGTCGCTCGCCATCATCGGCCTCGCCAACATCGTCGGCAGCCTTCTCGCCGGCGCCTCGGTCTCGCGCGTGCGCAGCAAGTACACGTTGGCCGCGATGTACGCGTCGCGCACCGTGCTGATCGGCGCATATCTTCTGGCGCCGAAGACGACGCTCACCTTCTATCTCTTCGCCGCCGGGCTGGGCCTCACGTGGCTCGCGACCGTGCCGCCGACCGCGGCGATCGTCGGCAAGCTCTTCGGCATCCGCTACCTCGCGACACTCTTCGGCCTCACGTTGCTCTCGCACCAGATCGGCGGCTTCCTCGGCGCATATCTCGGCGGCATCGCGTTCGAGCGGACCGGCGATTACCAGTGGATGTGGTACGCGGACATGGCGCTCGCGGCCGCCGCGGCGCTCGTCAACCTGCCGATTCGCGAAGCACCGATCCAGCGGCAACCCGTCCCGGTGCCGGCATAGCCACCGATTCTATCCTCTGCCGAGGACGTGGGACTAAAGCGGGGAACGCAGATGAACGCAGATAGAAGCCCGCAGATGAGCCTGGATGATTCCAGAATGGGATTTCATTCATGACATTGCGTGAATGTGGACTCGGCGACTTGATTGCACTTCCCCGCTCATCTGCGCTTCATCTGCGTTCATCTGCGTTTTCAAGGTTTTGGCGGGGCGTTGAATTGCCCCCGGCCGTCTCCACGTAGTCTTCTCCAGCTCCTCTCCAGCAAGGCAGGCGAACCGTGTCACTCCTGATCGTAGTAAGCCTCGCAATGCTGGTCGCGGGCGCACTGGCGGCCCAGCCGTTTCTCCTCGAGCACAAGCGCCGGCGGGTGCGTGCACGGCCCTTCCCGAGCGCGTGGCGCGCGATCCTGCGGCAGCGCGTTCCCTACGTCCTGCTGCTCCCCGCGGAACTGCGCGAGCAGCTCGAAAAACACATCCAGGTGTTCGTGGCGGAGAAGGAATTCTTCGGCTGCGACGGGCTCGAGATCACCGACGAGATCCGCGTCACGATCGCGGCACAGGCCTGCCTGCTGATCCTGAATCGCGGCACCGGCTATTTCCCGCGGCTGCGCCAGATCCTGGTCTACCCGGGAGCGTTCATCGTCGAGCGGCTGCGCGCCGAGCCCTCCGGCATCCTGCAGGAGCAGCGCCAGGTCCTTTCCGGCGAATCGTGGTCGCAGGGACAGGTGGTCCTGTCGTGGGAGGACACGCTCCAAGGCGCGGCCGTGATCGACGACGGGCGCAACGTGGTGATCCACGAATTCGCGCACCAGCTCGACCAGGAGAAGGGATTCGCCAACGGCGCGCCGTTCCTGCGCGGTCGCGATCGCTATGAGCGCTGGTCGCGGGTGCTCGGCGAGGAATTCGCGCGGCTCAGGATGCAGTCCGCGATGCTCGAGCCATCGCTGCTCAACCCCTACGGAGCGACCGACCCCGCCGAATTCTTCGCGGTCGTGACCGAGGTGTTCTTCGAGCAGCCGCAGCGCATGGCGGCCGAGCATCCCGCGCTCTATGAGGAGCTGCGGGGGCTCTATCGGGTCGATCCGCTCGCCTGGTCGTCCTAGGGGTCGATCACCACGACCAGCCGGTCGTTGCCGGATTCGGCGCCCCACGCTTCACCGCGGCGTCCGAGCATCTGGCGCACGTTGGCGCCGTCCTTGTCGCTCGGGAAGCTCGCGAACTTCCCGGTGGCCGGATCGAAACGCTGGATCGCGTTCGACGTCCACTCCGTGGTCCACACGCGATCCTTGTCGTCGACGTACACCGAGTAGGTGTGCGGCCGATCGCCCGGCGGGGCCCACTGCTTCCAGCTCTGCTCGGCCGGGTCGTACACGCTGAGATTCCCCGACGACCACTCGCTCACCCAGATGCGTCCGCGCGAATCGGACCAGACGCGCCGCGCCCCCTGCCCCTTCGTCGGCGGATCGATCACCGTCGCCTTGCCGGTGGCGGTATCGATGCGCGCGATATGGTTCCCGGCGAGCGACGCGTAGTAGATCTCGCCACTCGGCGTGGCGGTGATGCCGTAGGCGCCGCGGCCCCGCGGCGCTTCCCACACGCGCACTTCCCCGGTCTTCGGATTCACGCTGCCGTAATAGCCCGATTGCCCGGTGTACCACAGCACGCCGGAACGATCGAACGCGGCGGTGTTGAGATTGGCGTAGGGCGTTCCCGCGGGCAACGCAAAGAGCTTTACCGCTTTCGTCACCGGATCAACCCTCACGATCGCGTTCTGCCCGCCGTCGGTCACCCACGCCGCGCCGTCCGGGCCGACGATGACGCCGTGTGGCGCCGAGCCCTTGCCGAGAGCGATGTGCTCGGTCTTGCCGCTGGCGGGATCGAGCCGGCCGAGCTCGCCTTTCGGCTGCGCGGTGTACCAGACGGTGCCGTCCGGCGCGGGCGCCACGTCATGCGGATGCGATCCGCGAGGAACCGGGTAGTAACGCACCTCGGCCGCGCCGGCGAGCGCTGCCGACAGCGCCAGGCAGGCGAGCGCGGATGCGACGAGCGAACGACGAATCGACATGGCGCCTCCCTTCAGGTCTTGCCGAGAAAATCCTGCTTGCCGACCTCGATGCCGTTGTGGCGCAGGATGTCGTAGGCCGTGGTCACGTGGAAGAAGACGTTCGGCAGGACGTGGTTCAGCAGGTACGGCATTCCCTGCATCGACTTCGTGCTCGATCGCGTTTGCCAGGTCACGGTGCGGTCCTCGGAGCCGTCGACCTGCTCGGGCTTGAGCGTTTCCAGGTAGGCGACCGTCTTGCGAAGGCGCGCCACCAGCTCGGCGATCGTGGCCTCGTTGTCCTCGTACACCGGCGGCTGGGCCTGCGCGAGGCGCGCCGCGCCCGACTTGGCGATGTCCGAGGCGAGCTGCACCTGCTTGCCGAGCGCGAACATGTCCGGATAGAGGCGGCTCGCGACCAGCACGGCCGGGTCGATCTTCTTCGCCTCGGCGTGGGCGGCGGCCTTCTCGAGAATGGCGGCGAGGTTGTTGAGCGAGCGCACGATCGTCGGCACGCTGGCCTGGTACATCGAGATCTTCATCGAATTCTCCGGGGGAAAGTCGGTATCGGGCGCTTGCGCCGATTTTACCGCGCGGCGGGCCCTTTCCCGTGTGTTCGTTACCGCACCGACGCGCCGAATCCCGCTGGCTACGGTGCCCGCATGGGACAACTGCTGATCCTGGCCAAGCCGCGCGAGACGCATCCGCGGCTGGAACCGTTCCTGGTCTCGCCCTTCCTCGCGATTTTCATGGAGGGTGAGTCCCGCTATCCGGACTTCGTGCTCGCGCGCCGCGAAAAGCTCGTGCTGTTCGCCGCGGTCGACACCCGCCGCTTCGGCGTGGCCTCGTTCGACGACACGACGCGCGAAGCAACCGACGCGAGCCAATATCCCGAGTTCGACCTGGCGGCGCGCCGCTTCCTCGGGGACATCGAGCCGCGCGACCGCGACTGGCTGGGCTAGGACAGCAGCGCGTACGCGATCAGGACGAGCGCCACCACGGAGAGCGCGATCAGCGCCCACGCGCGGTTCGAGAGCGTGAAGCGCGTGTCGGTCTCCACGAAGATCAGCCCGTGCACATCGTCGGGCAGCGCGCCGACCTTGTACACCACCCCGGTAGCGGTGTTTATCGTCACCAGCGCGGTATTGCTGGGCGCGCCCGCGTTCGAGTTGATCGCGTAGAGCACGCCCGAGGGCGAGAACGTCAGGTTGTCGATCGAATCCGCGTACGGCGCCCGCGTGAGCGAGGGGCCGCGCACACCCATGCCGGTCTTCAGGTCGACGATGTCGAGCGTGCCGGTGGCGCCGGTGGCGGCGATCAACGCCATGTCGCCCGCGGGATCGACGGCGATTCCGCCTCCCGCGACACCCTGGATGCCGGACGGGCCGAGCGGCGTGGTGTCCCCCGTGTCGAGATCGACCTTCGCCACACGGTTGGTTTCCGGCATCCACATGTAGAGCGTGCCGTCGTGCCCGAAAGCCAGGTCGGAGCCGGCGGCGGCGAGCCGCGCGACCAGCGTCGCCGCGCCGGTCGCGAGGTCGATGGTGACGAGCGAGCGGGGAATCACCGGCGACAGGCCCGCGGTGATGCCGTAAAAGGCGCCGGTCTTCGGATGGCTCGCGACCGCGACCACGCCGATCGGCGTGTTGCCGACTCGAATCGGCCCGATCACGGTGGCCGCGCCAGTGGCGGGATCGACCGCGTAGAGGCTGCCGGAAATTTCCGAGCCGGTGTTGGCGCTGCGGATGCTGGTCGCGTACAACGCCTCCCCGGCGAGGGCGACCGTACTCGTCGTCGCCAGGATGGCGAGCGATGCGGCGAGCCTCAGGTGCCACTTCATGTGTGATCGTTGGCGGGGGATAACACCCGATCTTACCGAAGCGCGCGCCACTTAGGAACTTGGCACTACATCGTCGCGAGCATCGCCACCACCGCCGCCAGCATCACCAGGGTCGCGGCCCAGCCCAGAACGCGCAGCCGCGGCTTGAGCACGAAGGGGCCCATCACGTCGGGGCGCTGCGCGAGGATCATCGTGACGGCCATGATCGGAACCGCGATGAAGCCGTTGATCACCGCGCTCCAGATGAGCGCCTTGATCGGATCGATCGGCGTGAAATCGAGCAGCACGCCGCCCGCGGTCGCAAGCGTGACGATCGCGTAGAACTCCTTCGCCTCGAAGAGCTTGCGGTCGAGCCCGGTCTGCCAATCGAACGATTCGGCGACGGCGTAGGCCGCGGAGCCGGCGAGCACCGGGACCGCGAGCATGCCGGTGCCGATGATGCCGAGGGCGAACAGCACGAAGGTGAGGTCGCCGGCGATCGGGCGCAGCGCCTCGGCGGCCTGGCTCGCGGTCTGGATCTGGGTGATGCCGTTCGCGTGCAAGGTCACCGCGGTCGTGAGGATGATGAAGAACGCGATCAGGTTGGAGAAGCCCATTCCCATGTAGGTGTCCCACTTGATGCGGCGCAAGTGGCGGCGGGCATGCTCGGGCGAGCGCAGCAGCGCGGTCTCATTCGGATCCGAGCGCACGTCCTGCGCTTCCTGGGTCGCCTGCCAGAAGAAGAGATACGGGCTGATCGTGCTGCCGAACACCGCCACGATCAGCGCGATCGAATCGGAGTTGAACTCGACATGCGGCAGGAATGTGCGCAACACGACCTCCCCCCACGGCACGTTCACCGTGAAGACCACGCCGACGTAAGCGAGCAACGCGAGTGTCAGCCACTTGAGGAAGCGCACGTAGCGCTCGTACGGCATGAAGATCTGCAGCACGAGCGAGAGGAACCCGAACAGGATTGCGTGGGTGTGCTCGGCGCCGCCCACCACCAGCCGCAGCGCCTCGCCCATTGCGGCGATGTCCGCGGCAATGTTGATGGTGTTCGCCGCGAGCAGCAGGCCGATCATGAACAGCAGGAACGGCCGCGGGAAGACCGTGCGGATGTTCGCCGCGAGCCCCTTCCCCGTGACCCGGCCCATGCGCGCGCTGACCATCTGGATGCCCACCATCAACGGATAGGTGAGCACGATGGTCCAGAGCATGTTGAAGCCGAATTGCGCGCCGGCCTGCGAATAGGTCGCGATGCCGCTCGGATCGTCGTCCGCCGCGCCGGTGATGAGCCCGGGGCCGAGGTGCTTGATCGCTTCGTTGTTCTTGATTCTTCCGAACATGGTCGCCGGGCTCAGTGCGTGGACTGGGCCGAATGATCGCCTCTCAAGCCTTCACCAACCTGAGCCTGTCATTCGCGCCAGCTCTTGTCGAGATAGCGCCGGCCGGCGACTTCGGTCACCTGCAGCGCCGCCTTGTATGCGCCGCTCGCCACGCGCAGCGTGCGCGTCTCGGCCGCGACCTGCTCCTCGTCGGGCCCGCCCGCCAGCGCCTCGAGCAGCACGCGCCCGTCGAGCGACGCGGCTTTCGCGTTGCCGAGAAGATGCAGCACGGTCGGAGTCACGTCGGCGTTGGAGCTTGGAGTGCGCACGCGCGCTCCGCGCTTGAAGTCCGGGCCCCAGGCGAGCATCGTGTTGCGCACGGTCCACGGGCTCATGCTGCCGTGATTGGCGCCGCTCGTTTCCATCGGCCCGGTCTCTGCGTTTGCGATCAACACGTAATCCGTGCCCGGCACGCCGTGGCGGTTGCGCGCGGACGACCACGGGAAGGTGAAGACGATGTCGGGGCTGCGCTCGTTGCCGCCCAGGTTCGCGTATTCGAGCGCGAAGGTCCCCGCGACCGCCCCGGCGTGAAGGGCGCCCGCGGCGCCACGCGAAGTGAAGATCACGCCGGTCCACGGCTGCTCCTGCAGGAACTCCACGTACGCGCGGATCTTCGCCGGGTCACGGCCCTTCACGTGCAGCGCGATGGCCTGCCCCGACGACGCGATCACCGCCTCGTCGGCCGCGAAGCCGCCCTTCGCGAGCTCCTGCACCAGGTTCACGCCGAAGACCGTCTGCCCGAAGCCATGGTCGGAGACGACGATGATGTTGGTGCGATCGCGCAGCCCGAGGCGCTCGAGCCTCTCGAGCACGAGCCCCAGGTTGCGATCGTCGTTGCGGATCGAGGCGATCGACTCGGGCGCCCCGGCGCCGAACGCATGCTGGATATGGTCGGGCTCGGTGATCCACGTAAACACCACCTGCGGCTTGAGATCCGGCAGCACGTACTCGCGCAGCACGCGCATCGACCAGTCGACCGCCGAGTCGTTGCTCTGCGTCGCGTCGCCCTTCTTCGGCTGCGCGCCGAACCGCTCGGTGACCGCCTTCGAGACCGCATCCGGCCACGCGACCCGCGCGTCGCTCGCGAAATCGCCGTTGATCACGGTGCCGCTGCCGCGCGGCGCGCGCGGCGCCATCAGCAGCGCGCTGCCGGTCGAGCCCGAGCTCACCGCCACGTAGCGATGCCCGCTCTCCGCGGCGAGCTCCGCGATCGACGGCGTCATCACGATGCGCCCGGGCGCCGCGGCATCGAGCCTGAGCAGCGGCTGGAAGTTGTCGTTGTTGAACGCCTTCGCCGGATCCACCGCCGGAATGTAGATCTGGTTTCCCATGATCCCGTGGTGCGCGGGCTGCATCCCGGTGGAAATCGACGCCGAGTTCACGCGCGTGACGGTCGGGAACACCGAGTGGCTGTTGTCGAACGTGACACCTTCGCTCCTCAGCCGGTGGAGGGTGGGCGTGTCGGTGGCGTTGATGCTGTCGGGGCGCAGCCCGTCGAGCACGAAGACCATGTGCAGCGCCGCCCTTGCGGGCGCCTGGGCGAGCGCCGCCCCGGTGTGCAACGCGACCAGCAGCATGGCGGCAAGCAACCTCGACATGTGACATTCTCCCGTTGTGGAACGTCATTGGGCCCCAATATCCATCACAATGTAGCCCAGCCGACCTCGGATCACAGTTTCTACCGGAGGACCCCGACATGAAAAGTTTCTCGCTCGCATCGTTGATCTTCATCCTCACGCTCGGGCTTGCATCCCTGGACGCGGATGCCGCCAAGCGCTTCGGCGGTGGGGGCAACCTCGGCACGCAGCGCCCGGCACCGGCGATGAAGCAGGCGGCGCCGAGCAACGCGAGCCCCGCCGTGCCCGCGAAGCCGGCACAGGCCACCCCCGCGCCCGGCGCGCCGCAACCCCAGCCGAGCTTCATGAGCCGCTGGGGCGGAATGATCGCCGGCCTCGGCATCGGCGCCCTGCTGGGCTCGATGTTCGGCGGCCACCTCGGCGGCGGCATCGGGATCCTGCTGATGGTGCTGCTCGTCGCGGGCATCGGCTTCATGCTCTATCGCCTGCTCGCCGCGCGCGGCAGCCCCGCCTCCCGCCCGATGCAATACGCCGGCGTAGCCGACCCGGAGCCCGCCGCACGCCCGGCATTCAGCGGCATCGGATCGCGCGCCGACGAGCCCCCCTTCGAGGCGCCCAACGTGCCGCCGGGCTTCCAGGTCGAGCCGTTCATCCGCCAGGCGAAGATCGCGTTCATCCGGCTGCAGGCGGCGAACGACGCGAAGGATCTGTCCGATATTCGCGACTACACCACGCCCGAGATGTACGCGGAGCTGTCGATGCAGGTGCATGAGCGTGGCGACGTGCCGCAGAAGACCGAGATCGTGTCGCTCGACGCACAGCTGGTCGAGGCCGTGGTCGAAGGCGACTACGAGATCGCGAGCGTGCGCTATACCGGCGTCATCCGCGACGCGGTCGGCGCGAATGCCGATTCGTTCGACGAGGTCTGGCACGTGCGCAAGGATGCGCACGATCCCAAGGGCGCCTGGCTGATCGCCGGCATCCAGCAATCCGCATAGCTCAGGCGGGCGCGGCCTTCGGCCTCGCGTCGCGCGCGAGGCAGGTTCGGTAGCGCTCGGCCACGCGCCGCGCGAACCAGTCGGTGGTGAGCTTGCGCGTGAACTTCGAGCTGTGCAGCGCAATCTGCGGGACGGCGGCGCGCGGCGCGGGTTTCCCCGCGTGCGCGTCCGCGACCGCGAACACGCGCACGTAAAGCCGGCTGCGCTCGAACTCGGGCCTGCTTCCGAGCTCGAGGTCGTGGCGAATCTGCGCGTCGGTCATCTCCAGCCGTTGCGCCAGCGTGCGGACCGCGAGCTCGGTGCTCCCCGGCTCGCGCGCCGGCTGTCCCTTGTCGTAGCGCACGAGGTCGCCGTCGAGATCGAGCGCAATACCCGAAGTCTGCGAGACCGCTTTCTGAAACGCGGCGTTGCGGCTCGCGTAGCGCCCGGCGTTGAAATCGGCGAAGCGATAGACGTATCCGTCATAGGCGGCGGGGTAGTCGAGCAGGTGCGCGATGCCGAAGTACATTCCGCCGCGGCGCGTGAACACCTCGTGGCGGATCGAATCGGCGATCGGATACGGGTACGTCTTCGCCGCCGCGTGCGCCTTGGCGAAATCGACGCTCACCTGCATCGGGCCGGCGGTGCGCACCGGGTTGCGGTCCTCGAGGAAGCGCTTGCCGAGCGGAACCCGGCCGATCAAATCCTCGAAGATCTCGCTCAAGTCGAGCTCGGTACGCGCCAGGTCGATGCGCTCGCGATAGCTCGTGCCGTTGGAGGACGGCAACGCGAGCGCCGCCTGCAGCACGAGCTTCGGAACGCCGGCCTGCTCGCGCTGCCGGTCGATCTCCTTCCACGCGATCGCGGGCAGGTTGGGAATCTCCGGGTCCACGCGGAATCCCGACTCCTGCTCGGTGATCGCGACCACCGCGCAGATGTTGTCGGCGCGCGGGCGGATCTCGAGCGCCGTCATCGCGGCGTAGATGTCCGCGGCCCACCCGTTGCGGTCGGCAAGGCTCGGCGGCAGCAGGCTCGCCACCAGCGCCCGGCCTTCGAGCGCCGTCATCGGCGCGCGTTCGGGCGCCTGCGACTGCGGTATCGCACATCCCGCGAGCGCGGCGAGTGCGGCCAGGAGCAAAGCGTGCGCCGGATGACGAATCGACAGCATCCACGCAAGCCGTTTTCGTTCGCTTCGCATCCCCCTCTTCTCCTCGGAATGCCGGATGACAATGTACCCCAGGTCGGCGCGGTCCTACGCCGTGCCGTCGTCCGCTCCTACAGTGCTTCCCCGGAGCGGCGCCTATGCTGGTGCACCCCTCGCGGCTGTCGTTGCGAGACGACGATCGGAGGCATCGTGGGTTGGTACACCTTCAGCGTTTCACCGCTCGTCTACGGGCCCCTCGTCGCGGATCACCTGCGCGATGTCGCCACCGATCCGCTCGCGCTCGCCGTCGTCACCTCCGACACGCAGGTGTATTGCCGCGTGCTGGACAACGGCGAGCAATTCTACTTTTCGCCGACCGCCTGCAGGGTCTTCAAGCCATTCCTCGATACCTACGGCGCAATCCCGTGCGAGCCGCCCTTCACCGGCAGCGCGTTGCCTCCCGGCCTCTCGCGGCTCGACCTGCAGTGAAGCCATCGCGGAGCCCGGCCCCGCGATTCGATCGAAAATCGTATTATCCGCACGATGGACGCATCGATACGCAGGATCGAGGCGCGCGACGAGGCGCGCTGGCGCGAGCTGTTCGCGGCGTACACGCGTTTTTATGAACGCGAGCCGTCCGAGCCCGTGATGCGCCACACCTGGGCCCGGCTGCTCGACCCCGCCTGCCCCGTCTACGGCATCGTGGCGGAGCGCGATGGCGAGGTGATCGGCATCGCGCACTACCTGATGCACGAGAGCACCGGGACAGTCACGCCGGTGTGCTACCTGCAGGACCTCTTCGTCGATCCGCAGAAGCGGGCCTCGGGCGTGGGCCGGCAGATGATCGACTGGCTCGTCGTCGAGATGAAGTCGCAGGGCTGGTCGCGTCTTTACTGGAACACGCGCGAGAACAACTATCGCGCGCGCGGCCTCTACGACAAGTACGGGCCGCACAGCGGCTTCGTGCGCTACGTGGTCGAGAACGGCCCGGGCCCCGCGGCGTCGCCTCAGGAGCTGCACGACAACATCGAGCAGCCGGCGCGGTCGCGCGCCCAGTCGGGGCGGCGCTGCGCGAAGCGCTCGCGTCCGGGCTGTTCGTCGTAGGGCCGGCGCAGCACGTCGAGCAGCTCGCGGATGCCGGCCTCGTCGCCCTGCTCGGCGCGATCGATCGCCTGCTGCGCACGGTAGTTGCGCAGCACGAAGCGCGGGTTGGCGGCATTCATGCGCGCGCGCCGCGCCGCGCGCGCGAGAGGATCGCGGCGCAGGCGCTCGCCGTAGCGTGCCAGCCATTCGTCGAAGCCGGGTTCGGCGTGCGAGCGCCGGGCGGGGTCGTAGAACGCATCGGCGAATGGCGCGAGCGAAGGCGCATCCCGATCGACGTTCGCCAGCTCGCGAAAGAAGATCGTCATGTCGACCTCGGCTTCCTGCAGCAACAGGTGCAGCGATTGCATCAGCCCGACGTCCTCGTCGAGGCATTCGGCGAGGCCCAGCTTGGCGGCGATGTTGTCGCGATCGGCCGCGGTGAACACGTCGACGTAGCGCTGCAGTCCGGCATGGAGCGGATCGTGGGAAGCGAAGGCCGGGGCGAGCGCGCTCGCCAGCCGTCCGAGGTTCCAGTGCGCGACATGGGGTTGGTGGCCGAAGCGATAGCGCCGTGCGCCCGCGTCGGTCGTGTTCGGCGTCCATTCGAGATCGAAATTGTCGACCCAGCCGTAGGGACCGTAGTCGATCGTGAGCCCCAGGATCGACATGTTGTCGGTGTTCATCACGCCGTGCACGAAGCCCACGCGCATCCAGTGGGCGGCCATGCGCGCGGTGCGCTCGCAGACCTGCGAGAACCATTGCGCACGCCTCTCGTCCGCATTCGCGGCGTCGCGCCTGGCGTGGATTTCGGGGAAATCGCGCTCGATGGTGAAATCGATCAGTTGCGTGAGCAGAGCCACGTCGCCGCGCGAGGCGGGAAGCTCGAAGTTGCCGAAGCGGATGAACGAGGGCGCGACGCGGCAGACGATGGCCCCCGGCTCGAGCTTCGGATGGCCGTCGTAGAACATGTCGCGCTCGACCTGCTCTCCGGTCGCGACCAGCGACAGCGCGCGCGTGGTCGGCGCTCCGAGATGGAACATCGCCTCGCTGCACAGGAACTCGCGCACGGAGGAGCGCAGCACGGCGCGCCCGTCGGCGGTGCGGGCGTACGGCGTCGGCCCGGCCCCCTTGAGCTGCAGCTCCCAGCGCTCGCCCGCGGCATTGACGATCTCGCCCAGCGTGATCGCTCGCCCATCGCCGAGCTGCCCGGCCCAGTTGCCGAACTGGTGCCCGCCGTAATTGGCCGCGTACGGCTGCATGCCCTCGATCAGCTGGTTGCCGCCGAAGACGCGCGCGAATTCCGGCGCGGCCACGTCCGCCTTGGAGAAGCCGAGCAGTTGCGCCACTTCCGGCGAGTGCGCGACGAGGCGCGGCGCCGCGACCGGCGTCGGATCCACGCGCGAATAGAGCGCTCCATGCACCTGCCGCCTCCGCGGCCCGGCGTGCGGATCGGCCGGCAGTCGCCGCACGAACGCGTTGTCGAAATGGAGGGATTGCATCCCCCCGATTATCGCATTCGAATTCGGGGGTCAGACTCCGCAATCCCGAATGCGGAGTCT
>JANPHA010000383.1:0-2744 GCA_031424255.1 Burkholderiales bacterium | reverse complement strand
CGCGCCGCCCTTTCCAACGAAGAAGCGGCGTTGATCGACGCACTTTCACGCGAACTCAGCGGAGGGCGCATGCTTGTTTGAGCGCCCGCATCACCGCGACGTCGCGCTCGTGTTGCAGTCACTCGATGCGCCGGCCTTGTCGCAGCGCCACTGCTACTTCGGCGGCGGCACGGCCATGGCGCTGCGATACGGCGAATATCGCGAGTCCATGGACATCGATTTCGTGATTTCCGACTTGGCGGGCTATCGCGACATGCGCCAGATGCTCGGAAACGCGCGCGACTATTTGCCGATCGCGCGCGAGGGCATCGAAGTCAAACTTGCGCGGGAGGTTCGAGCGGATCAATACGGAATCCGCACGCAGGTACGCTCTGGTGAATCGACGATCAAGTTCGAAATCGTCCTCGAGGCGCGAATCGACCTGGCGGCACCGGACGATGGCGACCGTGTCTGCGGAATACAGACACTCGCCCCCATCGATCTAGCGGCCGAGAAATTGCTCGCGAATGCGGACCGGTGGGCAGATGACTCCGTGTATAGCCGCGACGTGATCGACCTGGCAATGATGCGCGCTGATCGGCGGCTACTGGAGGCCGCATGCGTGAAGGCGGAGAATGCTTACGGCGAATCAGTGCGAAGATCGCTGTCACAGGCAGTCGATGGGCTGGAGGCGCGGCGCGGTCGGCTGGAGACCTGCATGAACGCATTGAGCATCGACGGCGTTACCAGGGCGCAGCTCTGGCAGGCGATTCGGACCGTGGCGCGGCGGTTGCTTGCTTGAAAGCCGACCCAATTCCACCCCGGCCCTCTCTGGGGCGCAGGCGACAAGAAATTATATTTTCAGCGACAGACTTTTCGTTCTGAATCCCAGACATGCATAGGTCTGACCAGCAACAGAAGGCGTTGATCTGACATGCGTCGAACCTACCTATCAGTCTTTATCAGCTGCGCCGCCTTGGGGTCGTAGACGTAGTTGGTTATCGTCCCGTCCTTGATGCGCTCGACGGCTTCGTCAACGATAAACAAGGGAACGAGGAACCATTCTTGCGGCTGCACGGGATGACCGAAGCGGTCGTTGATGGTGATGTTCAGACGCGCCGACGCAAAAAGTCTGTGAAACAATTTCTCCATCCGCGCGCGGTTGATGCCCGCCAGCTTGTAGGTGGCAACCACTTCGACCTTCGCCAGAAGGTACGTGGCGTCATGCTCGGCGTCTGCAATGCGGGTTTCCACCTTGCTGCCGGTCACGCCGATTTTGTGAATCAGGTCGCGGTGCTGCGCGACATAGGGATGATCGGACAGCGAGCGCAGGACATAGATCGTGCCGCTCTCAACATCGTCCGCTTCCAACTCGCCGCCGAAGGACAACTGCCCGCTCTCTGGCGAGACCAGCCGCCGCGCGGCGGGGTCGTTGTAGAACGCGCGCTGAAGCGAACGCAGCAATAAATTGCTCTCAGTGCAGTTAGCAAAGACGACCCGCAAACGGCGATCCACTTCCCTCGCGGTCATCTTTAACGGCTCGCCCGCTTCGGCGATGTAGAGGATGATGCCATCGAGGACGAAGAAATCTCCGGCCTCAATTGCGCGGCTGCCCGCCTCGATGGGTTGGGCCTGGCGCAGGCCGGTCTTAAGGTCGGCTTCCACGCGCGCAAACAGCGGTTTGAACTTCTCGAAATCCTCGCAGGGCGTGCGCTGCGCGATTTCCTCTGCGGCGCGTTTGTCGGCGCTGGTGCGGACGTGGCGCAGGACGGAGATGTCGTCGTCGCGCGTCATGCCGCTGAGTTCAGCGGCCAGCTGGTCCACGTTGTAGTCAGCCGAGGGCTCGGCGACTCTCGTTGCACCAGCAAGCAAGCCCTGATGATCGAGCGACGCCAGCAGGGTGCGGCAATTCGGTAGCGTGCGCAGGCGGTCAAGGCGCACGGCGTACAGCCGCTCGAAGATGTCGCGGTCTTCTCCGTGTTGCGGAGCACGACGGTGCTTCTCGACAAACCGCTGGATTTCCTCGAACCCGGCGATGACGCGCTCTTCGCGCGGCGGGCGTCCGCCCTCGGCTTCCGGCGCGGCGAATTCCGAAAGTTCGGTGGCCAGTTCGTCGAGTTCAGTGTCACTCATAGCGACCCTCCTTCCTGTAGCGCATGAAGGCGACGGCACCTTCGGCCATGCGACGCTCCCACGCATCCTGCGAATCAAGTGCGGGCACGCGTCCCCGCTCCTTCTTGAACTGGACGGCGCGAATAGCAAGGTCCTTCGCCTCATCCGGCGTGAGGCTCGTGCGTTTGGCAGAGATAGCCGCTTGGACCTGTTTGAGGCTTTCCTCGCTCATGGTCTTGGCGAGGATGGCATAGGCTTCCCCGAAGGGATTGATGCGGTCGATCAGGTCGATGTCCAGTTCGCGCACGTCCATCGCAAAGCGGCGCACGCCTTCGATCAGGGCGGTATTGGGAGTCGCCTCGTCGCTTTCGCCACCCGTTGCAAGCTGCTTTGCGTGCTGCGTCAGGGTGAGAGCGGCGATGGCGTGCTGGCGCACAGTTTCCTGATCTTCTGCGTCAAGCTCGGGGTACTTGTCCTTGATGATCTTGCCCATGCGGACCTGCGTCAGTTCCTCCGGCACCAGTTCTTCATCGAACAAGCCGCGCTCGATCGCGGTCTTGTCCTGAATAAATGTGGCGATCACCTCGTTCAGGTCCTCCTGGCAGATACGCGCGGCTTCCTTGCTCTTCGGCTCGACGAGGCCCTTGATCTCC
>JANPHA010000382.1:0-3489 GCA_031424255.1 Burkholderiales bacterium | reverse complement strand
CGGCTCCACGCGCGGTCGAGCTGCTCGCTGTCGGACTCCGGCAGGAAGTCGAGCGCCGGCAACGAGCACAGCCCATCGGCGAGATCCTGCGCAGCCGCGGTGCCGCTCGCGGTCACGATCTCGAAACCGGCGAGCGCCCAGCCGCGGCCCTTGTTGCGCGTACGGTTGAAGCGAATCTTGAAGGTCTCCTTGCCGGTGCGCGCGGTGAACGTGGAGAAATCGCGCTGCACATTGTCCGGCAGCAGGAACGCGTCGTGGCGGCCCGACGCATCCGCGCCCGGCACGAACACGTAGACGTTTTCCGACAATTCGCGATCGCCGACTTCCTCGACAAGCTTGATCGGCATTGCGGCATCGGTGAGCTGCTCGACGCCGAAGTACACCTGTCCCTTGGAGCTTCCCGGCATGCGGCGCACCACCTTGCCGATCACGCACGGCATGCCCGGGAGCTTCTTCCACCCGACCAGGTCGCCCACTTCGATGCCGGCCGCGTCGCGGCCCAGCGCCTCGAAGCCGAAGCCGGTGGTACTCACGTCGGTGAGCCACAGGTAGCGGCGCGAAGGATCGTCGGCGAGGCCGAGCGCCGGATGGTTGCGGTCGCGCGATTCGATCGCCGCGCGCACGTCCTCGGCCACTCTCCACGCGCCGGTAATCGCCGTGGGAACCGGGATCACGCCGCGCGCGAGGATCTCGGTCAAGCCGACCCAGACCTCGAGGCGCTGGCCGGCCCCAGGGAAGCGCTCGGCACGGCGCGTGTTGTCGCGTCCCGCGGCTTCGAACGCGCGCTGCAGCTGGTCGAGCACGGCCACATGCTCCTCGACGCGCAGGTCGGCGGCGCAGCCATGGGCCGGCACCATCCGGCCGTGATGCAACTCGCGGATCACGTCGCGGCGGCGCGCTTCGAGAGCGGCGAGCGGAAGATAGAGGGAGTGACCTCCGGCGCAGCGCTCGCCTTCGCGCAGGCCGCAATTGCCGTCGAGATCGGCGCGGAATGCGGGGGTGCCGGGGAACGCGCGGACCGCCGTGAGCGCGGGGGTCCATTCCCACAACCACGCGTCGAGCACCTCGATCTGCTGGCGCGTGAGGTTGCCGCTGCCGAAGCGATCGAGCAGCAGCGCGCGGAAATACAGCGATTCGATCGTGACGGTGCGCCCGCGCCCGTCGGCCACGAGTCGCAGCGGCGTGCGATGGCGCGCGCCCTTCACGGTGCGCGCGAGGATCGAATGCAGCGGCTGGTAGTGATGGCGTTCGCGGCGGATCGACCATTTCACCGCCTCGCCCCAATGGTAGAGCGCGGCCGCCGCGAGCCGCAGCTCGAGCGCCGCGTCGCCGGCGCGCTGTTGCGTCGCCTCGAGGACGCGCTGCGACATCTCGCCCATCCTCTCGTGCTGGTGGCAGATCCACGCGGTGAGCGCCTGGTGTTCCTCGTTCCAGCAGAGCGAGGTCGCGAGCAGGTCGCGCTTGATGCGCGCGACGCCGGCGTCGAGCGTGTCGCCGAGCTCGGCCAGGCGCTGCGTGGCTTCATCCACGTCGCATTCCTGAAGGGACGACTTGACCGCGCGACGCACGCGCTCGAATTCGGCGCGCACGTCGGGACGGTGGAACTCGCGGCTGAGCGGCGCACGGACGCTCTTCATGATGCTTTCCTCATCGCGCGGTGGAAATCGCAGGCCGCGACGTCCGCGGTGAGATCCCACGGCGCCTGGATCCAGTTGGGCGTGTGCGGCCAGGGTCCGTAATGCTCGTGGTCGCGCGGGCCGCGACGCACGCCGAAGAGCGACTCGTTGGGCGCGAGCGCGCGGCCGAGGCGCATGACTTCCGTCCACGCGTCGTGCGAAGGATGGGCGGCGCGGAACGCGCACGCGGTCTCGGTGAATCCGGCCGCATCGCGAACCAGGTAGAGAATCTCGAGGCGCGCGAGCCACAGCGACGCGTCGCGCGGGCATTCGGCGATCGCGAGCTCGAGCAGCTCCAGCCCGGCGTCGGCGCGGTCTTCCTCGAAGTAGAGGCGCGCGGACTTGATCACGCGCTCCACCGCTTCGAGGTCCGATGCGCACCTCGCCACGCCCGGGAAACGCGTGCCGATGTAGCGGTCGAGAATCTTGCGGCGGCGCGATTCGTAACTGCGCGGGTCGCTCTGGTCGAGCATGACCGAGGCCTTCGACTCCGGCGCGGCGAGCGCATCATCGTGGTCTCCATCCCATTCGATCAGGTCGAGCTTGGGCGCCACGCGCGCGGCGGCAAGCATGCGGTCAAGATCGACCTTGCGGGGCGAGGAAGTGCGGGGTGCGATGAACATCGGGGCCTCCTGTGATCTGCAGCCACTATGCCCGCGCGCCGCAGCTACATGCAGCGGACGCGCTCCTATAGTTGCGTGAGGTGCGGTCCGACAATGAAGTGAGTTCGCTCCTACGCACCGCGTGTCGCGTTCTTTACGCTTCGATCGTTGTCGCCGCGTTGCGACGCACTCCATTCGGCACGGGGAGGGGTTTCGGTCAGGGAGAAACAAAACGGCCCGCACGCGCGGGCCGTTCGAGATCGCGAGCGCGAAGCTCAGCGCGTTGCGACTTGCGGATTGCCGCCGCGTGCGGCGACAGTGCCCTTCAACGAGTGGGTCTTGCCGGCAAGCTCGATCTCGCCGCCGATGAGGCCCGCCTGGATCTGCTCGGCGGTAGGGCGCTGGATGCCGATGCGCGCGAGCGAGCGCTGCGCACGGCTGAGCGCGGAGTTCACGTTGTCGTAGCTCATCGTGCCGCTGGGCGTGAAGCCCGCCATGCTCACGCTGCGGTCCGAGCCCATGGTGGAGATGGTGATCGCGGAGCCGTTGTGCAGGCCGGTCACCAGCGCTTCCGCGTTCGCGCGGCTGCCCGCCCACGACGAATAGCTGGATGCGACGCGGGCGGTGTCGCTCGCCGGGTCTTTGGCGGCCATGGCCGCGGAGGCGCAGAACAGCGACGCGGCGAGGGAAGCGGCTAGGGTCCGTTGATTCATGTCTCGAGCTCCTGTGGGGTTTTCGGGTCCTCCCACTATGCTCAGATGGCGGCAAGCGCTTCAGTCAGCGCCTTCCGAGAATCCGGTGGGCCGGATTCCGAGTCCGGAGTCGGCCCGGTCCTACCCGGGCATGCGAAAATGCGCGTCATGAAGACGATGATCGTGGCCACGATCCTGCTGGGCCTGCTCGTGGATCAGCATTGGGCGCGGTACGGACAGGTCGTGGTAAGCGCTGCGACCTGGATCGTGTGCGCGACGCTGCTCGCCCGCAGCGACGCACGTAATCGCTACGCGCTGCTCGCGTGCCTCGTGTTCGCGACGGCGGGCGAAGCGTTCCTGTCGCTGGTGTGGGGGCTGTACGAATACCGCCTTGGCAACATCCCGCTCTTCGTGCCGCCCGGACACGTGCTGCTCTTCTTCCTCGGCATGCAGGTGGCGGAGCGCCTGCCGGAGCGAAGCGAGTGGTGGATCGCCATGGTGGCGCTGCCGGTCGTGGCG
>JANPHA010000381.1:0-3817 GCA_031424255.1 Burkholderiales bacterium | reverse complement strand
CCGCAAGGCAAGCTGATCCCGGTCGAGGAAGAGAGCTACAACCACGGCGCGCGCACTTGCCGCGTCGGGCCGGACGGCATGCTCTACATCACGCTCGGGCAGCCGTTCAACGTGCAGCCGCGCGACAAGCTCAAGATCTTCGACGAGGTGGGGATCGGCGGCATCGTGCGCATGAACGCGTTCGACGGCTCCAAGCGCGAGGTCTACGCGCGCGGCATCCGCAATTCCGTCGGCCTGGAATTCAATCCGAAGGACAACACGCTCTGGTTCACCGACAACCAGACCGACGGGATGGGCGACGACATTCCCGCGGGCGAGATCAACCGCGCGACCGGGCCGGGGCAGTTCTTCGGCTATCCGTGGATCCAGGGCAAGACGCGCATCACCGAGTTCGGCTACGACAAGGACCCGCTGCCGCCGAACGTGACCAACCCGCAGGTGTACATGGACGCGCACGCCGCCGACCTCGGGCTCGCGTTCTATACCGGCAAGCAGTTCCCGGCGAAGTACCAGGGAGGGCTGTTCAGCGCGCAACACGGCTCGTGGAACCGCACGACGCCGATCGGGGCGCGGGTGATGTTCACCAGCCTCAAGGCCGACGGCACCGCCGACAAGACCGAAGTGTTCGCCGACGGCTGGCTCGACGACGCGACCGGCCTGTACCGCGGTCGCCCGGTCGATGTCGCGATGATGAAGGATGGATCGATGCTGGTGTCCGACGATTTCGCCGGCGCCATCTATCGGATCAGCTACGTGGGCGAAGCGCCGCGGAAATGAAGCGGTTCGCGGCCGTGCTGCTCGCGGCATGCAGCACGTGCGCCCTGGCGGCCGATCCGCCGCCAGGGCGCGCGAAAGCGCGCCTGTGCGAGACCTGTCATGGCGCGCTCGGCGTCAGCAACACCCCGGACGCGCCGAATCTCGCGGGGCAGCCGCGCATCTACGTCGACGCCCAGCTGAAGGCGTTCCGCAGCGGCAAGCGCTCGCATGAAGTGATGAACGTGATCGCCAAGCCGCTCTCGGATACCGACATCGCCGATCTCTCGGACTGGTACGCGTCGATTTCCGTCGAAGCCCGGGTCCAGCCGTGAAGCCCGCGTTCGCTTCGCTCCTGGCGCTCGCGGCAAGCGTATGCGCGCACGCGCAGGAGCTTCCCGTCGTTCCGCAGGAGCCGGTGGTGGTGAGCGCCACGCGCAGCGCGACGCGCGTCTTCGACGTGCCCGCGGCGGTCGGAGTGGTCGACGGCGAGACGATCCGCTCGGCCGGCCCGATGGTGAACCTGTCCGAAGCGCTGGTGCGCGTGCCCGGCATCAGCGTGCTCAACCGGCAGAATTTCTCGCAGGACCTGCAGCTCTCGGTGCGCGGCTTCGGATCGCGGTCCACGTTCGGCATTCGCGGCGTGCGCCTCATCATCGACGGCATCCCGGCGACGATGCCCGATGGGCAGGGGCAGGCCTCGTCGGTGAGCCTGTCGTCGGCGGAGCGCATCGAGGTGCTGCGCGGCCCGCTCGCGCTGCTGTACGGCAATGCCGCCGGCGGCGTGGTCCAGGTGTTCAGCGAGGCGGGCTCGGAGCGGCCCACGGTGACGCTCGGCACTTCCGCCGGCGCGTACGACGCGCGCCGCTACGAAGTCAAATTCTCCGGCTCCTCGGGGCCCCATGGCTACACGGTCGATGTGTCGCGCTACTCGACCGACGGCTACCGCGATCACAGTGCGGCGCAGCGTGACCAGTTGAACGCGAAGTGGCGCTGGCAGTTGAGCGACGCGACGCGCATCGATACCGTCGTGAACGTGCTCGACCAGCCGCTGGCACTCGACCCGCTCGGGCTCACGCGCGCGCAATGGGAGGACAACCCGCGCCAGTCTCCGGCCATCGCCATACAGCAGGACGCGCACAAGACCGTGAAGCAGAAGCAGGCGGGATCGGTGCTCGAGCATCGCTTCGATGCGGACACCACGTTCGTCGCGCGCATCTACGTGGGCCGGCGTGAGCTCGACAACGCGCTCTCGGTGCCGCTCGCCGCGCAACTGCCCGCGACCTCGAGCGGCGGCATCGTCGATTTCGATCGCCACTATTCCGGCGCCGGCGTGCAGCTGCAACGGCGCTTCGCGCTTGCCGATTTCGCCGTGGCGCGCCTGCTCGCGGGCTTCGACTACGACCGCATGCTCGACGACCGCCAGGGCTACCTCAACAACTCGGGCGTGCGCGGCGCGCTGCGCCGCGATGAGGACGACAAGGTCGCCAACACCGACGCCCTGTTGCAGGCGAGCGTGGATTTCGGCGATCGCTGGAGCGCCATCGCCGGCGTGCGCTCGAGCCGCGTGCGCTTCGAGACGGCCGATCGCTACATCGCGCCCGGCAATCCCGACGACAGCGGCGAGCTCGTCTATCGCGCCACCAACCCGGTCGCTGGCGTCACGTGGCACGCGAGCCCGGCCCTGAACGTCTACGCCAACGCCGGGCGCGGTTTCGAGACGCCCACATTCACCGAGCTCGCCTATCGCAACGCCGGCTCGGGCATCAACAAGGACCTGAAGGCTTCGAGGAGCCGGCACGTCGAGCTCGGCGCGAAGTGGCGTGCGGCGAGCGCCCATTCGTTCGAAGCGGCGCTCTTCGACATCCGCACGCGCGACGAGATCGTGGTCGACACCAACGTCGGCGGGCGCTCGACATTCCGCAACGCCGGTCCCACCGCACGCCGCGGAATCGAGCTCGCATATACCGGCCGCTGGTCGCGCGACTGGCGCGCCACGGTCTCGGTCACCGCGCTGCGTGCGCGCTTCGACGAGACCGTGGCGAGCGGCACCGGCGCGGCGGCGGTGACGATCGCGCGCGGCAACCGGCTTCCCGGCACTCCGGAGCGCAGCGCCTTCGCCGAGGTCGCGTACGCGCCGCGCGCCGCGTGGGGCGGCTTCAACACGGCGCTCGAGGTCGTGCACGTCGGGCACCTCTACGTGAACGATGCGAACGACGATTCCGCGCCCGCGGTCACGCTGGTGAACCTGCGCGCCGGATTCAAGCATCGGATCGGCGGCTTCGAGATCGAGCCGCTGCTGCGCCTGGAGAATGCGACCGATCGGCGCTACGCGGGATCGGTGATCGTGAACGAGGCGAACCGGCGCTTCTTCGAGCCCGCACCGCCGCGCGGGTGGATGGCGTCGATCATCGCGCGCTATCGGTTCTAGAGCACGGGCCGGGGAAGGTCGTCCCCGTCGCGAGGGCCGGTTCGAACGCCGTCGCTGGTACTCCGGTTCCCTCGCTACCCGCGAATAAACGGGGTTCGCAAAAAAGTGCTCGCCGAAATCTTCCTGGTATTTTCTTGGAGGCAGCGGGGTCGGTCTCGCTTTTTGCGAACCATGCTCCGTTTACTCGCAGGTCCGCTCGGCGTTCTCAACGGCCCTCGCGACGCGGACGACCTTCCTCGGCCCATGATCATCACTCGAGCGCAAGCAGTGACGACTCTGCATGCACCGCGGTTTCCTCCAGCCCAAGCAGTTTCGACGCTGCACGCGCCGGGGATGTTCGGCCGGGGGGAGGAGACGGATGGTTGGGATTGGAAGATCGTGGAGGGCGCCGAGCTGACCCGCAAGTGACGCAGGGTTTCGACCGCAAAAAGCGAGTCCTGCCCCGGTGCCTCTTCAATCAGCATCGAAGTAAATTCAGGCGAGCACTTTTTTGCGGTCGTGCGTCATTTGTGGGAAGCGAGGAACCCGGCGCAGCGAGCGCCGGCGTCCCTCCCCGATCTTCCAATCCCAACCATCCGTCTCCTCCCCCCGGCCGAACATCCCCGGCGCGTGCAGCGTCGAAACTGCTTGGGC
>JANPHA010000380.1:0-33138 GCA_031424255.1 Burkholderiales bacterium | reverse complement strand
CCCCGCGGCGGGCCCCGCCCCCCCCCCCCCGGCGCGCTCCCCCTCTTCCGTTTTGGGGGGTCCCAGACCCCCCACATCTTGCCGCCGTCTCACCCCCGCAATTCGCTTCACCTGCACCATGAAGTGCCACGCGCGCCGGTCCACGCACTACGGACGAGCGCGGCACCCCTCGCCCGCGGCGCCACGCCATCCATACGCGCCCTCCGCGTGCTCGTTCCCCGCTTGTGGCATGGCGATTGCATTCGCCCTTTCCCACAACTTCATACAAACGGCGCACCGGAAGCGACTCATCCAAAAGGGGACTTGATGAAGCAGCTCGACAGGCAACGGCGGGAAATACTGAAGCGTCTCGGCGCCACCGGAGCGCTCGGCGCCCTCGCTACTCTCGGCATCGAGCGCGCGTTCGCGGCGGACAAGCTCGTGGTCGGCGTGATCTATGTCGGACCGAAGGACGACTACGGTTACAACCAGGCGCAGGCCCAGGCCGCCGCGATCATCAAGAAGATGCCCGGCGTCACGGTGATCGAGCAGGAGAAGGTGCCCGAAACCGCGGACGTGCAGAAGGTCATGGGCTCGATGATCGAGCAGGACGGCGCGGGCCTCATCTTCCCCACCTCGTTCGGCTATTTCGATCCGCACATGCTCAAGATGGCGGAGAAGTATCCCAAGGTGCGTTTCGCGCATTGCGGCGGCCTGTGGACCGAGGGCAAGCATCCGAAGAACACCGGCAGCTACTTCGGCTACATCGACGAATGCCAGTACCTGAACGGCATCGTCGCCGGCGCCACCACCAAGTCGAAGAAGATCGGCTTCATCGCGGCCAAGCCCATCCCGCAGGTGCTGCGCAACATCAACGCTTTCCTGCTCGGCGCGCGCAGCGTCGATCCGTCGATCACCTGCCAGCTCATCGTCACCGGCGATTGGTCGCTGCCGGTGAAGGAAGCGGAAGCCGCCAACGGCCTCATCGACCAGGGCGTGGACGTGATCACCTGCCACGTGGACAGCCCCAAGGTCATCGTGGAGACCGCGGAGAAGCGCGGCGCCTACGTCTGCGGCTATCACGTCGACCAGTCCGCGCTCGCGCCGCGCGCCTATCTCACCGGCGCGGAATGGCAATGGGCCGGCGTCTACCAGACGCACGTGAAGGACGCGATCGCCGGCGCGCCGTTCAAGAACTTCATGCGCGGCGGGTTGAAGGACGGCTACGTGAAGATGTCGCCGTACGGAAAATCCGCGGCTCCCGCGGGCAAGACCAAGGCCGACGCGGTCAAGGCGCAGATGATGAAGGGCGACTTCGTCATCTTCAAGGGGCCGCTGAAGGACAACACCGGCAAGGAGATCATCGCCGCGGGCAAGGGGTACAAGCAGACCGATCCCGTGCTCGAGCAGATGAACTACCTGGTCGAGGGCGTGGCCGGGAAGGTGTAGCGCATGGCGGCTCCCGGCGCGGATCGCCTCGGCGCGGCCCTCGAGGCTTTCGCGGTCCCCGCGGGGGCGCTCGCCGCGTCGATGGTGCTCTTCGGCCTGTTCATGGCGGTGCTCGGCCACAATCCGATGGAGGTGTACGGCCTCATCTGGAAGGGCGGGTTCGCGAGCGCCTTCTCGTGGCAGAACACGCTCACGCGCGCCGCACCCTTGATCCTCACCGCGCTCTGCGTGGCGTTGCCCGCGCAGGCGGGACTCATGATCATCGGCGGGGAAGGAGCGCTCGTCGTGGGCGGGCTCGCCGCGGCGGTGGTCGGCCATGCGATGGATGGCGCGGCACCCCTCGCCGTGTTGAGCGCGATGGCGCTCGCGGGAATGGCGGCCGGGGGCGGCTGGATCGCGCTCGCCGGAGCGTTGCGCCAGTACCGCGGCGTGAACGAGACGATCTCGAGCCTGCTGCTCACCTACATCGCGATCGCGCTCTTCAATCATCTCGTCGAAGGGCCGCTGCGCGATCCCGCGAGCCTGAACAAGCCTTCCACCGCCCCGATCGGCAGCGCCAACATGATGGGCACGATCCCGGGCATGGACGTGCACTGGGGCCTCGTCTTCGGAATCCTCTTCTGCATCGCGATGTACGTGCTTGTGCGCCACACGACGTGGGGATTCTCGCTGCGCATCGCCGGGGGAAATCCGCGCGCCGCGAAGCTCGCCGGCCTGCCGGTGAACCGCCTCGTCGTGACCGCGTGCTTTCTCGGCGGCGCGGCCTGCGGGCTCGCCGGCATGGTCGAAGTGGGCGCGGTGCATGGCAGCGCCAACGCCTCGTTGATGGCCGGCTACGGCTATACCGGGATCCTCGTCGCCTTCATCGCGCGCCAGAACCCGCTCGCGATCGTGCCGGTCGCGATCCTGCTGGGTGGAATCTCCGCGAGCGGCGGCATGCTGCAGCGCCGTCTCGACCTTCCCGATGCAACCGTGTTCGTGCTGCAGGGCCTCGCATTCCTGATGATCCTCGCGAGCGAGACGCTCTACGGACGGCGCTTCCAGTTCTCCCTCGGCCGCCTGTTCACGCTGCGCAAGGCGGTGGCATGACCGACCTCGGCTGGTGGGGCGTTCCCCTCGGCGTCCTCGGTGGCGCCATCCGCGTGAGCACGCCGTTCCTCTTCGTGAGCCTGGGCGAATGCATCACGGAAAAGAGCGGGCGCATCAATCTCGGGCTGGAAGGCATCCTGGTGATGGGTGCGATGACCGGCTACGCGACGTCGTATCTCACCGGCAGCCCGTGGCTCGGAGTGCTCGCCGCGGGCGGCGTCGGCCTGCTGATGGGATTGCTGCACGGGCTCATCTGCAACCTGCCGCGCGTGAACGACATCGCGGTCGGGATCGGCCTCATGCTCTTCGGCACCGGCCTCGCGTTCTTCCTCGGCAAGCCGTTCGTGCAGCCCAAGGCGCCGACGCTGCCGTCGATTCCGCTCGGCGCGATGTTCGATTCCCCGCAGGTGCAGTCCGCGCTGCAGGTGAACCCGCTTTTCCTCCTCGGCATCGCGCTCGCCTTCGCTCTCGGCTGGGCGTTCAAGAACACGCGCTGGGGCCTGGTGGTGCGGATGGTCGGCGACAGCTCGGACGCGGCGCGCGCGATGGGCTATCGCGTGAACACGGTTCGCACGCTCGCCACCGCGACCGGCGGATTCTTCTCCGGCGTCGGCGGGTCGTTCCTCTCGCTCTACTATCCCGGCAGCTGGAGCGAGGGCTTGTCGAGCGGCCAGGGATTGATGGCGGTGGCCCTCGTGATCTTCGCGAAGTGGAACCCGGTGCACTGCTTCTACGCGGCGCTGCTCTTCGGCGGCGCGGGCTCGCTCGGCTCCGCGCTGCAATCGGTCGGTGTTTCCTCGGGCTACTACCTGTTCAACGCCGCGCCCTACGTGCTGACCCTCGCGATCATGATCGCGACCTGCTCGCCGCGGCGCACTCTCGCCGGAGCGCCGGGCGAGCTCTCGATCGTGCGGTGAGGCGATGAACGACATGTCGAGCCGATCGCCGGCGTCGCTCTTCGTCGAGGCCGATCCCTATCCGTGGCCCTTCGACGGCGACCTGCGCCCGGCGAATACCGCGCTCATCGTGATCGACATGCAGGCCGATTTCTGCGGCGCGGGCGGCTACGTCGACCGGATGGGCTATGACCTTTCGCTCACGCGCGCGCCGATCGAGCCGATCCGCAAGCTGCTCGAGGTGCTGCGGGCGGCGGGCTTCCCGATCTTTCACACGCGCGAGGGCCACCGGCCCGACCTCTCGGACCTTCCCGAGAACAAGCGCTGGCGCTCGCGGCGCATCGGCGCCGGCATCGGCGACGACGGGCCGTGCGGAAAGATCCTCGTGCGCGGCGAACGCGGCTGGGAAATCATCCCCGAGCTCGCGCCCGCGCAAGGCGAGGTCGTGATCGACAAGCCGGGCAAGGGCTCGTTTTGCGCGACCGACCTCGAGCTGATCCTGCGCACGCGCGGCATCCGCAACCTGATGCTCGCGGGCATCACCACCGATGTCTGCGTGCACACCACGATGCGCGAGGCCAACGACCGCGGCTTCGAATGCCTGCTGCTCGAAGACTGCACCGCGGCCACCGACCTCGCCAATCACCGCGCCGCGCTCGCGATGGTGAAGATGCAGGGCGGGGTGTTCGGCGCCGTGGCCGCCTCGCCGCGCGTGATCGGCGCGATCGAGGGGCGCACCTGATGCCGATCACCTCCGAGCTCTCGCGGGTCTGCCCCGAGCATCCGACGCCGCCCTCGAAGGCGCTCGAGATCCAGGTGAGCGGCATGACCAAGCGCTTCGGCTCGCTCACCGCGCTCGACCACGTGTCGATGACGGTGAAGGCCGGCACGCTGCACGCCCTCCTCGGCGAGAACGGCGCGGGCAAGAGCACGCTGGTCAAATGCCTGGTCGGCTTCTACCCGGCCGACGAAGGCCAGGTGATGGTGGACGGCCGCGAGGAGCCGATCCGCAACCCGCACGACGCGCACGCGCTCGGCATCGGCATGGTCTACCAGCACTTCACGCTCGTGCCGAGCATGACGGTGGCCGAGAACCTGGTGATGTCGAGGAGCGACGTGCCCGCGGTGATCCGCTGGGGGCAGGAGCGCGAGCGCCTCGCCGCCTTCATGCTGACCATGCCCTTCAAGGTGCCGCTCGATACCCCCGTCGGCCGTCTCGCGGCGGGCGAGAAGCAGAAGGCGGAGATCGTGAAGCAGCTCTACCTCGAGCGGCGCTTCATGATCCTCGACGAGCCGACCTCGGTGCTCACGCCCTCGGAGGCCGACGAGGTGCTCGGCATGCTCAAGGGCCTGACGCGCGAGAACAAAGTGACGGTGATGATGATCACCCACAAGTTCCGCGAGGTGATGGCGTTCGCCGACGCGGTCTCGGTGCTGCGTCGCGGGAAATACGCCGGGGAGGGCCGCGTCGCCGACCTCACGCCCACCGCGATGGCGGAGATGATGGTCGGGGCGCGCGAGATTCCGCAGGCGCACGAATCGAAAGCGGGCAGCGCCGCGCGCGACGTGGCGCGCCTCTCGATCCGGGACCTGGTCGTGGACGACGACACCGGCGTTGCCGCGGTGGAGCATTTCACCCTCGACGTTCGCCCCGGCGAGATCGTCGGCATCGCGGGGGTCTCGGGCAACGGGCAGCGCGAGCTCGTCGAGGCGCTGATCGGCCAGCGCCGGCCGGCGGCGGGGACGATCGCAATCGACGCACAACCGTATCGCGCGAGCCGCGTGCAGATCGCGCGGCATCGCACGTTCAGCCTGCCGGAGGAGCCGCTGCGCAACGCGTGCGTGCCCTCGATGAGTGTCGCCGAGAACATGGCGCTCAGGAACTTCGATCGCGCGCCGATCGCGTGGGGGCCGTGGCTGCGCGCCTCCGCGATGGTGACGCAGGCCGACCAGTGGATCCGCGATTTCCAGGTGAAGACGCAGGGCCCGGGCGCGGCGATCCGCACGCTCTCGGGCGGCAACGTGCAGCGCGCGGTGCTCGCGCGCGAGCTCTCCCATCCGGCGCAGGTGCTGATCGTGGCGAACCCGGTATTCGGCCTCGATTTCGCCGCGGTGGCCGAGATCCACGATCGCATCCTCGCCGCGCGCAACGCCGGCGCGGCGGTCCTGCTGGTCTCCGAGGACCTGGACGAATTGCTCGAGCTCTCCGACCGGCTGGTGGTGATCTTCGACGGAAGGATCGTGCACGAGACGCCGACCGCGGCCGCCGACATCGCGGTGATCGGCCCGTGCATGGCCGGGCACGCGGCCCAGGCCGCATGATCGTCGCCGGCGCGGCGCCCTTCGCGTACGAATTCGAGCCCGCCTCCGCCGCGCTCATCGTGATCGACATGCAGCGCGACTTCATCGAGCCCGGCGGCTTCGGCGAGACGCTCGGCAACGACGTCGCGCGGCTGGCCGCGATCGTGCCGACGGTGCGCGGCCTGATCGACTGGTGCCGAGCGAACGGCGTGCGCGTGATCCATACCCGCGAAGGCCATCGCGCCGATCTCGCCGATTGCCCGCCGGCCAAGCGGCTGCGCGGCGATCCCGCGCTTCGGATCGGCGATGCGAGCGCGATGGGCCGCATCCTCATCGACGGCGAGCCCGGCAACGACATCGTCGCCGCCCTCGCCCCCGCGCCCGGCGAGACCGTGATCGTGAAGCCCGGCAAGGGAGCCTTCTACGCGACCGCGTTGGGAGACATCCTTCGCCTGCAGGGCATCACGCATCTGCTCTTCGCCGGGGTGACGACCGAAGTCTGCGTGCAGACCACGATGCGCGAGGCCAACGATCGCGGCTACGACTGCCTGCTCATCGAGGATGCGACCGAAAGCTACTTTCCCGAGTTCAAGCGCGCGGCGATCGACATGATCCGCGCGCAGGGCGCGATCGTCGGGTGGACCGCGCCGCTCGCGGCGCTGCAGGGCGCGCGCTGAACCGACGCGGGGATCTGCCGGCTTACTCGGGTTTGATGCCGGCGTCGCGCACGAGGCTCCCGGAAAGCTCCGACTCCTGCTGGAGGAAGGCCGCGAAGAATTCGGGCGAGCTCGCGGTGATGTCGAAGCCGCGGCTCGTCAGGGCTTGCCTCACCTTCGGGTCGTTGAGCGACGCCACGACGTCCCGGTGAAGGCGCGCGAGAATATCCCGCGGCGTTCCCGCGGGCGCGAAAAGCCCGAACCACGTCTTCGCCTCGAATCCCGGAACGGTTTCCGCGGCGGCCGGCACGTCGGGAAATTGCGCGATGCGCGCCTTCGCGAGCGTGGCGATGACCTTGAGCTTGCCCGAGCGCACGTGCTCCTCGTACAAGGGCAGCGTGCCGAACACCATGTTCACGTGCCCGCCGAGAAGATCGGTCATCAGCGGTCCGCCGCCCTTGTAGGGGACGTGGGTCATGCGTATGCCGGTGAGGCGGCTGAACAGCAGGCCGGACACGTGGTTCGAGCTGCCGACACCCGCCGACGCGTAGGTGGCCTTCTCCGGGTTCGCCTTCGCGTATTCGATCAACTCGGCGACCGTCGACGGCGGGAAGCTCGGATGGGCGACGAGGATTCCCGGCGCCTGCACCAGCAAGCTGATCGGCGCGAACGATTTGGCGAAATCGTACTGCACCTTGTAGACGTGGTGATTCACCGCATGCGTGTCCCACACCTGGAGCAGCGTATAGCCGTCGGGTGGCGCATGAGCGACCTCGGCCGCACCGATGCTGCCTCCGGCGCCGCCCTTGTAGTCGACGATGACCTGCTGTCCGAGAAGCTCGCCCAGCTTCGCCGCATAGGATCGGGCGACGAGATCGCTCGAGCCTCCGGGTGGGAAAGGCACGAGGAGGCGAACCGGCTTCGAGGCATAGCCCTGTGCGCCGGCCGTGCTCGCGAAGAGACAGAACCCCAGGCATGCGAGCAGGCGGGCGAAGCGCGGCACGATTTCACCTCCGGTCATCTTGATTGCGTCCTTCATTGCCTGCGAGGCCTGAACCGCTCCAGGCGCGCGCACGCCGCGCGCAAGAGCACCCGGGAATAGATCTTGTGAAATCCCAGCAGCGCACGGAACGGCAAGCCCATCCTTGCCCGGCCCGTTTCCCTGTCCACGATCGGCACGACGGCGGAGCCGAAGTACAGGCGCGTGGCGGCCGCGCCGCCGAGGACCGGGGCGACCATCAGCCATGAGCGCGTGCGGCCGCTGAAGTCGGACATCAGCAATTGGTCGACGCTTCGATCCTCGACGCCCCACGCCGCGAAGGAGTCGCGTTCGCCCGCCGCCAATTGCCTTGCCTGCGCATCCGAGGATGGCTTCGAGACGAACCAGGCCAGCAGCAGCCTTTCGAGCTTGAAGACCGCGCTGGTGTAGAAGGCCTCGACATACTCCGCATGGGAAACGGATGCGGGAACTTCCGCGACGTAGCAATCCGTATACGCCGCCCCCTGCGCGTAGCGCCCGAGGAGTGCGTGGTCAGGAAGCGGTGTTCCCACGACGCTTCCTGGCGCCCGGATAGCAAACGGGGCATGGCCCCGACCCGCGATACTTGTGCCCGCGGCTGCACGTCTTCCATCCGCCGGTGTTCTTCGCAGCCATGCCTTCTCCTCGCCCCTGGGGGCCTTTTCAGGACCCAGATGCGTTCATTCTATTTCATGACACACCCCCACGCTTCCATGCAGGCCGCGACTCCGCGCTCGTACATCGAACGCGCCCAGTCGTGGCATTCGTAGCGATCGCGATCCTGCATACTTCGCGGCGATGGCGATCGGCAGGACCGCCTTCCACGCCTCGCGCTCGCTCTCGATCGCCCCGTCGAGGATGTCTTCGGCCAGCGCCTGCGGAGGGGTGGCGCACGCCGCGAGGACGGCGCCGAAAAGACAAGGTGCAACGAGAGTGCCGGGGGTCTTCTTCGGGTCAGCCCGGCATTTGCAACTTCGAAACGCGGTTTCTCCCCGCGAATGGGGGTGTTTGCTTCCCCCTGCGCGTGCTATCTTGCCGCTGTCCACCGGGGGGCAAGAATGAAAAATGCGATTCGCATGGCGCTCACGGGCGCCATTTGCACCGGCATGAGCGCCGCGGCCTTCGAGTTCAAGATGGCGGACGGCCAGGTGACCGGGAGCTTCGACACCACCATTTCGGCCGGGGCGCTGTGGCGAACGCAGGGCAGGGATCCGTCGCGGATTGCGATCACCAATGGCGGCACCGCGCGCTCTCCGCTCGAGGATGACGGCAACCTCAACTACGACAAGGGCGACCTCGTCTCCGCGCTGCTGAAGGTCACGCACGAGCTCGACCTCAAGTACCGCAACGTCGGGTTCTTCACGCGTGTCCTCTATTTCTACGATTTCGCGATCGCCGACAAGGATGGGCTCCCGGCGGAAGCGCGCAAGCGCCTCAAGGACGACATCTGGCTCCTGGATGCGTATGCGCGCGGTGAGTACGACCTCGGCGGCCGCAAGCTCCGGGTCCGGCTCGGCAACCAGGTGGTGAGCTGGGGCGAGAGCACCTTCATCGGCAACGGCATCAACGTCGCCAACCCGATCGACGTGGCCAAGCTGCGCGCTCCGGGAGCGGAGCTGAAGGAGGCGTTGCTGCCGACCGCGATGCTGTGGGGTTCGCGGGATCTCACGGAAAACGTCGCGCTGGAAGGCTACTACCAGATCAACTACCGCAAGACGCGCCTCGAGCCGCGCGGCAGCTTCTTCAGCACCAACGATTTCATCTCGCCCGGTGGCGATGCGGCGTACGCGGGATTCGGACGCCGCCGCGACCAGAACCAGCCGCTGGTCCCGCCCACCGGGGCCACCGCCGGGGTCGCGCAGGTGTGGCTGCCGCGGCTGCCCGATCGCGATCCGAAGGACAGCGGCCAGTTCGGCATCGCGGCGCGCGTGCTGCTGCCGCAGCTTCCCGGCACCGAATTGGGCTTCTACGCGCTCGATTATCACAGCCGCACGCCGCTCGTGAGCACCATTCGCGGCACCACCACCCAGGCGCTCAACGTCGCGGCCGGCGGCGGCAGCGCACGCTACTTCGCCGAGTATCCCGAGGACATCCGCCTCTACGGCGCGAGCTTCAGCACCGCCGCACCTTTCGGCATCGCGCTGCAGGGCGAGTACTCGTATCGCCCGAACCAGCCGCTGCAGGTCGGCGCCACCGAGCTGCTGCTCGCGACGCTGGGCGTGGCGAACAATCTCACCGGCGACGCGGCCGCCGCGGCCGCGGTTCCGATCGGTACCGAGATCAGCGGGTTTCGCCGCGTGAAGATGCAGCAGCTGCAGATGACGGGCACCAAGGCGTTCGGCCCGCAGTTGGGCGCTTCGCAATTCACCCTTGTGGGCGAAATCGGCTACACGTACCTCAATCTCACCTCCGGCGTGCTCTTCAACGGCCCGGCGACCTACCTGCCCGCGATCGGCTCTTCGACGTCCACGACGTTCGGCTCGACGCAGCCGAACATGGAAGGTTATGCGACGACCAACTCCTGGGGTTACCGCCTCGTTGCGCGGCTCGATTACTCCAACTGGGTCGGCGGCGCGACGTTCTCGCCGCGCATCGTCTTCTCGCACGACGTGCGTGGCGTGAGCCCGACCTTCAACCAGGGCACGCAGGCGATCACGGCCGGGCTGGGCGTGGGCTTCCGCCAGAACCTGCAGGCCGATGTCTCGTACACGGCTTTCCGGGGCGGCCGCGTTTATTCCGGTACCGACCCGCTGCCGGTTCCCGCCGGCCAGCCGCAGTCCTACGCGAGCCACGCCAATCCCCTCATCGACCGTGATTTTCTCGCGGTCACGGTAAGCTATTCGTTCTGAGGATTCCAGGAGACCGAACATGCGCACGCATCCTTTCGTCCTCGTGCCGCTCGCGCTCGCGATCCTCGCCGCGCCGTGCGTCGCCGCCGTCACCGCGGAAGAGGCCGCGCAGCTTGGCAGGAACCTCACGCCGATGGGCGCCGAAAAGGCGGGCAATGCGGCGGGCACCATCCCCGCCTGGGACGGCGGCCTCACGCACGCCACGGCGGGCTACAAGGAAGGCGACCACTATGCCGATCCGTTCTCGAGCGACAAGCCGCTCTTCACCATCACCGGGGCCGACGTCGAGAAGTACCGGGCGAACCTCACGCCCGGGCAGGTGGCGCTGCTGAAGCGGTATCCCACGTGGAAGATGGTGGTCTATCCCACGCGCCGCAGCGCGGCGTTCCCCGAAGGCCATTACAAGGAGACGATCGCCAACGCCACCAAGGCGAAGCTCGCCGAGGGCGGCAACGGCGTCACCGGAACCACGGGTGGCGTGCCCTTCCCGATCCCGAAGGACGGACGCGAGGCGATCTGGAACCACTTGCTGCGCTATCGCGGCGACACCTACGCGATGACCTGGAGCCAGGCCGCCGTCACCCGCGACGGCAACTACACGCTCGTGCGCATGGAGTACGAATACGACTTCCACTACGGCAATCTCACGAAGCCCGACAACGAGCGCCAGGAGAACAAGGTCTTCAACATCATGCAGACCGTGACGGCGCCCGCACGCCTCGCCGGGCAGGTCACGCTGGTGCACGAATACGCCGACCAGGTGAAGAGCCCGCGCCAGGCGTGGAGCTACAACCCGGGGCAGCGCCGCGTGCGCCTCGCGCCCAACGTCGCCTACGACAATCCGGGCGTCGCCGCGGACGGGCTGCGCACCAACGATGACCTCTTCATGTACAACGGGGCGATCGATCGCTACGACTGGAAGCTCGCCGGCAAGCAGGAAATCTACATTCCATACAACGACTACAAGCTCGACGGCAATACGGTGAAGACCCGGGATGTCATCCGCCCGATGCACATCAACCCCGACCTCGCGCGTTACGAGCTGCACCGCGTGTGGGTCGTCGAGGCCACCGTGAAGCCCGGCATCTCGCACATCTACAGGAAACGCGTGTTCTACATCGACGAGGACAGCTGGAACGCCGTCGTCATCGACAAGTACGACGCGCGCGACGAGCTCTGGCGCGTTTCCGAGCTGCACTCGATCAACTTCTACAACGTGCCGATGGTCTACCCCGCGCTCGAGGTGAACCACGACCTGCAGTCGGACCGCTACCTGATCATGGGGCTGCGCAACGACGAGCCCAAGGTGTACGAGAGGATCGTGCGCCACAACGCCGACTTCTCGCCGTCGGCGCTGCGCGGACTCGGGACGCGCTGAGCGCAAGGACGCGTCCTACGTCGCAGGCGGCGACTCTTCCTTGGTGCCGAGGAGGCGCGCTTGCTCCGCCTTCAATTGAGTGAAGGACTTCTCCAGATAGGTCGCCAACTCCTGGGTCGGATAGTTCACCACGGACGTGTATTCCGAGAAGTCCTTCCGCTCCCACCGCTCGAATACGACCGCGTAGGCGGCAACATGCGCGCAGAAGAGCTGAAGCGGTGCCGGGAGATCGCGCTCGATGAGCAGATCCGCGTTCTTCGTGATGATCGACAGCATTTCCTTTTGCATTGGCTCGAATACCGTACGCATCCACAGACGCCATGCCTCGAGCTCATCGCTGGTTGGCGGTGGGTTGGTTCCAAAGAAGGGGCCGCCAGGCCGCGTGCGGGAACGGAACGCACTCCAGGCCAGGCCGCTGGCCCTGTTCAGCGCGTAAAGCGGCCCGTAGAGAAGCTTGAGCTGCTGATTCACGCGGTCCAGCCTCTCCTTGCGGCGGGCGGTCCACAATTCGTAGACGCCCTTCGCAATGAACCCTGCGACGCCCGCAACAATCGCAAAGGCGATGGTCTTTCCTTCTCCTCCAAGCCATGAGAGCAATGTTCCCATCACGACCTTCGACGACGTCGTGCGCGATTATTTGTACAGGGCCTTGACTTGCGTCCGTAGCTCTTCCAGGTCGTCGGCGACGATCTTCGGATCGAGGTCGTTGGTCTCGGGCTCGTAATACGCATAGCCCCCCTCCTTCGCCTTGCCGATCCACCCGATCGTCACCGGGATCGGTTCTCCGAGCGCACGCTTCACGATCCGCTTGACCAGGACGTGGCTTCCACGACCGGGCGTCGACGTCTCTTCAAAGATGACCATCGCGATAATCCTCCTGGTTTGCCCGAGGATATTACAGCCAGAACCCTTCGTGGACGCGGGCGGCCTCGTCTTCCAGTAGCGGCCCCAGGACTTCCACCGGCCGCTGGCCGCGCGCGAATACCTCGCGGCACGGAAGCGAGAGCGTGGGATTTTCCGGGTGATCGCCGGTGATCTCGAGCAGGCGCGTTTCGGGCAGCGCGTAGACCACGCGCGCGATGCCGGACCAGTAGATCGCGCCGGCGCACATCGCGCACGGCTCCGCGCTCGAGAAGAGCGTTGCGCCCTTCAAGGCGTTCGCGTCGAGCGCATGCGCGGCGCGCACCGCGTTCATCTCGGCGTGGCCGGTGCAATCCTCGTCGAAGGCATTGAGGCCTTCGGCCAGGCATCGGCCTTCGCGGTCCACGACCAACGCTCCGAACGGGTGCTTGCCGGTCTCGCGGGCGCGGCGCGAGAGCGCGATCGCGCGCCGCAGCCAGCGCTCGTCCGCCGGTGAAAGTGCCGGTTTCATCGCGAAAGCCCGGCGCGTTGCAGCAGACGGCGGCTCGCATCGCCGTGGCGTGCGACGAGCGCGGCCAGGTCCACATCGACGAGCGCACCGCCCTCGACCACGACCCGCCCGTTGATGATCGACAGCCACGCGGCTGCGGGAAGGCAGGTGAGCAACCCGGCGACGGGATCTCCCGCCGCGCCGCAATGATGGATGTCGTCGACGCGAAACGCGACCAGGTCCGCGGCCCTGCCGGCCTCGAGGCTGCCGATGTCGTCGCGACCCAGCACCGCGGCCCCGCCCAAAGTCGCCATCTCCAGCGCCTCGCGCGCGGAAACCCGGTCGGCGCGCGATTCGAATCCCGGCCAGCCGACCCGCTGCAGCAGCATCGCCTGGCGCGCTTCGCCCAGCAGGTGATTGCAATCGTTGCTCGCCGAGCCGTCGACGCCGATGCCGACCTTCACGCCGGCATCGAGCATCGCGCGCACCGGCGCGATTCCCGAGGCCAGGATCATGTTGCTCGAGGCGCAATGGCAAACGCCCGAGCGCGAGCGCGCGAGCGTGCCGATCTCGGCCGCGGAGGGATGCACCATGTGCGCGAACCAGACGTCGTCTCCCATCCATCCGAGGCTCTCGGCGTAGGCGACCGGTGTCTTGCCGAACGCGGCGAGGCAGAAGCGCTCCTCGTCGAGCGTCTCCGCCAGATGCGTATGCAGGCCCACGCGCGCATGGCTGCGCGCGAGGCGCGCGCTCTCGCGCATCAGGTCCGCCGTCACGCTGAAGGGCGAGCACGGCGCCACGCCTACGCGCAGCATCGAGCGCGGAGCGGCGTCATGGAACGCGGAGAGCACGCGCTCGGTGTCGGCGAGGATCGCGTCCTCCTCCTCGACGAGGCTGTCGGGCGGGAGGCCGCCGCGGCTCTGGCCCAGGCTCATCGACCCGCGCGTCGGATGGAAACGCATGCCGAGCTCGCGCGCGGACTCGATGTCGTCGTCCAGTCGCGAGCCGTTGGGGAAGAGATAGCGATGATCGGCGACGGTGGTGGCGCCGGAGAGGGCGAGCTCCGCGAGACCGAGCTTGGTACTCACGCGCGCGGCTTCCGCGTCGATGCCGCCCCACACGCCGTAGAGCATCCGCAGCCAGTCGAAAAGGCCGAGGCCGCGTCCCGTGCCGATCGCCCGCGTGAGCGTCTGGAAGAGATGATGGTGGCAATTCACGAGCCCCGGCATCACGACGCAGCCGCGCGCATCGATCGTGCGCACCGGGGCGCGGCGCGCGGGCTGCGCCGCGCTCCACGCCTGCACCTCGGCCGCCGTCCCGACGCAGGCGATGGCATTGCCTTCGATCGCGACGCTGCCGCCACGAATCTCGCGCCGTGCCCCATCCATCGTGACCACGAAGTCGGCGTCGCGCACCAGCAGCGTCGTCATGGATCGCCGTCCGCGATGACCCCGTGGCGCAATCCCGACCGGCGCAGGTAGTCGCGATAGGCGAGCGACATGCGATCGGCCTGCACCGGGATCTCGACGCGGCGCGCGAGCGGCAGGCGCCTGGGCACCTGGTTCTCGAGGATCGGCTTGTCCTGCAGGAAGATGCGGTCCTGGAACGCGCGCAGCGTCTGCTCGTCCTGCACCATGTTCGTGAGCGCAAGCACGATCCACACGAGGCTCGATTCCTCGGCGACCGGCTGCACGTGCAGGCTGATGGCCTCGTGGAATCCATCGCCCGTATCCGGCACCTTGGTGAGGATCGCGGTGAGCGGGCGCACGACGCGATAGGTGTACTCGACCTCGCAGCCGCCGTGCGCGAGGCTGTTGGTCTGCGGCTGCCAGAAGAAGCATCCGGTGGCGAGGAGACCCTCGCCGCCCGCGCCGTCGTCGCAGCGGCCGACCTCGTAGCCGCGCACCTCGTTCCGCGGCTCCTCGCCGAGAATGCCCGCGTGCACGAACGGGAAGTGCGCCATGTCGAGGAAATTCTCGACGATGCGCGGGCCGCTCGTCTCGACCGCGTACGGACCGCATACGACCTTGCGCAGGCGTTCATCCGCATGCTCCGGAAATGGCGGGACGCCGGCGCGCGGCTCTCCGGCGCAAGCCCACACGAGCCCGTAGGCCTCGCGCGCCGGATGCACCGCAAGGCAGGCGCTCGCGGGGGGCGACAATCCCGGATGCGCAGGTATGCGCACGCAGGCTCCCGCGGGCGCGTAACGCCAGCCGTGATAGGCGCAGACCAGCTCCTGTCCCTCGACGCGGCCGATGGAAAGGCGCGTGCCGCGGTGGGGACAACGATCGTCGGCCGCGTGGATCGCGCCATCGGCGGTACGCCACACCACGATCTCGCCCCCGAAGAGCTTTACCGGAAGCGAGGAACCCGCCGGCAGCGATGCCGATGCGGCGACCGGATGCCAATCGTCGAGCAGCACGCGATCGGAGCGCGCGCCCCCGTCTTCAGCCGGCATTTCCCGCGGCGAACGCATCGACTTTCTCGCTCCACGCCTGCCTGCGCGCCGCGGGAAGGAAAGACGCCTCGAACGAGTTGCGCGCGAGGCGCGCGATATCGTCCCGGCCCAGCCCGAGCGCGCGCTGCGCCGCGCGGTAGTTCTCCGCGATGTATCCACCGAAATACGCGGGATCGTCGGAATTGATGGTGACCTTCAGCCCGCGGTCGAGCAGGCGCTTGAGATTGTGGTCCTGCATGCGCGCGAACACGCGCAGCTTCACGTTGGAGAGCGGGCAGACGGTGAGCGCGATCGCCGAGCGCGCGAGCCGATCGCAAAGTGCGGCGTCTTCCTCGCAGCGTACGCCGTGGTCGATGCGCTCGGCGCCGAGCAGGTCGAGCGCCTCGGTGATGTATTCGGGCGGGCCTTCCTCGCCGGCATGCGCGACGACGTGGAGGCCGTGATCGCGCGCCTTGCGGAACACGCGCGCGAACTTGGCCGGCGGATGGCCGCGCTCCGAGGAATCGAGGCCGACGGCGCAGAAGAAATCCTTGAACGCGAGCGCCTCGTCGAGCGTGCGCATCGCGTCTTCCTCGCTCAGGTGCCGCAGGAAGCACAGGATGAGGCGCGAGCTGATGCCGAGCTCGCGCTCGCCGTCGGCGAGCGCGAGCGAGATCCCGCCGATCACCTCGGAGAAAGCGATGCCGCGCGCGGTGTGGGTCTGCGGATCGAAGAAGATCTCGGCGTGCACCACGCCATCCGCGCGGGCGCGCTCGAGGTAGGCGCAGGTGAGCGCGCGGAAATCCTCCGCGTCGCGCAGCACATCGGCTCCGGCGTAGTAGATGTCGAGGAAATCCTGCAGGTTGCCGAAGTCATACGCCTCGCGCAGCGCCTCGACGCTCGCGTAGCGCATCGGCGCGCCGTGGCGCCTCGCCAGCGCGAAGGCCATCTCGGGCTCGAGCGAGCCCTCGATGTGGATGTGCAGCTCCGCTTTCGGGATGCCGACGATATAGTCGTCGAGAGCGGCCTGCGCGTTGTTCACTTCGGAATAGTACCCTCGACTCCCTGGACGTACCAGTTGATACCCATGACCTGGTCCATCGGCAGTGTCGCGCCCGCAGCCACCTTGACGGCGCCGCCCTGGTCCTTGATCGGTCCCTGGAAGGGCACGAGCTTGCCGTCGATGATCGCCTGCTTCTTCTCGTCGAAGAGCTTCGCCACCGGGGCCGGCACCACCGGGTTGACCGGCGACATCACTACCAGCTTCTCCTTCAGGCCCCAGCGCGTGTCGTCGGGCTTCCACTTGCCGTCGAGCACGCGCCGGGCCGCCTCGATGTAGTAGACGCCCCAGTTGTTCGTGTTCGCGGAGAGGTGCGCCTTCGGGGCGAAGCGCTGCATGTCGGTATCCCAGCCGAAGGCGTACACGCCCTTCTCCTGCGCTACTTGCACGGTCGCGGGCGAGTCGGTGTTCTGGCACATCACGTCGGCGCCCTGCGCGACCAGCGCCTCGGCGGCCTGGCGCTCCTTGCCCGGGTCGTACCAGCTGTTCACCCAGATCACCTTGGTCTTGATCGCCGGATTCACGCTCTGCGCGCCGAGCGTGTACGCGTTGATGTTGCGGATCACCTCGGGGATCGGGAACGACCCCACGAAGCCGAGCGTGTTGCTCTTGGTCATCTTGCCGGCGAGCACGCCGAGCAGATAGGCGCCCTCGTAGAAGCGCGCCTGGTAGACGCCGACGTTGGGCGCGGTCTTGTAGCCGGTCGCGTGCTCGAAGCGCACCTTCGGGAACGACTTGGCGACCTTGAGCGTGGGCTCCATGTAGCCGAACGACGTCGTGAAGATGAGCTCGTTGCCGTCGACCGCGAGCTGGCGGATCACGCGCTCGGCATCGGCGGTCTCCGGGACGTTCTCGACGTAGGTCGTCTTCACCTTCGCGCCGAGCTCCTTCTCGAGCATGAGACGCCCCTGGTCGTGGGCGTAGGTCCAGCCGGCGTCGCCGATCGGGCCGAGGTAGACGAAGGCGATCTTGAGCGGGTCGGCGGCGTGCACGATCCACGGCGCCGCCAGCGCGAGCAGGAATGCCGCGAGGCGGCTGCGGTTGCGCGTTTTTGTCAGGTTCATCTCGATGTCCCCGTCAGAAATGATATTCGACACGAATCATGGGCGTGCGCGCGGTGGCGCCGGGGCCGGCCCCCGACGACTCGGTGGGGTTGCCGAACTTGTTCTTCCAGTATTCGTACTCGATGCCGACCTGCACGGTCTTCTTCGGGCTGCCCATCATCGTGCCCACATCCCACATCAGCGACATGTCGATGTGGGTTTCCGGCGCGGTGCTGCCGCCGAATTCGTTCCTGCCCTTGGATCCGATGTACAGCGCATAGCCGTTGAAGGATAGCGGCAATTTGCCGATCGCGATGCCCCAGTCCACCTCGAGCGCGCCGTGGTTCTTGTAGTGGTAGCGCGACGTGATCCCCTGGGGAGCGTTGCTCTCGGAGAACAGCAGCGCGCTCACATTGAGGAACCCGGGCACCTCGAACATCACGGTGGGGCCGATCACGAACATGCGCTTCTTCGAGGCGTAGCCGTCGTTCTTGGTGTTCGCGTCGAAGCCGGCGGTGAGCCCGAGCCCGCGCATCATCCCGTACTTGAAGTTGCTGCCGCTCACCTTCCCGATGTCGAGCAGGTGGCGATAGACGAGGTAAACCTCCTGCGCGCCGGGGCTTCCGGGGGTGCCGTTGCCCGGGTCGTTGCGGTCGGAGACGAGGAAGTCGGCGTTGAAGAAGTTGCTTCCGTACTTGTAGCCGCTCACGTGGGTGAGCGCGAAGATGTACTTGGTGATGTCCTTGCGGGAGCCGTCGGCGTTGTTGTCGTACGGCTCGGCGAAACTCGTCCCGTAGCGCAGGCTGGCCGCGGTATCGCTCCAATCGGCCGCACCTGCCGTGCCCGCCGTCGATGCCAGTGCGATCGCCGCGAGTGCCGCCAGCGTGCCCTTCGCTATCCCCTTGTTCCGCATGTTTTTCTCCCAGTAAGTGGATCCAGCTCGCGCAACACCTCGCGACAGCAAGGCGTTAGCAAGTGCTGTGCCACGGAAAATCCGCGCGCCGCTTGGGTGAAGACGGTCGCGGGGTGGCAGAGCCGCGCTTCAAAATGAAGCCGGCGCCCGCCCCGTGTGCGATTGTGGTGCGCTCCCGGCCTATTCGGCAACCAGGTCTTCGAGGCGGAAGCGTGCGATGCGCGCGATCTCGGCCAGGCACTGGGTGAACTCGCGCTCGGGAGTGTTGCCGACGCGCGCGGCGAGGCTCGCGAGGATCTGGGCCCGCCCCACTCCGCGCACCGCGAGGATGAAGGGGAATCCGAACTTCTTGCGGTAGGTGGCGTTGAGCGACTCGAGGCTCGCGAGCTCCGCCGCATTCGCGTCCCGCAGCCCGGCGGCGCCCTGCTCGCGGATCGACTCGGCGCTGAGCGGCGTGGCCTGCGGCAGGCGCCCGAGCAGCTCCGGATGCGCGCGGATCAACGCGAGCTGCTCGTCGCGAGTCGCGCGCGCGACTTCGGTCACCATCTGCGCGTGCAGGTGATCGAGGGAGGAAAACGGCCGGCCGGGCCAGGCGCGGTCGGCGACCCAGGGCGAGTGCTCGAAGACGTGCCCGAGGCTCGCGACGAACGCGTCGCGCGGCGCCTCGTTCAGCTCGGCGATCGTCGCCACTCAGGCCTCCCGCCGCGGCGGTGGATGGTGCTCGTGCCAATGGCGCGCGATGTCGACGCGCCGGCAGATCCACACGCGCTCGTGCCGCTGGATGTGGTCGAGGAAGCGCGCGAGTCCCGCAAGCCGGCCCGGCCGCCCGGCGAGGCGGCAATGCAGCCCGATCGAGAGCATGCGCGGCGCGCGCTCGCCTTCCGCATAAAGGGTATCGAACGCGTCGCGCAGGTACACGAAGAATTCGTCGCCGTTGGCGAATCCGTTCGCGGTCGCGAAGCGCATGTCGTTGGTGTCGAGCGCGTAAGGAACGATCAGGTGGTCGCGCTGCGCGACGCGCACCCAGTACGGCAGGTCGTCGGCATAGGAGTCGGCGTCGTAGAGGAAACCTCCGTGCTCGACGACGAGCCGGCGGGTGTTCTCGCTCGTGCGCCCGGTGTACCAGCCGAGGGGAGGGGCTCCGGTGACGCGCTCGATCGCCTCCACCGCGAGCGTGACGTGCTCGCGCTCCGTCGCTTCGTCCACGCCGTGATAGTCGATCCAGCGCCAGCCGTGGCTCGCGATCTCGTGCCCACCGGCGAGGAACGCGGCGCCGGCCTCGGGGTTTCGCGCCAGCGCCATGCCGGCCGCGAACACGGTGAGCGGCAGGCGCCGATCTTCGAACGCGCGCAGCAGGCGCCAGACTCCGGCGCGCGAGCCGTACTCGTAGATCGACTCCATGTTCATGTGGCGCTCGCCGGGAAACGCGACGGCGTTGGCGATCTCGGAGAGGAATGTCTCCGAGGCCGCGTCGGCGTGCAGCACGCAATTCTCCGCGCCCTCCTCGTAATTGAGGACGAACTGCACCGCGATGCGCGCCTCCCGCGGCCAGCGCGGATGCGGCGGGTTGCGCCCGTAGCCCACCATGTCGCGGGGATAACCCGTATTCATATGTGCGAGACCCTAAGCAAGTGTCGGTCCATCCCGGCGCAAAGGCTCGCACATGCACCATGATTGGGCTAGCATCGCTCGAATGCCTCTGTGCAAAGCGCAGGAAATGGACTCATACGCGATCGCGGCATACTACTTGCATTCCGTTTCGAACATGCGCGCACCCATCCTGCACCCGCTTCGGGGCGAAGAAATCGCACCATGGGGCGCCTGACCACCCATGTCCTCGACATCGCGGCGGGCATCCCGGCGCAGGGCATGCGCATCGAGGTGCAGCGCCTTGCTCCGTCGACGCCGCTGGGATCGGCGCTCACCGGCAGCGATGGGCGCTGCGCGAAAGCGCTGCTCGAAGGCGATGCGTTCGCGCGCGGCCAATATGAATTGGCATTCCACGTCGGTGCGTATTTCCGGGAGCGCGGCGTCGTGATTCCCGATCCGCCGTTTCTCGACGTCGTCGTGGTCCGCTTCGGCGTCGCGGATGGCGCGGCGCACTATCACGTGCCGCTGCTGGTGTCCCCGTGGAGCTACTCCACCTATCGGGGGAGCTGAGATGGCATCGGCGCCGGACGCGATCCGCTTCGTGCTCGACGGCCGCGTGGTCGAAGAGCGTGGCGCCTCGCCGACCACCACCGTGCTGCAATACCTGCGCGAGCGCCTCGGCCGCTCGGGGACGAAGGAAGGCTGTGCCGAAGGCGATTGCGGCGCATGCACGGTCGCGTTGGGCGAGCTCGACGGCGACCGGGTGCGCTATCGCGCGATCAACTCGTGCATCCGCTTCCTGCCGACCATCGACGGCAAGGAGGTCGTGACGGTCGAGAGCCTGCAACCTCGCGGCGCGCCGCTGCATCCGGTGCAGCAGGCGATGGTCGATTGCCACGCCTCCCAATGCGGCTTCTGCACTCCCGGCTTCGTGATGTCGCTCTTCGCGCTCTACCTCGAGGACGCGCATCCGCGCCAGGAGAAGGTCGTCGAGGCCCTCTCCGGAAACCTCTGCCGCTGCACCGGCTACCGCCCGATCATCGAGGCGGGATGCCGGATGGGCGAGTATCCCGAGCCGGCGCAGTGGAGCGGGCGGGCGCCGGCCGATTCCGCGCGCGTCGCGCAACTGCGCTCGATCCAGCGCAGCGCCGCCCTGGCGCTTCACGCCGCGCCGGGATACGTCGCGCCACGCACCGCCGGCGAGCTCGCGCGCCTCTACGAAGCGGCGCCGCACTCGCTGCTGCTCGCGGGCGCGACCGACGTGGGGCTGTGGGTCACCAAAAGCCTCAAGGACCTTCCCCCCATCATCTATCTCGGCGATGTGGCGGAGCTGCGGCAGGTGCACCATGAGGAGGGGCATCTCGTGATCGGCGCCGCGGTGAGCCTCGCCGACGGCTACGCCGCGCTGGTCGAGCGCCATCCCATGCTCGCCGAGATGGCGCAGCGTTTCGGCTCGCCCCCGGTGCGCCATTCGGGAACGCTGGTCGGAAACCTCGCGAACGGCTCGCCGATCGGCGACTCGATGCCGATCCTGATCGCGCTCGGCGCGCGCGTGAGCCTGCTGCGCGCAACACGGCGCCGCTCGCTGCCGCTGGAAGACCTGTATCTCGGGTACGGCAAGAAGGCGCTCGAGCCGGGCGAGCTGATCGAGTCGGTGAGCGTGCCCGATCCCGTGCCCGGCCGTCTCGTCTCGACCTACAAGATCTCGAAGCGCATCGACCAGGACATCTCCGCGGTGTGCGCCGCGTTCGCGCTCGAGGTGCGCTCCGGCCAGGTGAGCGCCGCGCGGATCGCGTTCGGCGGCATGGCGCCGACACCGAAACGCGCGCGCCACGCGGAAGCGGCCCTCGCCGGCGCCGACTGGTCGCTCGCGGGAATCGAGCCGGCGATGGCGGCACTCGCCCTCGATTTCCAGCCGATCAGCGACATGCGCGCGAGCGCGGCGTACCGCGCGCGCGTGGCGTCCAACCTTCTCAAGCGTTTCTTCCTCGAGCACAGCGGCGCGTCCGGCCCCCTGCGTGTCGAAGCTCTCGTGGCGGGCTGAGCACGATGCCCGACGAACGCGCCATCACCACGCTCCAGGGCCGCCCACAGGCCCACGAAAGCGCCCACCTGCACGTGAGCGGGCGCGCGACCTACATCGACGACATGGCGGTGCCCGCGAACACGCTGCACGCCGCGCTTGGCATGAGCGCCGTGGCCCATGCGCGCATCCGCTCGATGAATCTGGCCGCGGTCCTCGCCGCCCCGGGCGTGGTCGACGTCGCCGCGGCGGGCGACATCCCGGGCAAGAACAACTGCGGGCCGATCCTCGACGACGATCCGATCTTCGCGCCCGGGCTGGTGCAGTACGCCGGGCAGTCGCTGTTCGCGGTGGCCGCGACGTCGTACGACGCGGCGCGACGCGCGGCGCTACGCGCGAAGGTGGACTACGAGGTGCTGCCCGCGATCCTCGACATTCCCGCGGCGCTCGCCGCGCAGAGCTTCGTGATTCCGAGCGAGCGCATGACGCGCGGCGACGCGGCGGGCATGCTGCCGCGCGCGGCGCATCGGCTGCAGGGCCGGCTCGCGATCGGCGGGCAGGACCATTTCTATCTCGAAGGCCAGGTCTGCGCCGCGATCCCGCTCGAGGACGGGACGATCCGCGTGTATTCGTCGACGCAGCATCCGACCGAGGTCCAGCACCTCGTGGCGCACGCCTTGCACCTGGGATCGAAGGATGTCGTCGTCGAGTGCCGGCGCATGGGCGGCGGCTTCGGCGGCAAGGAAAGCCAGCCCGCGCTCTTCGCCTGCGCGGCCGCGATCCTCGCCGTGCGCACCGGCCGGGCGGTGAAGCTGCGCGCCGACCGCGACGCCGACATGACGATGACCGGCAAGCGCCACGATTTCCACGTCGAGTGGGACGTGGGGTTCGCCGCGGACGGGCGCATCAGCGCGCTTCGCGTGATGCTCGCCTCGCGCTGCGGCTACTCCGCGGATCTCTCCGGGCCGGTCAACGACCGCGCGATGTTCCACGTCGACAACTGCTACTTCCTCGACAACCTCGAGATCGTCTCACACCGCTGCAAGACCCACACCGTGTCCAACACCGCATTTCGGGGTTTCGGCGGCCCGCAGGGAATGATGGCGATCGAGGCGATCCTCGGCGACATCGCCCGCCACCTCGGGCGCGATCCGCTCGACGTGCGCCGCGCGAACTTCTACGGCATCGAGACGCGCAACGTCACGCCCTACGGCACGACGATCGAGGACAACATCATCGACGCTCTGGTGGGCGAGCTCGAGCGCTCGAGCGATTATCGGGCGCGGCGCGCGGCGGTCGCGAAATTCAACACGACGAGCCCGGTCATTCGCCGCGGCATCGCGCTGACACCGGTCAAGTTCGGCATCTCGTTCAACGCGACCCACTACAACCAGGCCGGGGCCCTCGTCCACCTGTACATCGACGGCACGGTGCTCGCGAGCCACGGCGGCACCGAGATGGGACAGGGGCTGCACACCAAGATCGCGCAGGTGGTCGCCGACGAGCTCGGCGTGCCGATCGCCGATGTGCGCGTGGGCGCGACCGACACCGCCAAGGTTCCGAATACTTCGGCGACGGCCGCCTCGTCGGGCGCCGACCTGAACGGCAAGGCCGCGCAGGCGGCCGCACGCGCGATCCGCGAGCGCCTCGCTGCATTCGCCGCGGAGAAATACGGCGTCGCCCCGGCCGCGGTGCGCTTCGAGGGCGGATCGGTCCACGCCGCAGAGGCGAGCGTCACGCTCGCCGTGCTCGCGCGCGCGGCGCACGCGGCGCGCATCTCGCTCTCCTCCACCGGCTACTACCGCACGCCGAAGATCCACTACGACCGCAAGACCTTCACCGGCCGCCCGTTCTTCTACTTCGCCTACGGCGCGGCGGTGTCCGAGGTCGCCATCGATACTCTCACCGGCGAGAGCCGGCTGTTGCGCGTCGATATCCTCCACGACGCCGGCCGCTCGCTCAATCCCGCGCTCGACCGCGGCCAGGTCGAAGGCGGGTTCCTGCAGGGCGCGGGATGGCTCACGAGCGAGGAGCTTTGGTGGGACGCGAAGGGCGTGCTCGGCACGCACGCGCCGTCGACCTACAAGATTCCCACGGCGCGCGACTGGCCCACGGTCGCGAACGTGCGCCTGCTCGAGAACTCGGCCAACGTGGAGGACACGATCTTCCGCTCCAAGGCGGTGGGCGAGCCGCCGTTGATGCTCGCCATGTCGGTGTTTCATGCCCTGCGCGATGCGGTCGGTAGCTGCGGCCCGCCGCGCGCGCGCGTGCCGCTCGATGCGCCGGCGACACCCGAAGCGATCCTCGGCGCGGTGGAGGCGATCGCGAAATGAGCGACTGGCTCCCGATCCTGGTCCGGCGCCTCGAACGCGAGGAGGCGCTCGTGCGCGTCGTGGTGATCGCGGTGCGCGGCTCGGCGCCGCGCGAGCCCGGCGCCAGCATGCTGGTCGGAGCCGCGCAGGTCGACGGCACGATCGGCGGCGGACACCTCGAATGGAAGTCGCTCGAGATCGCGCGCGACATGCTGCGCTCGGCGCGCGGCCCCCGGCTCGACCGCTTCGTGCTGGGCGCCACGCTGGGCCAATGCTGCGGGGGCGTGGTGGAGCTTTGGTTCGAGCGCGTGTCGACCGCCGACCTCGCGTTCTTCCGCGATGCCCTGGCGCAGCGCCGCGCGGGCGCGGCCAGCGCGATCGCGACCACGTGGGATGGCACGAGCGCGGTGCGGCGCGACCTTCGCCGCATGGCGCTCGACGCTCCGCGCGCGCTGCACCTGCGCGCGGAGCGCGACCTGCTGCTCGAACGGATCGACACCGCCCGCGCGCCGCTGTGGCTCTTCGGCGCGGGCCACGTGGGACAGGCGATCGTGCGCACGCTCGCCGAGCTGCCCTTCGAGGTGACATGGGTCGACGAGCGCGCCGACATCTTTCCCGATACGCATCCGGAGAACGTCGCGCCGCTCATCTCCGGGCAACCGGTGGAGGAAGTGGCGCACGCTCCCCCGGGCGCGATCTACCTCGTGCTCACGCACCGCCACGACCTCGACTTCGATCTGTGCCGCGCGATCCTCGAGCGCGACGATGCGTCGTGGGCCGGCGTGATCGGCTCGGCCACGAAGGCGGCGAGCTTTCGCAACCGCCTCGCGCGACGCGGCGTTCGCCCCGAGCGCATCGCCCGCCTCGTATCCCCGATCGGCATCGACGGCATCGCGAGCAAGGCGCCCGCGGCGATCGCGGTGGCCGTCGCCGCGCAGCTATTGCAACTGAATGCGTCCGCCGCCGCCCGGTCGCTGACGCACTCTGCGAGCCCATGAGCGCGCCGCGCCTCGCCCTGCAGGGCATCACCAAGCGCTATCCGTCGGTGGTGGCCAACGACAACGTGAGCCTCGAGGTGCGCGCGGGCGAGATCCACGCGGTGCTTGGCGAGAACGGCGCCGGCAAGAGCACGCTGATGAAGATCATCTACGGCGTCACGCGGCCGGACGCCGGCACCATCTCGTGGGAGGGCCACACCGTCCATATCGCGAGCCCCGCCGACGCGCGCGCGCTCGGCATCGGCATGGTCTTCCAGCACTTCTCGCTCTTCGAGACGCTCACCGTCGCCGAGAACATCGCGCTGGGTCTCGACGGCCGCGAGGCGCCGGCAGCCCTCGCCCCGCGCATCCGCGAGGTCTCGAGCCGCTACGGGCTGCCGATCGATCCGCAGCGGCTCGTGCACAGCATGAGCGTCGGGGAACGCCAGCGCGTGGAGATCGTGCGCTGCCTGCTGCAGGACCCGAAGCTGCTGATCATGGACGAGCCGACCTCGGTGCTCACGCCGCAAGCGGTGCTGACGCTGTTCGACACACTGCGCCGACTCGCCTCCGAAGGCTGCAGCATCCTCTACATCAGCCACAAGCTCGACGAGATTCGCGCGCTCTGCGACGTGGCGACGGTGCTGCGCGCGGGCGTTGTGAGCGGCACCGCGATTCCGCGCGAGGAAACCAACGACAGCCTCGCTCGCATGATGATCGGCGCGGACCTGCCCGAGTGCCACCTCGATGCGCGCGAGCGCGGAGCCGTCGTGCTCGAGCTCGATCATCTCTCTCATGCCACGCTCGATCCGTTCGGCACGACGCTCGCGGACGTGAGCCTCGCGGTGCACGCCGGCGAGATCGTCGGCATCGCCGGGGTCTCGGGCAACGGGCAGAAGGAGTTGCTCGCGGCACTCTCCGGCGAGGCGCGCGTGAAGAACGCTGCTTCGATTCGGCTGTTCGGCCAGCCCGCCGGAGCGCTCGGGCCGACGCAGCGGCGCGCAGCCGGCCTCACGCTGGTTCCCGAGGAGCGCCTGGGCCGCGGCGCGGTGCCGCCGCTCAGCCTCGCGCACAACGCGCTGCTCACCGGCTCGCGCCACGGCATGGTCTCCCATGGCGTCGTGAAAACCCCGGCGACGCGCGCCTACGCGCGCAGCGTCATTGATCGCTTCAAGGTGAAGTGCGGCAACGAGCGCGTGGCCGCTTCGAGCCTCTCGGGCGGCAACCTGCAGAAGTTCATCGTCGGGCGCGAGACGATGCTCGGCCCGCGCGTGATGGTAGTGGCGCAGCCCACCTGGGGCGTGGACGTGGGCGCCTCGATGCTGATCCGCCAGGCGTTGATCGACCTGCGCGATTCCGGCGTGGGGCTGCTGGTGATCTCGGAGGATCTCGACGAGCTCTTCATGATCAGCGACCGCATCGCGGTGCTCTCCGGAGGGCGGCTTTCTCCGACCGTGCCGACCGCGCAGGCGAGCGTGGAGCAGATCGGCGCATGGATGGGTGGCGCGTTCGATTCGATGCCGGCCGCGTCGCATGCTTAGGCTCGAGAAGCGCCCGGCGCCCTCGGCGGCGATGCGCCTGGCTTCCCCGCTCATCGCCGCGGCATTGATGGTGGCCACCGGCATTCTCCTCTTCACGCTGCTCGGCAAGGATCCGGCCCAGGCGTTCTACGTCTACTTCGTCAAGCCGCTCGAGACGCGGTACGGCTTGGGCGAGTGGCTGCTCAAGGCGACTCCGCTCATGCTCTGCGCGCTCGGGCTCGCGATCGGCTTTCGCGCCAACGTGTGGAACATCGGCGCCGAGGGGCAACTCACGCTCGGCGCGATCGCGGGCGGCGGCGTGGCGCTCGCATTCCCCGAGGCGAACACGTGGATCCTGCTGCCGGGCATGCTGCTCGCCGGCACCGCCGCCGGCATGGCGTGGGCCGCGATCCCCGCGGTGCTGCGCACGCGCTTCAACACGAGCGAGATCCTGGTGAGCCTGATGCTCGTCTACATCGCGGGGCTGCTGCTCGCCTACCTCGTGCACGGGCCGTGGCGCGATCCGGCGGGCTACAACTTCCCGCAGTCGAAGATGTTCTCCGACGCGGCGCTGCTGCCGCTGCTCTTCGAGGGGACGCGCGTGCATTGGGGCTTCGTGCTGGCGCTGGTACTCGCCGCGGTGTCGTGGTTCTTCTCGGAGAAGTCCTTCGCGGGTTTCCGCATGCAGGTGAGCGGCCTCGCTCCCGATGCCGCCGCGTACGCGGGATTCAGCGAGAAGCGCAACATCTGGCTCGCGCTTCTCGTGAGCGGCGCCACCGCCGGGCTCGCCGGCATCTGCGAGGTCGCGGGTCCGATCGGACAACTGCATCCGACCGTGTCCCCGGGCTACGGATTCGCGGCGATCATCGTCGCATTCCTGGGTCGGCTGCATGCGTTCGGCATCGTGCTCGCGGCGCTGCTGATGTCGCTGCTCTATCTCGGCGGCGAATCGGCGCAGATGCAGATGGCGCTGCCCTCCGCGATCACCGGGCTCTTCCAGGGCATGCTGCTCTTCTACCTGCTGGCCGCCGACCTGCTGATCGTCTATCGGGTCAGATGGCGCGCGCGCCCGCCCGCGGCGGCGCGCTCCGCGGTGGGCCTCGCGGCGAAGGAGCCCGCGTGAGCGCCGAATATGCGATCGCCCTCCTCGCGAGCACCGTAGGCGCCGCCACGCCGCTGGCACTCGCCTCGCTCGGCGAACTGGTGACCGAGCGCTCCGGAGTCCTCAACCTCGGCGTCGAGGGCATGATGCTGGTGGGTGCCATCGCCGGTTTCGCCGCGGGGCTGTATTCGGGCAGCCTCACGGTCGCCTTCATCGCCGCGATGGTCGCGGGAGTCGCGATGTCGCTGCTCTTCGGCGTGCTCGCGCTCACGCTGCAGACCAACCAGGTCGCGACCGGGCTTGCGCTGACACTCTTCGGCGTCGGGTTGAGTGCCTTCGTCGGCCGCGCCTATGCCGGCCTTCCGATCGCGGGACTCAAGGGGGTCACGATCCCGGTGCTGAGCGATATCCCGGTCCTGGGCCCGCTTCTCTTCCGCTTCGATCCTCTCGTCTACATCTCGCTCCTGTTGTTCGTCACGGTGCAGTGGTTCCTGTATCGAAGCCGCGGCGGGCTGCTGCTGCGCGCGGTGGGCGAATCGCCGGAAGTAGCGCATGCAGTCGGGCATCCGGTGGTGCTGGTGCGTTATCTCGCGGTGATGTTCGGGGGTGCCATGGCGGGGCTCGCCGGCGCGTATCTTTCATGCGTCCTCACGCCGATGTGGGCCGAGGGCATGACTGCGGGCCGCGGCTGGATCGCGCTGGCCCTGGTGGTGTTCGCGACCTGGAAGCCGTGGAGGGCGCTGCTCGGCGCGTACCTCTTCGGCGGCGTCACGATCCTGCAGCTGCACGCGCAGGGCTCGGGATTCCCGGTGCCCTCGGAGCTGATGTCGATGCTTCCCTACGTCGCGACGATCGTCGTGCTGGTGATCATCTGCCGCGATCCGCGCACGATCCTGCTGAACCAGCCCGCATCGCTCAGCCGGCCGTTCCACGCCGACACCTGATGGAAGCGTTCGTCCTCGAGTGGTTGTCGCTGCTCGGGCGCTGGCTGCACCTCGTCACCGGCATCGCGTGGATCGGCGCGTCGTTCTACTTCGTCTGGCTCGACAACCACCTCGAGCCGCCCGCGGATCCCGCCGATGCCGCGAAGGGCGTGGGCGGCGAGCTCTGGGCGGTGCACGGCGGCGGCTTCTATAACCCGAAGAAATATCTCGTGGCACCCGGGGCGCTCCCGCCGACCCTGCACTGGTTCAAGTGGGAAGCGTACTGGACCTGGATCTCGGGCTTCTTCCTGCTGTGCCTCGTCTACTACGTCGGCGCGGACGCGTACCTGATCGACAAGTCGGTCGCCGACCTCGGTCGCGCGGCCGCGATCGCGATCGGCCTCGCGAGCCTGGCGCTCGGCTGGATCGTCTACGACCGCCTGTGCGTCTCGCCGCTCGGCAGCCGGCCCCGCGCGCTCTCCGCGGTGCTGGTGGCTTTCTTCTCGCTGTGCGCGTGGGGCCTGTGCCACGTGTTCAGCGGCCGCGGCGCCTACATCCACTTCGGCGCGATGCTGGGCACCGTCATGGTGGCCAATGTCGCGATGGTCATCATGCCGGCGCAGCGCGAGCTGGTCGCCGCGTGCCGCGACGGCCGCGCGCCGAATCCCGCGGCCGGGGCGCGCGCCAAGCAGCGGTCGGTGCACAACACGTACTTCACGCTGCCGGTGCTGTTCACGATGATCAGCAACCACTACGCGACGGCGTACGGGCACCGGTGGAACTGGGCGATCCTGCTCGCGATCGCATTCGCGGGCGCGGCGATCCGCACCTGGTTCGTCGCGCGCCACCACGGGCGCGCGTCTCGCGCGCCGGCGATCGCGGGCGTCGCCGCGCTCGTGATCGTCGCCCTGGCGCTCGCGCCGAGCCCTCCCCCCGCGCGCGCAGCGACCGGGGACGAGCCGGAATTCCATGGGTTCGCGCGCGTCTCGGCGATCGTGAAGCAGCGCTGCGTCGGCTGCCATTCGGCGCTGCCCACGCAGGCGGGATTCACGGCCGCCCCCAAGGGCGTGACCTTCGATACACCCGACCAGATCACGGTGCAGGCGACACGCATCCTCGAGCAGGTCGCATCGCGCGCCATGCCCATCGGCAACCTCACCGCGATGACCGACGAGGAGCGCGCGATTATCGCCGACTGGGTCGGCCACGGCGCGCCGCGCACGCCGTGAGCGCGCCTGCGCAGGCGTACCGCGCCTCGATCCTGCATTTCCTCTCGGACCCCGGTTCCGGCGACGATCCGCACGCGACCGAATTCTTCGAAGACGGGCTCCTCGTCGTCCTGGACGGGCGCGTGCTCGCGGTGGGCCCCGCGGCGGATCTGCTGGCCACCCTTCCCCCCGGTGCGCAGGTGATGGATTGCCGTCCGGGGCTCGTCATGCCCGGTTTCATCGATACGCATATCCATTACCCGCAGACCGACGTGATCGCGTCCTTCGGCACGCAGCTGCTCGATTGGCTGGAGCGCTACACGTTTCCCGCCGAGCGCCAGTTCGCCGACGCGGTGCACGCACGCGCGGTCTGCGAGTTCTTCCTCGACGAGCTGCTGCGCAACGGCACCACCACCGCGCTGGTGTTCGGCACCGTGCACAAGCAGTCGGTCGACACCTTCTTCGAGGCGGCGGAAGCGCGCGGCCTGCGCATGGTCGCGGGCAAGGTGCTGATGGATCGGCATTGCCCCGAGGACCTGCGCGACACGCCCGAAGCGGGCGTGCGCGAATCGGCGCAATTGATCGAGCGATGGCACGGGCATGCGCGCCTTGGCTACGCGATCACGCCGCGCTTCGCGATCACCTCGAGCGACGAGCAATTGCGCCTCGCCGGCGAGCTCGCGCGCGCGCACCCCAGCGTCCACGTCCACACGCACGTCGCGGAAAACCTCGACGAGGTCGCATGGGCGCGGCGGCTCTTTCCGTGGAGCCGCAGCTATCTCGACGTCTACGACCGCTTCGGGCTGCTGCGCGAGCGCACGGTGCTCGCCCATTGCATCCATCTCGACGAGGGCGACCGGCGCCGCATGGGCGAAGCGGGCGCCGCCGCCGCGTTCTGCCCGACCTCGAACCTCTTCCTCGGCAGCGGTTTCTTCGATATCGAGGCCGCGGATCGCGCGCGCATCCGCATCGGGCTCGCGACCGACGTGGGCGGCGGGACGAGCTTCGGCATGCTGCGCACGCTCGCCGACGCCTACAAGGTGGCGCAGATGCGTGGCCAGTCGCTCGGTGCCACGCGCGCTTTCTATCTCGCGACCCTCGGGGGCGCGCGCGCCCTCGGCCTCGAACGCGAGATCGGTAATTTTTCCCCGGGCAAGGAAGCCGATTTCGTCGTGCTCGATCTCGCATGCACGCCGTTGCTCGCGCGGCGCACGGCGCTTGCGCGCACGCTCTCCGAGCGGCTCTTCGCGCTGATGACGCTCGGCGACGACCGCTGCGTGCGTGCCACCTACATCGAGGGGAGAGCGGCAATGTGCGCTAGCGCACGGACGGCGGCGCGCCCGTCCCTTAGTTTCGGTGCCATCGACCCCGTCAGCCGGACATGAAAAGAAAAACCGTATCGCTGGCACTCCAGGGGGGCGGCTCGCACGGGGCGTTCACGTGGGGCGTGCTCGACCGCCTGCTCGAGGACGGGCGCATCCGGATCGAGGGCCTGAGCGGCGCCAGCGCGGGCGCGATGAACGCGGTGGTGTTCGCCCATGGCTATACGCAGGATGGAAACGACGGCGCGCGCGAGGCGCTCAGCCGTTTCTGGGAGAGCGTCGGCACGCGCGAACTCTTCTCGGTCGTGCCGAGCGCCTGGGGCGCGGCCGAGCTCGCGGCGATCTCGGATCAGGGCGCGGCCTCGACGGTGGGCTTCTACCTCAGCCGCTTCCTGTCGCCCTATCAGCTCAATCCCTTCAACCTGAATCCCCTGCGCGAGATCCTCGCGAGCCAGGTGGACTTCGAGCTGGTGAAGGAGCGCTGCAACCTGAAGCTCTTCGTCGCGGCGACGCAGGTGAGCACCGGCATGCCGCGGCTCTTCGGAACGCGCGAGGTCAGCCTCGACGTCCTGCTCGCGTCGACCTGCATGCCCGCGATCCATCGCACGGTGGAGATCGACGGCGACGCCTATTGGGACGGGGGCCTGTCGTCCAATCCGCCGATCCGGCCGCTGCTGTACCTGTGCGACGCGAGCGATGTGCTGGTCGTGCTGCTCCACCCGCGGCGGCGCGCGGCGATACCGACCACCGCGCAGGACATCTGGCATCGGCTGACGGAGATCAGCTTCAGCTCGGCGCTGTTCTCCGAGCTGCAGGGAATCGCGCTCGCGAAGCGCGAGGCCGGGCGCTCGCACTCCTCCGCCGGAGCGCTCGACCGCAAGATGCGCGATCTCAACATGCACCTGATCGACTCGGAACAGCTGATGAACAAGCTGAACGCCGCGAGCCCGCTCAACACCGGCTCCGCTTTCCTCAAGGCGATGCGCGACGAGGGCCGCAGCCGCGCGGGCGCCTGGCTCGAGCAGAATTTCAGGCATGTCGGCGTGCGCTCGTCGTTCGCGCTCGACCAGCATCTCATCTGAGGATTCGCGAGCGCACGGAATAGCCGCGCCGCTGCCCGGTGTTAGCATGAGTGTGCGCCCCGCGGTGCAGCGGGGCAGGCGCATTCCATCCGAGGAGGCCCGCATGTCTTCGAATACGCTCGCCAGGGCGCTCGCCACCGCATCGCTCGCCGGTGCATTCCTGCTCGCAGGTTGCGCCGGGGTCTCCGCGACCACCGGCCCGTCGTCGCGCAGCGACGATCGCTTCAGCCACATCCACGCCGGAATGACCGGCGACGAAGTCCGCCAGCTGCTCGGCACTCCGGACGAGACGATGAAGTTCCCGCTCTCGCAGAACGTCGCGTGGGACTATCGCTACCAGGACGACTGGGGCTACATGGCGGTCTATTCGGTGACCTTCGGCTCCGATGGCCGGGCCGTCAGCACGCTCTCGCGCCGCATCAACGTGGGCGGCGACCACCGGTGAGGCCCGAAGGCCGGTATACGACCGTCGCCGTGGTGCTGCATTGGCTGGTGGCGGCGATCGTGCTGGGACAGTTCGTGCTCGGCTGGCAGATGCAGGAGATACCGAAGCAGCCGCCCGGACAGCGCGCCGAGGTGTTCAACCTGCACAAGTCGATCGGCATGGTGGTCTTCGCATTGATGCTCGCGCGCGTCGCATGGCGCCTGGGGCATCCGCCG
>JANPHA010000379.1:0-23088 GCA_031424255.1 Burkholderiales bacterium | reverse complement strand
CCGGTTCCCTCGCTACCCGCGAATAAACGGGGTTCGCAAAAAGGCGCTCGCCGAAACCTTTGTTGATATTTCTCGGTGGCAGCGGGGTCGGACTCGCTTTCTGCGAACCATGCTCCGTTTACTCGCAGGTCCGCTCGGCGTCCTCAACGGCCCTCGCGACGGGGACGACGTTCCTCGGCCCCTCACTGTCCTCACTCGAGCGCATCCACTGTCGACGCTGCGGACATTCGAGTCATCGCAGATGCCGGCGTGGTCCACGTTGCGTGCATCGTGGAGCCCTTGGCGCGAGGAGAGGGACGGGTGGGATGGGAAGATCGTGGAGGGCGCCGAGCTGACCCGCAAGTGACGCTGGGGTTCGACCGCAAAAAGCGAGTCCTGCCACAGTGCCTCTTCAATCTGCAACACGAATTTTAGGCGAGCCCTTTTTTGCGGTCGTGCGTCATTTGCGGGAAGCGAGGAACACCGGCGCAGCAAGCGCCGGCGCCATCCGCGATCTTCCCATCCCACCCGTCCCTCTCCTCGCGCCACACAACCTCAGCGTGGGATGACCTGTCCAGTACGTGGATTGATGTAGCCGCCGGGAATCTCGTGCAGCACCGAGCCCGTGCGCGGGTCGATCGCGAAGCGTCCGAGGGGATCCGCGGGCACGAGCATCGTGCCGGTCTTCGGCATCGCGATCGGCCGGGGTGGCTCGACCACCTCGACATGCGCAACGCCGCCGGGCGGGGGGAGGGTCATCACCGACGGCTTGACGATGCTCGGGAACGGATCGATCGCTGCGCGCGCGGGGCGCGTGGGCTTCTCGTCGGGCGTGCGGCCGCGCAATTGCCCCGCGGGGCTCTTCAGCAATCCGGAAAGCTCCTCGCGCGCCGCCTCGCGTTGCCCGGCGGTCGATTCGGGGCTGCCGATGACCTGCTGCAACTCGTGCATGCGCGCCTCGACGCCCGGCGGCGGCGGCCACTCGACGCCATCGAGCGCGAACGCGAGCGCGGATGCGCTTGCGACCGCGGCGAAGGCGAGGCGGGCGGCAATCTTCATCCCTGCCTGCGCGGCGGATACTTCTCGCCCGCGTCGATGCGCACCTTGAGGACGTTCTGCTTCGGCGGCAGCGGGCAGGTGGTGAACTCGCTGAACGCGCACGGCGGGTTGTAGACGCGATTCAGGTCGAGCATGAACGTCTCTCCCGGCGCCGGTTTCTTCTCGACGTGCAGGAAGCGCCCGGGCGGGTAGGTGGTCTTGCCCGCGGTGTCGTCCTTGAGGATGAAGAACAGGTCCTCGTCGTCGCCCACCGCATCGAGCTTGTAGGTCTTGCCGTTGAGCTTGAACTCCACGTAGCCGGGGACCGGCTCGTCGGACACCTCGTCGAGCACATTCACGATCCGCACCTTGCGCACCGGCTTGTACGCCACGAACTTCGCCGGCACGCGGTACTTCTCGTTCACGTCGTACCAGACCCGGCCCAGGAAGCGCTTGCGCACCTCGCTCTCGTTGTCGGCGAGCCGCAGGATGTAGCGCCCGTCGCGCTCGATCACGTGGAACGCGGCGCGGCCCATCGAAACCCAGTCGCGATTGTCGGAGTTGGTGCCCATGATCCTGTCGGTCATGGCGATGCCGTCCTTCTCCATCGCGAGGCCGGGCTCGAGCTTGACGAATACCTTGCCGGGCTCGACCGCGACGGTGCCCATCCTGGCCGGGCCGAGACCCTGCGGAAACACGATGTCGTTGTCGGCGCCGGTGCCGAACGTGTTCACGCCCGGCTTCATCGGGTAGCGCCCGGCGAGCGTCAGCCAGCCGTTGTCCTTGCGCAGGCCGGACTCGGCGCGGGCGCGCCAGTCCTCGACCGACTTCACGTAGGTCGCGTCGGCCGCGAAGGCCGGGGCGGCGGCGAGCGCCGCGACAAAAAGGAGGGGGCCGGATTTCAGGATTTTCATGGTCGTACGCGCATGTTGGACTGCCCCGGATTGTAGAGGTTTCGAATGAAATCCTGCGCAGCCGCTCATTCGAGGAATTCGCACAGCAGCCGGTGGAAATGATGCACGCCGCGCTCGCGCGTCGGCGAGTACCGCCCGCGGCGGTAGAGCCGCGATCGCACCCCGCGCTGCACCGCCGTGACGATCGCCTCGTCCTCCTCCTCCACCCGGTCGAGTGCCGCGCCCGCGCCGCTTTCGAGCCTCGAGGCGTCCCAGACGAATGCGCGGAACGCCACGCGGGTGCGTCCGAGCCCTTCGGGCTGCACCAGGTTGAGCGACAGGCCCCACGGGTAGAAGTTGAGCATCAGGTTGGGGAAGATCCACCAGTACTGCGCGGCGGGCTCGCCATCCCGGCCGCGCGCGAGCTGCAGGTTCGAGTAGCGGAAGAGCTCGCTCGCGTAGCTCGAGGAATCGACGACCTGGTCCAGCCCCGGGTGCACGAACGGGATGTGGAAGCCCTCGAGGTAGTTCTCGACATAGAGCGCCCAGTGCGCGTCGACCGGGTAGTCGCGGCTGCGCAGCGGGTCGTAGCGCATGCGCCCGAGCGGCGCGCCCGCCATGCGCCCGCGCATATCGGCGAAAAAGTCCTCGAGGGGCGCGACCGGATCGAGCGAGGCGAAGCCCAGCCCCGACCATTCCCCGAACGGCACGCGCGGCAGGTCGTCCGATGGCGCGGGAAAATCGCGCGCTTCGGCGAACTCCGGCATGAAGGTCATCTTGCCGGCGAGATCGAAGCGGCGCGAATGGTAGCCGCAACGGATCTCGCGCGCGCTGCGCGGCGCTGTCACGAGGATGTTGGCGCGGTGGGTGCAGACGTTGGAGAGGCAACGCAACGCAGCGTCGCCATCGCGCGCCAGCAGTAGCGGCTCGTCGAGCAGGCCCGGGAGCAGCGTGCGCGGCGACAACGATCGCGGCTCGGCCACGTCGGCGAGATCGCCGATCCATTGCCAGGTGCGCGCGAAGATCCGCTCGCGCGCGCGCTCGAAGGCGGCCTTGTCGGTGTAGAAGCGGGCCTCGAGCGTTCGCGCGACGGTGATGTCCGGATCGACCGAGTAGCCCACGTCAGTCGAGCGCCTCGAGCACGCGCGCAGGCTCCAGCGTCACCAGGCAGTTGGTGTGGCCGAGAGGGCACACGCGCGCGAAGCACGGGCTGCAATCGAGGCGCAGCGTGATCACCCGCGCCTTCGCGGAGAGCGGCGGCGTGAACGCCGGGCTCGACGATCCGAAGATCGCCGCCGTGGGACGGTCGAGCGCGGCGGCGATGTGCATCAGGCCCGAATCGTTGGTGACGACGCGGCTTGCGAACGACATGAGGTCGATCGCCTCGTCGAGCGTGGTGCGCCCGGCGAAGTCGACGCAAGCGCCGGGCGCGGAGCGCCGGATCTCGGCGGTGATCTCGCTGTCCTTCTTCGACCCCATGAGCCACACCTGCATGCCGCGCTCCACGAGCGTGAGCGCCAGCTGCGCGAAGTGCGCCGCGGGCCAGCGCTTGGCCGGACCATACTCGGCGCCGGGAGCGAACACCGCCACCGGCCGCTCGAGGGCAAGGCCGTATTTCGCGAGCGTCGCGCCGCGCGAGGCCGCGTCGATCGCGAGCCGCGGCTCGGCAAGCGGGCGCCGCAGTTCCTCGCCCGCCGGCTGTGCGAGCGCGGCGTAACGCTCGACGATAAGCGGCAATGCGTGCTCGTCGAGGATGCGCACGTCGTTCAGCAAGCCGTAGCGCATCTCGCCGCGGTAGCCGGTGCGCCGCGCGATTGCGGCGTGCCACGGGATGAGCGCGGATTTCCAGCTGTTGGGCAGCACGATGGCCCGGTCGTATTCCGGCAGCGACTGCGCGAAGCGGCGGCGCTCGCCGAGCTTGAGATCGCCGTGCCCGAAGGGGAGTGCCAGCGCCGCGCTCACCTGTGGCATGCGCCGATAGACCGGCAACGCCCACGGCGGCGCGAGCACATCGATCGATCCGCCCGGGTCGGCTTCCTTCAGCCGGACGAGGAGCGGGTGGGAGAGGACCGCGTCACCGATCCAGGAGGGGGCTACGACCAGCGTCCGGGGCATTGGGACCGCCGAGCCTCACCACTGAGGACACGGAGAACACAGAGGTGGCACAGAGGAAAGGCAAATACTATTCATTCGTGCCCATGGTTCCAATGTCTCGAATGACATGCAGGGTTTGGGTTTCCTCTGTGCCACCTCTGTGTTCTCCGTGTCCTCTGTGGTGCAATCCCCCGTTTCCCTTCGCTCAATGCCCGCCGACAGCCCCGCCCGTCAGCCGGTAGAGCGTGCCGCAATACGGGCAGCGCGCCTCGCCGGTCTGCTCGATCGGCAGGAACACGCGCGGATGCTTGTTCCACACGGCCTGCGAGGGCAGCGGGCAGTGCAGCGGGAGATCCGCCGCGGTGACCTCGACGAACTTCTGCAGCTCAAGCTCGGACGGCAGCGACATTTTCGGTTTCGACCGGCGAGAGCCAGTGGTGGTACTTGCGGTTGCGCCCGTTGACGATGTCGAAGAAGGCCGACTGGATCTTCTCGGTGACCGGGCCGCGCGAGCCGGCGCCGATCACGCGCCGGTCGAGCTCGCGGATCGGCGTGACCTCGGCGGCGGTGCCGGTGAAGAACGCCTCGTCGCAGATGTAGATGTCGTCGCGGGTGATGCGCGTCTTCTCCACCACGATGCCGAGGTCGGCGCAGATCGACTGCACGCTCCTCCAGGTGATGCCGTCGAGCGCGGTGGTGAGCTCCGGAGTGTAGACGCGGCCATCCTTCACGATGAAGATGTTCTCGCCGGCGCCCTCGGCGACGAAGCCGTCGGTGTCGAGCAGCAGCCCCTCGTCGTAGCCGTGCTGGATGGCTTCGGCGTTGGCGAGGATCGAGTTGGCGTACGTCGTGGCGACCTTCGCGCGCGCCATGGTGACGTTCACGTGGTGGCGCGCGAACGACGAGGTCTTCACGCGGATGCCTTTCTTCAGGCCCTCCTCGCCCAGGTAGGCGCCCCAGGGCCACGCGGCGATCGAGACGTGCACCTTGTTGCCGACCGGCGAGACGCCCATCTTGTCGGAGCCGTAGAAGGCGAGCGGGCGCAGGTAGCAGCTTTGAAGCTGGTTGGCGCGCACGACCTCGCGCTGCGCATCCATAAGCTGCTCCTTGGAGTACGGGATCTCCATCATGTAGATCTTGGCGGAATTGAACATCCGGTCGGTGTGCTCCTTCAGGCGGAAGATCGCCGTGCCGATCTCGGTCTTGTAGGCGCGCACGCCCTCGAACACCGCCAGGCCGTAGTGCAGCGAGTGGGTGAGCACGTGGGTGGTGGCTTCTCGCCACGGCACGAGCCTGCCGTCGTACCAGATGAAGCCGTCGCGGTCTGCCATCGACATGGGGTGCTCCGAGTGTTGCGGAAAGAGTCGAATTTTAGCCCAAATCCGCGTTCGCTCCCCGCGCGTTAATGTGCCGTAACGCACAGCTACCCCGATGGGCCTGTGCGATAATTCAGGCGAGCAGTTGCGTACAAAACAAAAAAGTTCTGAAAGTTGCCCAGGGATGCCCCAGGATTCGCCGAACGAGCCGCAAGTGATCCCCGCCGCAGCCGGGGAGCGGAGTCATTCGGCCGGCTCTCGCATGATCACGCCCGAGGAAAAGCTCTCCGGCGACATGCTGATGCTCACCACGGGTTTCATGATGTGCGCGGCCGCGCTCTGGCTCGCCGTCTACTGGAGCATGGGCTACCAGTACTCCACCGCGATCCCGCTGATCTTCCAGGGGCTGTCGTTCCTCACCATCGCGCTGTACTGGAGATTCCGCCGCGTCTACGCATTTGCGATCATCCAGCTCGCGCTCATCCTCTTCACGCCGTTCGCGATGCAGTGGGCGATCGGTAACTTCGTGAATTCCTCGGGCGTGAGCCTCTGGGGGCTGATGGCGCCGGTCGGTGCGGTCACGGTGCTCGGCACGCGCCAGTCGATGCCGTGGTTCTTCGCGTGGCTGTTCATGACGGTGATGGCGGGTGTCTTCGACTACCTGCTCTCGGGCACCGTGCAGCGCTTCGACCTGCAGACGGTGGCGGTGTTCTTCGTTCTCAACTTCGCCGCGATCTCGGTGATGATCTACTCGCTGCTGTGGTATTTCGCCAACGAGAAGCAGAAGCTGCGCCAGCAGGTGGACGCCTCGCACGAGGAGATTCGCCTCGAGCGCGACCGCAGCGAGAAGCTGCTGCTCAACATCCTCCCGGCGCCGATCGCCGAGCGCCTGAAGCGCAACGAGATCAACATCGCCCAGGGCCACGCCGACGTGACCGTGATGTTCGCCGACATCGTGGGCTTCACCAAGATGACGGAGGAGCTCTCTCCGGTGGAGACGGTGAAGATCCTGAACGACGTCTTCTCGATCTTCGACGACATGGCCGACAAGTACCACGTCGAGAAGATCAAGACGATCGGCGACGCCTACATGGCGGCCGCGGGGCTCGATACCGGAGCGCACATCCACTACGCCGACGCGGTCGCGAACATGGCGCTCGAGATGCTCACCAAGATCGACGAGTACCGCAAGCGCACCGGCGAGCGCATCGACATCCGCGTGGGCATCGGCACCGGCCCGGTGGTCGCGGGAGTGATCGGCAAGAAGAAATTCATCTACGACATGTGGGGCGACACGGTGAACGTCGCCTTCCGCATGGCCTCGGACGCCTACTCGGGCGCGATCCAGGTCGACCTGATGACGCACCGCCGCCTGCAGCACCGCTTCCGCTTCGACGAGATGCACGAGGTCGAGATCAAGGGCAAGGGGCGCATGCAGGTCTATCATTTGATCGGCCCGGTCCAGGCGTCCGAGCCCCTGCCCGCCGTCTAGGCGAACACTTCCTTCCAGAGCCGCTTCACCGCGGCCCTTTCGGGCTCGAGCTCGCCGGGCGCAAGCTTCACCTTCTCCTCGTCGTTGAGCGCTGCCCGGTGGGCACGCTTGCGTAGCGCGAGATACGCATCGGAGGCCGCCGCGGCGACCGTCTCGTCGATCAACCCGAGAGCGCCGGCGCGCTTGAGCAGCGTCGCGTTGCCGCGGTTCTCGCGCAGCTGCGGGTGCCGCGGCCCATCGGCCAGCACCAGCGCCTGCACCGCGAACTCGAGATCGATGATGCCGCCCTCGACCTGCTTGAGCTCCTGCGTGTCGGAGCGGTTTTCCGCGCGCATCTTCTGGCGCATCGCGACGATCTCGCCGTAGAGCCTGGCGCGATCGCGCGGCTGCGCGAGGATTTCGTCGCGCAGCTCCTCGAAGCGCTGCCCGAGCGCGCGATCGCCGGCCACCGCGCGCGCGCGCGTGAGCGCCTGGTGCTCCCACGTCCAGGCGCGCTTCAGCTGGTATTCGCGAAACGCGGCGAGCGATGTCACCAGCAATCCCGAGGCGCCGTCGGGGCGCAGCCTGAGGTCGGTCTCGTAGAGCACGCCCGCGCCGGTAAGGCTCGTCATCCAGGTGCTCACGCGCTGCGCTATGCGCGCGAGCTTTTCCGGCTGCAGGCCGGCGCTTTCGTCGTAGATGAAGATCACGTCGAGGTCCGAGGCGTACCCGAGCTCCTTGCCGCCGAGCTTGCCGTAGCCGACCACGCCCAGGCCGGGCACGCCGCCACGGGGAAAGCCCAGGCTCGCCGCGGCCAGCGCCAGCGTCACGTCGAGGATCGTGTCGGCGAGCGCCGAGAGCTCGTCGGAGAGCGCCATCACGGCGAGCTCCCCTTCGATGTCGGCGATCGTGAAGCGCAGCACGTGGCGCTGCTTGTAGTGGCGCAGATGGTCGAGCAGGCGCTCGGTGTCGCCGGCGAGCCGCGCGGTCTCCTCCGCGAGGCTCGCGCGCTCCGCGGCCCAGTCGGTGGCGGTGAAGCTCGCCGTGCTGCGCGTGAGCTCGTCGAGGAGCATCGGGTGGCGCGCGAGCAGGCGCGCCGCCCAGGCGCTGCGCGCGACCAGCCGGGCGGCGCGCGCGAGCACCTGCGGATGCTCGACCAGCAGGGAGAAGTAAGCGTCGCGGCCGTCGATCGCCTCGAGCAGGCCGATCAATCGGATCGCGATGGTTTCGGTCCCGCCTTCCGCGGCCGCCGCGGCCACCAGCCCCGGCAGCAGCTTCTCGACCTTGGCGCGGCTCGCGGCCGACAGGCCGCGATAGCGGCGCGAGCGCGTGAACTCGATCAGCCGCTTCGCCACCGCGGCGGCTTCGACGATGCCGAGCGCGGCGAGATCCTCCGCGATGTCCTCCACATCGGGCGCGGCCTGGGGATCGGTGAGCGCTGCGGCGAGGCTCGCGGTCTTCTCGTGCGCGGCTTCTTCGTTGCGGTCGAAGAGCGCGTTGAACGCTTCCTGCACCCTCTCGCGATGGATCTCGATTTGCCGGAAGAGGGAATCCCAGCCGGGATGGCCCATCGCCTCGGCGACGAGCGCGCGGTGCTCGGGCGTTTTCGGCAACGCCTGCGTCTGCTGGTCGTCGTAGTACTGCAGCCGATGCTCGAGGCGGCGCAGGAATTCGTAGGCCGAGCCGAGCGCCTGCACGCGCGCCGGCGTGATCAGGCCGCGCTCGCCGATCGCCGCGAGCGCCGCGCGCGTCGACGTGAGCCTCAGCCCCGCGTCGCGCCCCCCGCGCACCAGCTGGAAGAGCTGCACCGCGAACTCGATCTCGCGGATCCCGCCCGGGCCCACCTTGATGTCGTCGGTCTTGCGCCGCTGCAGCGCCGCCTCGAAGATGCGCGCATGCAGCTCGCGCAGCGCGTCGAGCAGGCCGTAGTCGAGATAGCGTCGATAGACGAACGGCTCGACGCGCTCCGCTACGCCCTCGGCCGGGCCCGAGATCACGCGCGCCTTGAGCCATGCATAGCGTTCCCAGGGCCGAGCGTGCGAGATGAAGTACTCCTCGAGCGCGCCGAGCGAGGTGACCAGCGGCCCGCTGTCGCCGAACGGCCGCAGGCGCATGTCGACGCGGAAGGCCTGGCCCTCGGCGGTCCGGTCCGAGAGCAGCGCGATCACCCGCTTGCCCGCCTCGGCGTGGAACTCCTGGTTCGTGACCGGGCGCGCGCCGCCGGTGTCGCCATTGCCGGCGTAAAGAAAAACGAGGTCGATGTCGGAGGACACGTTGAGCTCGCCGCCGCCGAGCTTGCCGAGCGCGGCGACGATGAGCGGCGCTCCGCCGTGGGGCTCGCCGTGGAGCGCGACCCCCGCGCGATGCGCTTCGGCCGCGGCCGCGGCGACGCTTTCCTCGGCGAGCGCGGTCATCGTCGCGAACACCTCATCGAGCGGCGCGAGGTCATTCAGGTCGCGATGGGCCAGCGTCAGCATCACGCGCTCGCGCAGTTGCCGCAGCCGCTCGCCGAGCGTGCGCGGGTCGCCTGCGAGAGCCGCGCGCATCTCTTCGCGGGAATAGGGACGGGATTGGCGCGTCTCGAGCTCGCTCGCCAGGGCCGGTCGGGCGTGCGCCACGCGCTCGGCGAAACGGGACAGCCGGAGGGTGCGATCGAAAGCGGGCCGAAACGGTGCGGGAGCGGGGCGAAGCGTCATTGAGGGGCTACAATACCTGACAAAATCCGCCCTCCGAGGACCGCAGCATCAAGGCCTTCCCGCGTTCATTTCTCCGGCTGGCAGCGGGCGCAGCGGCCTTTCTCCTCGTCGCCTTCGCCCTGCTGGTGTTGTGGCTGCGTTACATGGCGCTGCCCAACATCGACCGCTACCGCGACGAGATCGCAGCCTCGTTCGAGAAGGCCTCCGGCATGGCGGTCACGGCGAGGGGTATTCACGGCGGCTGGGAGGGGTTGAGGCCGCGCATCTCGCTCGAAGGCCTGGAGATTTCCGATCATCGCGGCAAGCTGGCGCTCGGGCTGGAGAGCGCGGAAGTCACGCTGTCGTGGTGGACGCTGCTGTATGGGCGGATCCAGCTTCACGACGTCGATTTCCACGGGCCGACGCTCGCGCTGCGCCGCGCAACCGACGGGCTCATCTACCTCGCCGACAAGCCGCTCAACGAGGCCGGCCCGGGCGATGGCAAATTCACCGAGTGGCTGCTCGCCCAGCCGCGCGTCGGCGTCCACGATGCGGTCCTGCTGTGGCGCGACGAGCTCATCGGGGCGCCGGAGGTGCGCCTGTCGCGCGTGCAGATCGTGGTCGAGCGCCACCGCGGCCGCCACCACGCGGCCTTGAGTGCGGCGCCGCCTCCCGAGCTTGCCGCGCGCATCGACCTGCGCGCCGTGCTGAAGATCGCGCGCGCCAGCGACCGCTGGAAAGCCACCGGCGAGGTGTACGCCGAAAGCCTCGATGCCGATCTCGGGCGCCTGCGCGCGCACCTGCCGATGCCGGAGACGTTGCGCAGCGGCGTGGGCAGCGTGCGCGTGTGGGGCACGCTCACGCCCGAAGGCATCAAGGAAGTCGTCGCCGACCTCAACATGCGCGATGCGCGCGCGCAGCTCGCCGCCGACGTGCTGCCGCTCGAGCTCGCGTCGGTATCGGGTCGCGCCATCTACGAGGCCCGGCCGGACGGTTTCTCGTTCACCACCGAGGGCCTGCGCTTCCGGCTCGCGACCGGCGTCGAGGTGCGCCCCGGGCGGTTTTCCCTCGATCGCAGCGCCGTGGCCGGCAAGCCCGCGCGCATCGAGGTGCGAGCCGACGGCATCGACCTCAAGATCGCGGCCGCGCTGCTCGATTATTTTCCGGTGCCGCGCGATGTGAAGGGACAGGTGCTGCGCTTCGCGCCGCGCGGCCGGCTGAACGATGCCGCGATGAGCTGGAGCGGCGAGGATGCGGCGCACGTGAAGTCGTATTCGCTCAAGGGCCGCTTCGAGGATCTCGCGATCAACGCGGTCGACGCGATGCCGGGCGTGACCGGCGTCTCGGGAAGCATCGAAGGGAGCGAGGCGGGCGGCACGGTGCGGCTCGACTCGAAGAACGTGACGTTCGAGCTCGCGCGCCTGTTCCCGGCGCCGCTGCTGTTCGACGCCGTGGACGCGAGGGCGAGCTGGAAGCATTCCGCGCGCGCGCTCGAAGTGGCGATCGACGAGCTGCATTTCGCCAACCGCGATACCGAAGGGCGGCTCGCGGGCTCGTGGCATTCGATTCCCGACGCGAAGGAGCATTCGCCCGGCTACGTGAACCTGAAGGGCACGCTCACGCGCGCCGATGCCACGCGCGTGGCCGCCTATATGCCGAACCGGATGGCGGTGACGCGCGACTGGCTCCAGCGCGCGGTGCAGGCCGGTGTCAGCCCGCGCGTGGCCTTCGAGATGAAGGGCGACCTCTGGCATTTCCCGTTCGGCGACGGTGGCGACGGGCATTTCCTGGTCGAGGGCGACCTGCGCGATGGCCGCCTCAAATACCACCCCGACTGGCCTTCGGTCGACGCGATCCAGGGCACGTTCCGCTTCGAGAACCGGCGCATGGAGATCCGCGCGGAGCGCGCCAACATCTTCGCGAGCCAGGCGAGCGCGGTGAGCGCGATCATCGAGGACTTCGCCGCCAAGCCGCCGGTGCTCACGATCGACGGCGAGGTCGATACGACCGGCGCGGATTCGGTGCGCTTCCTGCGCGAGTCGCCGCTGGTGAACGGCCCGGGCGCCTTCACGCGCGCGGTCGCGATCGAGGGGCCCGCGGCGCTCAAGCTGCATCTCGAATATCCGTTTTCGGGCATGGAGCCGGTGCGGGTGGCGGGCGACTACCAGTTCGCCGGCGCCACCGCGACCGTGGCGCGCACGCTCTCGATGAAGGACGTGCGCGGCCGGCTCTCGTTCACCGAGAAGGGCGTGCGCGCGCCCGATATCGCGGGGACGCTGTTCGGGCAACCCGCGCGCCTCTCGATGGCGACGCAGCCCGACGGCCAGGTGATCACCACGCTCGACGGGCGCATCGATTCCGAGGCGCTGGCGGCATACATGCCCGCGCCATTCCACGCGCACCTGGGTGGCGCCACCGACTGGAAGGCGCGCGTGGTCTCGGGGCGCCAGGGCACCGACCTCGCGGTCGTTTCCGAATTGAAGGGGCTCGTGAGCACGCTGCCGCAGCCGCTGGCCAAATCCGCGGACGAGGCGCGCACCATCACGTTCGGGATCGCGAAGCTCGGCGCCGATGCGGAGCTCACCACGGTGACGCTCGCGGGCGGCGTGTTCGGCCGCTTCGGGCGCATGACGACATCCGCCGGCGAGCGCTGGCATGCGGCGCTGCGCTTCGGTGCTCCGATCGCGAGCGAGCCGATGCGCGAGGGCTTGTGGCTTTATGGCGCGCTCGCGTCGCTCGACGTCGACGCGTGGCAGGAGGTGTTCGCCGCGCCGCACGCGCCCGCCCCGGCTTCCCGCGAGGCCGCGGTCGAATTGCGCGGCGTGGATCTCAGCCTCGCAAAGGTGCATTACATGGGTCGCGACTTCGCGCAGATGGCCGCGCACCTCGAACGCACCGGCTCGCAGTGGAGCGGCAAGCTCGAAAGCCCCAAGGTGGCGGGCGACGTGCGCTGGAACCCGCAAGGCAAGGGGCGGCTGGAGGCGAAGCTCGAGCGCCTCACGCTCACCGATTCCACGCGCGTCGACACACCCGATCCGGGGGCGGTCGAAGCCGACCTTCCCGCGCTCGACGTGACCGCGGAGCATTTCGAGTTTCGCGGCCGCTGGCTTGGCCGCCTCGATCTCAAGGCCGAGCCGGATGGCGACGAGTGGCGCATCGACAAGCTCGACATCCTCAACGGCCATGCGCAGTTCCATTCGTCCGGCGGGTGGCGGCGAACCGGCGCGGGCTCGATCACCACGCTCGCGGTGAAGCTCGACTCGGAGAACCTGAACGCGCTCTTCGCGCAGTTCGGCTATGGCGATTACCTGAAGCGCGGCAGCGCCGGGCTCGAGGGCACGCTCGTCTGGCCGGGCTATCCGTACGATTTTTCCGTGGCCGCGCTCGCCGGGTCGTTCAAGGTGGATGCGCGGCGCGGCCAGTTCGCCAAGATCGCGACCGGCGCCGGCAAGCTGCTTGGATTGCTCTCGCTGCAATCGCTGCCGCGCCGCGCGATGTTCGACTTCCGCGACGTGTTCAGCGACGGCTTCGCGTTCGAGCGCATCCAGGGAGATGTGAAGGTCGCGCGCGGCATCCTGCTGGTCGACGACTTCGAGATCAGCGGCCCGGCGGCGTTCGTGAGCCTCGCGGGCGAGGTGTCGCTGCCAATGGAAACGCAGGCGCTCGTCATGCACGTGGTGCCGGAGGTGAGCGAGAGCATGGCTCTGGCCGCGACCGTGTTCGGCACCCCGGTGCTGGGGCTGTCGACGTTGCTGATCTCGAAACTGCTGAAGAACCCGATCGGCAAGGTGGTCGCCTACGAGTACCAGGTGACGGGGTCGTGGGATAATCCGCAGGTGACGCGGATCTCCGCGCCGCCCCCCAAGGCGGCCGCCGCGACGCCGCAGGAAACCGCCTCGGCCAAAGCCACGATCGCCCAATGATCATCACCCGGAACTCGACCACTTCCGATGCGTTGCGCGACACGATGAGCGCGACGCAATCGATGTTCCGCGTCGCCGCCATCCAGATGGCCTCCGGCCCGAACGTCGCGGCCAACCTGCAGGAGGCGCAGCGCCTGATCGAGCTCGCCGCCGCCACCGGCGCACGCATCATCGCGCTGCCCGAATACTTCGCAATCATGGGCATGAAGGACACCGACAAGGTCGCCGCGCGCGAGCGCGACGGCGAGGGCCCGATCCAGGCGTTCCTCGCCTCCGAGGCGCGCCGGCACAAGGTGTGGATCGTGGGCGGCTCGGTGCCGATGGAATGCGGCAACGCGGAGAAGGTGCGCAACTCCTGCCTGGTCTACAACCAGGAAGGCGTGCGCGTCGCGCGCTACGACAAGATCCACCTCTTCGGCTTCGACCTCGGGCACGAGCGCTACAGCGAGGAGCGCACGATCGAGCCGGGAAGCCGCGTGGTGACCGTCGACTCGCCCTACGGAAAGCTCGGGATCTCGGTGTGCTACGACCTGCGCTTCCCCGAGCTCTACCGCGCCATGGGGGAGGTGGACCTGATCCTCGTGCCCTCGGCTTTCACCGAGACGACCGGCAAGGCCCATTGGGATACATTGATCCGGGCGCGGGCGATCGAGAACCTGGCCTACGTGATCGCCCCGGCCCAGGGCGGATACCACGTGAACGGTCGCGAGACGCACGGTCATACAATGATCGTGGATCCGTGGGGCGTGGTCCTCGACCGGCTGCCGCGCGGCTCGGGGGTTGTCGTTGCCGGGGTGAACCCCACCTATCAAGCGAAGATCCGGCGCAGCCTTCCCGCGCTGACCCACAAGACAGTTCGTCAGTGGTAACTAACTGACTGATCGAAGTAGAAGTCCGCAGATCACCGAAGATAAGACCATTTCATGACTAAATCCGGACCCACCACGCTGGAAATCGCCACGGCCGCGCTGCTCACCCCGTTCGGGTTGGACGCGCTCGCCACGGACCGGATTTTCGGCACCATCCTCGCGCATCGTGCTGATGATGCAGACCTTTTCTTCCAGTACAACCGCTCCGAGGGGTGGTCGCTGGAAGAAGGGGAGGTCAAATCGGGCAGCTTCTCGATCGACCAGGGGGTCGGCGTGCGGGTGGTCGCGGGCGAGAAGACCGCCTTCGCGTATGCCGATGACATCAACCCCGAGGCGCTCGAGGCGGCGGCGCGGGTCACGCGGGCGATCGCGGCCGACGGCGGGAACACGACGGTGGGTGCTCCGGTGGTCCGGGCGGGTATGTCCCTCTATGCGCCGATCGACCCGGTCGCGCAGTTCGACGACGGCGCCAAGGTGAAGATCCTCGAGACGCTCGAGCGCTTCGCGCGCGCCGCCGATCCCCGCGTGAAGCAGGTGATGGCGCGCCTTTCGGGCGAATACGACGTGGTGCTGGTGGCGCGCGCCGATGGCGGCGTGGCGGCCGACGTGCGCCCCCTGGTGCACCTGTCGCTCACCGTGATCGCCGAGCAGGACGGGCGCCGGGAGCAGGGCCACCAGGGCGCGGGCGGGCGCTTCGGCGACGGACATTTCTCCGACGACCTGCTCGAGAAGCTCGCGCGCGACGCGGTGCGCCAGGCGCTGGTGAACCTGGATTCGCGTCCCGCTCCCGCGGGCATGATGAGCGTCGTGCTCGGGCCCGGCTGGCCCGGCATCCTGCTGCACGAGGCCATCGGCCATGGCCTCGAGGGCGATTTCAACCGCAAGGGCACCTCGGCCTTCAGCGGGCGGGTGGGCGAGCGCGTCGCCGCGCCGGGCGTGACCGTGATCGACGACGGCACGATTCCGGACCGCCGCGGCTCGCTCTCGGTCGACGACGAGGGCAATCCCTCGACCCGCAACGTGCTGATCGAGGACGGCATCCTGCGCGGCTACCTGCAGGATCGCTTGAACGCGCGCCTGATGAACGTGCCCGTGACCGGCAACGGCCGGCGCGAGTCGTACGCGAGCATCCCGATGCCGCGCATGACCAACACCTTCATGCTCGGCGGCGACAAGGACCCGGCGGAGATCATCGCCTCGATGAAGCGCGGCCTCTACGCGGTCAACTTCGGCGGCGGGGAGGTCGACATCACCAGCGGCAAGTTCGTGTTCTCCGCCTCCGAGGCGTACTGGGTGGAAGACGGGCAGGTCCAGTATCCGGTGAAGGGCGCCACGCTGATCGGCAACGGACCCGACGCGCTCACCCACGTCTCGATGATCGGCAACGACATGTGCCTCGATCCGGGCATCGGCATGTGCGGCAAGGACGGGCAGAGCGTGCCCGTGGGCGTGGGCCAGCCGACGATCCGCATCGAGGGCCTGACGGTGGGCGGAACGGCGTAAGTTCTCGCCCGCTTTTCCGACGGACCTGAAACCGATCCTCACTGAGCCGCGTACAACCCTTCATGAACCGACGCCATTTCGCAGCCACCCTCGCGGGACTATTCCTGATGAAAACCGCCGACGCCGCGCAGCCCGGCGACTCCGCCCCGATCGCGAAGCTCAAGCTCTCCGAGGAGGAATGGAGGAAGCGCCTCACGCCCGAGCAGTTCTCGGTGCTGCGCCAGGAAGGCACCGAGCGCCCCGGCTCGAGCCCGCTCAACGCCGAGAAGCGCAAGGGCACCTTCGCGTGCGCCGGGTGCGACCTGCCGCTCTTCACGTCGGAGACGAAATACGAGAGCGGTACCGGCTGGCCGAGCTTCTACTCGTTCATCCCCGCGCACCTCGAGACCAGGACCGACTTCAAGCTGATCCTGCCGCGCACCGAATACCACTGCGCGCGCTGCGGGGGACACCAGGGCCATGTGTTCGACGACGGCCCGAAGCCCACGGGCAAGCGTTACTGCAACAACGGCGTCGCGCTGAAATTCAGCCCGGCCTAGCGCAGCTCGATCCGCCCCTCGATCTTCGCGGGCTCCTTCGCGCTCCACATCCAGCAGTAGTCCTCGCCGGTCTTCGCGGCGAACGTGCCGCCGTCGCCGCGCATGCGCTCCCGCTTCACCGGGTAGAACACCTCGTCGCCGTGGTGGTAGTGGATGTTGAAGTCGACCGGCGCGCTCGCCTTCCAGTGATAGCGCCGCTTCTGCCCGGCCTCGACGCGCTGGCACTCTTCGTGGATCCCGGGGGCGGCGATCGTCACGTTCACGTCGCGTGCCTCCACCGGCTCGGCGGCCGCGGAAAGGCCCGGGAGCGCGAGGATCGCGACCAGGATCGCGACCGGGATCGCGCGGCAGCATCTCATGGCTCTTATGCTAGCATCTGGCAAATGGATTCCCGGGCTCCCCGCTTTTACTGGTACTTCCATCTCACGCCCCGTGGCGGTCGAGAGGATTTGAGCTAGTGCGCAGCCGATGAATCCCCCAGACACCGCCAGCCAAGACTGGCGGTTTTCGTTTATATGACCCACTACCGCACCGACGACGTCCGCATCGAGCAGGGAGACGAGCTGCTCGCCCCCATGCAGGTGATGCGCGAGCTCGCCTCGACCGACCGCTCCGAGCAGACCACGTTCGAGGGGCGCAAGTCCGTGCACGACATCCTGCGCGGCGCCGACGACCGGCTGCTCGTGGTGGTCGGCCCGTGCTCGATCCACGACTACAAGGCCGCCATCGAGTACGCCACGCGGCTCAAGGCCGAGCGCGAGCGGCTCGGCGCCGATCTCGCGATCGTGATGCGCGTGTATTTCGAGAAGCCGCGCACCACGGTCGGCTGGAAGGGCCTGATCAACGATCCGCACCTCGACGAGACCTTCGACATCAACGAGGGCCTGCGCCTCGCGAGGAAGCTGCTGCTCGACATCAACCAGCTCGGCGTTCCGAGCGGCACCGAGTTCCTCGACCTCATCTCGCCGCAGTACATCGCCGACCTGATCGCGTGGGGCGCGATCGGCGCGCGCACGACCGAGTCGCAGTCGCACCGCCAGCTCGCCTCGGGCCTGTCGTGCCCGGTGGGCTTCAAGAACGGCACCGACGGCAACATTCGCATCGCGGTCGACGCGATCAAGGCGGCGAGCGCGCGCCACCATTTCATCTCGGTCACCAAGTCGGGACATGTCGCCGTGTTCAAGACGGCGGGCAACGAGGATTGCCACGTGATCCTGCGCGGCGGCAAGGCGCCGAACTACGACGCGGCGAGCATCGAGGCGGCGTGCCGCGACCTGGCCTCCGCGGGCCTCGCGCAGCAGCTGATGGTGGATTTCTCCCACGCGAATTCCTCTAAGCAATTCCAGAAGCAGGTCGAGGTGGGCGCGGATGTCGCACGCCAGCTCGCCGCCGGCGAGCGGAGAATCGTGGGCGTGATGATCGAAAGCCACTTGAACCCCGGCCGCCAGGACCTGGTGCCCGGGCAGCCGCTCGAATACGGTGTCTCGATCACCGATGCATGCCTCGGCTGGGCCGATACCGTGGGATTGCTCGATACGCTCGCCAACGCGGTGCGCCAACGGCGCGTCGCCGTGGAGGACTGATGAAGATCGCCAAGATCGGGGGCCAGGCTCCCGAAGCGCTGGAAAAGGCCACGGATACGCCCGTGCCGGCAAGAACCGACGACCTGCGCATCAGCGGCGTGCGCGCTTTGATCGCGCCGCAGTTGCTGCTCGAGGAACTGCCGATGGATGCGGCCGCGCTCGCGACCGTCACCAACGCACGGCATGCGGTGCATCGGGTGCTGCATGGTGCCGACGATCGCCTTGTCGCGGTCGTCGGGCCGTGCTCGATCCATGACTCGGGCGCCGCGCTCGAATACGCCGGCCGGCTGCGCGCGGCCGCGCAGGTCCTCGCCCATGACCTGCTGATCGTGATGCGCGTCTACTTCGAGAAGCCGCGCACGACCGTGGGCTGGAAGGGCTTCATCAACGATCCGCGGCTCGACGGCAGCTTCGCGATCAACGAAGGGCTGCGCCTGGCGCGCAAGCTGCTGCTCGACATCAATCGCATGGGCCTGCCGTGCGGAACGGAGTTTCTCGACCTGCTCTCGCCGCAGTACATCTCGGACCTGATCGCGTGGGGTGCGATCGGCGCGCGCACGACCGAATCCCAATCGCATCGCCAGCTCGCCTCGGGGCTCTCGTGCCCGGTCGGATTCAAGAACGGCACCGACGGCTCGATCCGCATCGCGGTCGATGCGCTGCGCGCGGCCGCCGCGCCGCATGCGTTCATGGGGATGACCAAGACCGGGCAGGCTGCGATCTTCGAGACGGTCGGCAACGAGGACTGCCACGTGATCCTGCGCGGCGGCAAGGCGCCGAACTACGATGCCGCGAGCGTCGAAGCCGCCTCGAAGGAGCTCTCCGCGGCGGGGCTCGCGCCGCACCTGATGATCGATTTCTCGCACGCCAACGCCGCGAAGCAATACCAGAAGCAGATCGACGTGTGCGCCGATGTCAGCGCGCAGCTCGCGAAGGGCGAGGAGCGCATTGTCGGCGTGATGGTCGAAAGCCATTTGAATCCGGGCCGCCAGGACCTCGTGCCCGGAACGGCGCTCGCATACGGCGTCTCGATCACCGACCCGTGCCTCGGGTGGGACGACACCGCGCGGCTGCTGGAGACGCTCGCCGAGGGCGTGCGCAGGCGCCGCCTCGCGATCCATGATTAAAGCCGCCCCGAAGGCGGAGGGCGACTTCAGGATCCTCGGCCGCCGCGAGGGCAACGAGGAGTCGATCCGCTTCTCCTACCAGGGCGTGCAGTTCGACCAGGATTGCTTCCACGTCGTCGCCGGCCTGAATGCGGTCGACACGCGCGAATACACCGAGCGCACGTTCCAGGCGCTGAAGGATGCCGGCCAGGCGTGCGCGCGCATGGGCGCCTACAAGCCGCGCACGAGCCCCTATTCGTTCCAGGGCTACGGCAGGCAATGCCTACCCTACGTGTTCGAGCTCGCCGGGAAATACGGCATCCGCGTGATCTCGATGGAAGTCACGCGCGACGAGCACCTCGACGAGATTCGCGCGGCGCTGCGCCAGACCGGCGACGCCACCGGCGTGATGCTCCAGATCGGCACGCGCAACACGCAGAACTTCGAGCTGCTCAAAGCGGTGGGCAGCCAGCGCGACTTTCCCATCCTGTTGAAGCGCGGGTTCGGCATCACGCTGCACGAGTCGCTGCTCGCGGCCGAATACGTGGCGAGCGCGGGCAACCGCGACATCGTCTTTTGCCTGCGCGGGATGAAGACGAATTTCGGCGACCCGCATCGCAACCTGGTGGACTTCGCCCACGTGCCGGTGGTGAAGCGGATGACGCGCATGCCGGTGTGCATCGATCCCTCGCACTCGGTGGGAATCCGCGCGCTCGCGCCCGACGGGCTGCAGGACATCTTCCACGTCGCGGCGCAGGGCATCATCGCCGGGGCCAATCTCGTGCTCACCGACATCCATCCCGAGCCGGGCAAGGCGCTCGTCGACGGCGCCCAGGCCCTCACGCTCGAGGAGCTGCCGTATTTCCTCGAGGATTGTGCGATCGCGAGGGACGCGTACGAGAAGCGGCGGGGGCTGGCGGCTCACAAGAAGCTTTGAATCCGCCGATAAACGCCGATGAACGCCGATAAAACCTGGTGAACGATTTGTCGCCGTGCGTAGTGGATCTGCGTTTATCGGCGTTTATCGGCGGATTCACAGCCTTTTGCGTCACCCTGTCCACCGCCGCTGAAATCTCGCTGAAGGACGACATGGATCGCACGATCCGGATGCGAGCCCCGGCGCAGCGCATCGTGACGCTGGCCCCGTTCCTCACCGAGCTCGTGTTCGACGCGGGTGCCGGCGAGCGCGTAGTGGGCGTCAGCGCCTACAGCGACTGGCCGCCCCGGGCGAAGAGCCTTCCGCAGGTCGGCAACGCGGTGAATTTTTCCGTCGAGCAGATCGCCGCGCTGCATCCCGACCTGGTGCTCATCTGGCGCGACAGCATGCGGCCCGAGGACATCGAGCGCATCGGGACCTTCGGCGCGACCGTGTTCGTCGCCACGGCGCGCACGCTCGAGGACGTGCCGCGCCTGCTGCGCGTCCTCGGTACTCTCACCGCGCACGACACGACCCAGGCCGCGGCGGGATACGAGCGCAAGCTCGAGCGCCTGCGCCGCGACAACGCCCGCAAGCCGCGCGTGAGCGTGTTCCTCGAGATCTGGAACAAGCCGCTCACGACGATCTCCGGGCGCCACTTCATGAACCAGGCGCTCGAGATTTGCGGCGCGGACAACGTGTTCAAGGATCTCGCGGGCGTCGCCCCCGTGGTCTCGTGGGAAGAGGTCTACCTGCGCAACCCGGCCGTGATCGTGGGCATCGGCTCGGGGACCACGGAGCCCGAGTTCCGCGCGAACTGGGGCATTCGCGACACCCTCTCCGCCGTGAAGGGCCAGCGGCTGATCTACGTCGATCCCGACCGCCTGCAGCGCCCCACGGCTCGCACTCCCGACGGCATCGCGCAGCTTTGCGCGGCGCTCGACCGGGTGCGCCCGCCCTAGGTTCTGCGCACCGGGGCGATCACCCCGGAGCAGAGGACCGGTCCGGTCGGCTGTTGCGTGGGCGAGCCGCCGAGCGGCTCGAGGCTCACGGCGAGAGCGTTGGCGCCTTGCACGCGCGGGTCCGACGTGGTGATGCGAATCAGCGTATCGCCCGCGGCGTTGGCCACCACGCCCAGGGAGCGCGGCTTGCCGGCCTTCGGCAACACCCACAGCTCGAGGCTCTTGCCCTCGGTACCGCTCCACGGCTTCACCATGCGCACGCGCATCAGGTCGGGCTGGTGCATCGAGACCACGACCCGCGGCACGGCGTCGGGCGTGGTGAGCACCGCGACGAACACCGGCTCGCCGCGCGGGCCGGTGGAAATCCACAGCAGCACCGCCAGCAATACCGAAGCGAGGCCCCCGGTGATGAGTCCCAGGCCGCGCCAGAACGGGAGGCTCGACCCGGCAGCGGGCGCGGCGCGCGGCGCGATGCGCGCCTCGATTTCCTTCCAGACGCGCGCCGGCGGCTCGACCGCGGGAACGCTCGCGACCATGGGCGTGAGCTTTTCCTCCCAGCGGCGCACGATCGCCGCCGCCTCCGGATCGGCGGCGACGATCGCCTCGAAGCGCCGGCGCGCGCGGCCGCGCAGCGTGCCAACCACGTATTCGGCCGCGAGCGCGTGGGCGAGGTCGGGCTTGAGCTTGCGCATCGCTAGCTCCGGTCCGCCGCCGTGTGCATGAGGCAATCGCGCAGCTTCTGCAGCCCGCGGCGGATGTGGGTCTTCACGGTCCCCAGGGGGCGGCGCAGGTGTGCGGCAAGCTCCGAGTGCGTGAGGCCGTGGAAGAACGCGAGCGCGATCGTCTGGCGCTGCTCGGCTTCGAGTTGGTCGAGGCAATGGCGCAGCGAATGGGCGTCGGCGCGCTCCAGCGACTCGCGTCCCGGAGAAGCGGATTCGTCCACCAGGCCCGCCTGCAGCCGGTCGTCGATGTCCGGCTCCTCGCGGGAGCGGCGCACGACGTCGAGGCTGCGGTTGCGCACGATCGCCGTCATCCACGTCGTGGGCGCACTTTTCGCCCGCGCGTAGTCCGACGCGTGGTTCCAGATGCTGACGAAACTGTCCTGCAAGACTTCCTCCGCGAGGTGGCGCTCACGGACTATACGCAGCGAGACGCCAAACAGTTTCGAGCGCGTGGCCTGGTAGAGCCGTGCGAACGCGGCGCGGTCTCCGAGCGCGGTGCGCCCCAGCAGGTCGACGAGCGGGTCGGGCGTGGGCGCGGCGCTCACGTGCCGCCGGTTTCCTTGCCCGGCCTCCACATCGCCTCGCCCCTGCCGGCGGCCGTGTTGAGCGTGCGCGCCGCGAGGAAGAGCAGGTCGGACAGGCGGTTCAGGTACTTGACGCTCAAGGGCGAGACGCTTTCCTTACGGCCGAGCGCAACGAGCGAGCGCTCGGCGCGGCGGCAGATCGCGCGCGCGAGGTGGCAGGCGGCCGCGGCGCGCGTGCCCCCGGGCAGGACGAATTCGCGCAGCGGCGGCAGGGGCTCGCGCAGCGCTTCGAGGCGCCCGTCGAGCTGCTCGAGGTGGGCATCCCAGAGCGCGGCCCGGCCCGGGATGCAGATCTCGCCTCCCAGGTCGAAGAGGTCGTTCTGGATCGAGCCGAGCAGGGCGGCGATGCGGCCGGGGATTTCCTCGGCGAGCACCGTGCCGATCGCGCTGTTCAGCTCGTCGATATTGCCCATCACCTCGACACGCAGCGCATCCTTGCCGACGCGCGTGCCGTCGCCAAGTCCGGTGGTGCCGTCGTCGCCGGTGCGCGTGACGATTCTCGAGAGGCGGTTGGCCATGGGTGGGGATTGTAGCGTGAGCTTCCGCGGCTTCGGCCCCTGTTATGATTCTCGCGTCCCCCGACCTCCCGAGACACGTGAAGACCAGCTTCCTGGATTTCGAACAGCCGATCGCCGAGCTCGAGCAGAAAATCGAGGAGTTGCGCTTCGTGCAGGACGACAGCGCGGTCGACATCTCGCAGGAAATCGAGCGCCTGTCGAAGAAGAGCCGCGACCTCACCAAGGAGATCTACGCCAAGCTCTCCGCGTGGCAGATCTCCAAGGTCGCGCGCCATCCGCAGCGCCCCTACACCCTCGATTACGTGAACGCGATCTGCACGGATTTCGAGGAGATGCACGGCGACCGCAGCTACGCCGACGATCCCGCGATCGTGGGCGGGCTGGCGCGCTTCAATGG
>JANPHA010000378.1:0-25039 GCA_031424255.1 Burkholderiales bacterium | reverse complement strand
CTGCTGGAAAAGGCGATCGCCGATTCGGGCGTGCCGCCCGGCCAAGCGCTCGCGGTGCGCGCCGACGTGGGCGATCCCGCCTCGGTGCGCGAGCTCTTCGCGAAGACGAAGGAAAGGTTCGGCCGGCTCGACGTGCTCTTCAACAACGCCGGCATGGGCCTGCCCGCCGGGCCGATGGAGGACATCGCGTACGAGCAATGGCAGGCGGTGGTGAATGCGAACCTCACCGGGACATTCCTCTGCTGCCAGGAGGCGGTGCGCATCATGAAGGCGCAGGATCCGAAGGGCGGACGCATCATCAACAACGGCTCGATCTCCGCGCACGCACCGCGCCCGATGTCGATCGCCTACACCGCCACCAAGCACGCGATCACCGGCATCACCAAGACGATCTCGCTCGACGGGCGCAAGCACGACATCGCCTGCTCGCAGATCGACATCGGCAACGCGGCCACCGAGATGACAGAGCGCATGGCCAAGGGCGTGATGCAGGCCAACGGGGAGATCGGGATCGAGCCGCGCATGGACGTGAAGCACGTCGCGAGCGCGGTCGTCTACATGGCGAACCTGCCGCTCGACGCCAACGTGCAGTTCATGACGATCATGGCGACCAAGATGCCCTTCGTGGGCCGCGGCTGACGAACCGGCGCGCTACGAACCGGGGCGCCGCGCTTCCTTCTGCTTGAGTGCCACGTACTCGCCGCGCTCCATCTCGTGGAGCTGCTGCGGATACTTCTCGCTCGCCGAGAACCAGTCGTTGATGCGCTTGACCAGCTGGCTCGCGGCCGGCGCGCTCAGCGAGTCGAGATACGCCTCGATCGCGAGGAAATAGCGCATCGTGTTGCGTTCCATCACCCCGCGCATGCCCTGGACGAACTGCGGCTTGCCGCTTTCGTCCGGCTGCTTGCTGAAGCCGATCTTGGCGGCGCCCAGCGTCTTGAGGTAGGTCATCATCGCGATGCGCGACATCGTCCCGTAGGCATAGGAATACGAAAGATGGATGAAGGTGCGCTTGTCGTCGAGCGGCGCGGCCTCGAAGGTGATGTCGTAGTCGTGGGTGCCCATCGGCCCGCTGTCGGCCCGCAGGGCGCGCTTGAGGTAATCCTGCGTGCGCGCGAGCGGCTGGAACCTGAAGTCGATGCGGAACGCGCGATCGAGCGAATCCGCGCCCTTCTTGCCGACATAGATCGTGAGGAGTTGCTTGTCGGCAGCGGGCGACGACGCCTCGCAATGCTTGGTATTGAACGGGAGGATCAGGATGTCGCACCAGTTGGCACCTTGGGACATCGCCGCGTCGACCCTGGAGAACGGATGCTCGACGATCGCGTAGGCATCGCCCTTGAGATCGCCGTTGCCCTCCTGCGAGATCAGATGCAGCGGCTTGCCGAACTGGTTGTCGCCGAGGGATGCCTGGTACTGCGCGTAGCGCGCCCGCATCGAGGCCGCCGAACTGGTGCCGGCGGCGCTATCGCCCTGCGCGACCGCCGCCACGGCGCCGCCGCTTGCCGCCGTCAACGAAGCCAGCAGCAAAGTGCAGAACGCGAGAACGGGAAAAGCCAGGGATTTTCTGTCGATCATTCGGGGTCAAGGTCTCCGCACCTATTGACCGGTAACGCCTCAAATGGTTTGTAGGACGACACTGAAAATGAAAAACCCCGCGCGCGGCGGGGCTTTGAGTGAAGGCAGGGTGGTCAGGAGGTGAACGGTTGGGGCTCGAGGATTTCCTGGGCCTGGGCCGGGGCGGGGCTCGCGGCCATTGCATCGCGGGGCAGTCGGCGTACCTCGTCCTTCTCGCGCGCGCGCCGCGCCATCTCGGCGTATGCACGCTTCACCATCTCGAAGTCGTATTCGTAAGTCATGGACCTACTCCTTCCTGGTGATCATGGTTACCAGTGTCGGTCATCCCACGGGAAGTCGGCTATCAGACGAATCCTACGCAACCCGTAAAATCCATCCTCGCCCAGTATGTTCCCAACGATTTAACGTACGCAAGAGGCAAATGGATCATGGATCTCCCCGCGAACCCTTTCAAGCAAGCCATCGCCGCCGGACGCCGGCAGATCGGGCTGTGGGTGGCGCTCGCCAGCGCCTACAGCACCGAGATCGTCGCCGGCTCCGGCTTCGACTGGCTGCTGATCGACGGCGAGCACTCGCCCAACGATCCGGTCACCGTGCTGCCGCAGCTCCAGGCGGTCGCCGCCTATCCGGTGGCCGCGGTCGTGCGCCCGGCATGGAACGACAAGGTCCTCATCAAGCGCTATCTCGACGTCGGGGCGCAGAGCCTGCTGATTCCCTACGTGCAGGACGAGGAAGAGGCGCAGGCCGCGGTCGCGGCGGTGCGCTTTCCGCCGGATGGCGTTCGCGGCGTGGCCGGGGTCACGCGCGCGACGCGCTACGGGCGTGTCGCCAACTACGCGCGGCACGCCGCCGACGCGATCTGCCTGCTGGTGCAGATCGAGACGCGCAAAGGCCTGGATAACCTCGAGAAGATCGCGCGCGTCGAGGGCGTCGACGGTGTCTTCATCGGCCCCGCCGACCTCGCGGCCGGCCTCGGCCACCTGGGCGACATCGCGCACGCCGAGGTGCAATCGGCGATCGAAGACGCCATCCGGCGCATCAAGGCGTGCGGCAAGCCGCCCGGCATCCTCACGCCCGACGAGAAAGCCGCGCGCCGCTACATCGAGCTCGGCTCGATCTTCACCGCCGTCGGCCTCGACGCCGCGGTTCTCGCGCGCGAGACCGAGAAGCTCGCAACGAAATTCCGCTAGGCGTTTTCTGACCGCCGCCGGCACGGGGCCGGCGGCTACGTCATCGAACCCGTCACCTGCGGGAAGGCGTCCCTCCATCGCAAGCCGGGCGGCAACCCGAAATCCTCGTTAGGCGGGCCGCGCACAGCCCGCGAAGTTGCCGGTCCTACAACATCAACCAATCGCGCATCGCCTGGCGCGCGTCGTGCTCGAAGCGCTCGTGCCGCTCCGCGATCCGCGCGGGCATCCACAATCGCCGCGCCGCCTTCAAGATCATCGCCATCGCCGTATTCCCTGTTGTCGTTGTTCGATTGCAAAAGCACAAAGCCCGGAGGTCTGTTCGGCTCTCCGGGCTTCGCGGGGAATTCCACGATGATGCGATGGGTTATTCCGTCGTTCTCCCGGAGAGGGTCCAATCCATGACGCCCGGCGAGCCGGATGCCTGCGCAAAGCAGGCCCCGGACGCTTTTCGCGCCGTGGTGGGCAGATGAATGAAGGTGGCCATCATTTGCGTTGCTCTTTTCTCCGTGAAAACTCGGGTGACTCGTGATGATCGCATGCTGCCATGCAGCATATCGATCGTCAACCCCTTTGGTGGATAATGTCGAGGCAATTTTCTCCGAGGACTTCCCCATGCGCCCCTTCCGACCGATCTCGATCGCCTTTGCCTGCACCCTGTGCCTCTTCGTCGCCGGCGCGCAGGCCCAGTGGCCGGATCATCCGATCAAATGGATCGTGCCGTTCGCACCGGGAGGAGCCAACGACCTGATGGCGCGCGCCGCGGCGCAAGGCGTGTCCAAGCGCGTGAAACAGCCGATCGTCATCGAGAACAAGCCGGGCGCGGGTGCGGCGATCGGCGCGGAATACGTCGCGCGCTCCAAGCCCGACGGCTACACCTTCCTGATCGGCGCCGCGGGCGTCGTCACCAACAGCATGATCCGCAAGGACATGCCCTACGCCGACAGCGATCTGGTTCCGGTGGGCATGATCGCGGTCGCGCCCTCGGTGATCGTGGTGAACCCGAGCGTGCCGGCGACCAACATGAAGGAATTCGTCGCCTGGGCCAAGAGCCAGGGCGCCAACGGCGTCAACTGGGCGACCGCGGGCACCGCCAGCACGCCGCACTTCGTCGCCGAGATGCTGAAGGACGCGGGCGTACCGAACATCAACGTGATCCCCTACAAGAGCGGCAGCGAAGGTGTGACGGCGGTGATCTCGAACAACGTGAACGCGACCTCCGAGGCGAGCATCGTGGTGCTGCCGCAGATCATGGCGGGCAAGCTGCGCGCGATCGCGACCACCTACGAGACGCGCATCACCGCGTACAAGGACCTGCCGACGACGAAGGAGCAGGGCTATCCGGGCGTGAAGATCGGCCACTGGGCGGGGCTCTTCGCGCCGAAGGGCACGCCGCAACCGATCCTCGAGCGGATGAACGCCGAGCTGCTCGCGGTGGTGAAGAGCAAGGAATTCCAGGACCAGCTCATTCCGCAGGGCATCGAGCCCGCGCCATTCACGCTCGCCGGCTACACCGCATTCCTCAATGCCGAGCGCGACCGCCTCGGCAAGGTCGCGAAGAAGGCGAAGATGACGGCGGATTGAGGCGCCGCGCCGACGGAAGATTTTCTCTCCTACACGTTTCGCAACAATCCCGAGCGGAACTGGTTTTCGACGGGCGGAACTCCCGTAGCGTAAACGCGGTCGCACAGACCGAAGCCGCGCCAGGCGATATTGCATCGGTGCCGCGCAGTCCTACAAGCGCGCGCACGCCCATGCTCCGCAGCGGCAATGCGAAAGGAGTTCGCCGTCATGAGGCATCCGTCCACTCCCACGGGCAACGACAACGCAGATTCACCGCGCGCTCGGACGCGCGGCGCGATCCGCACCCACCTCGGCAGAAAGAGAACCGGCCCGCGCACGCGCGCGCTGAAGGATTCGACGCTGCTCGGCGTGAAGGAGATCGCCGAGGGCGCGCGGCGCCACCAGGAAGATCTGTTCGATCGCCTGCTCGGCCGTTTCCAGGAGGTGTTCCGGCAGGCGGGCGAGACCACGGCGCAGGCTTTCGACCAGGCGCTCGACGTGGCCTGCGACGGGTTGGTCGCCGCGGGCGAGTTCACCGCGGAAAACGGCGAGCGCCTGCGCCAGTACCTGCGCCGCGACCTGCTGCAGCGCGACCATCCCACGTTGACGTTTCGCACCGGCGACATCACCAGCGCGGGAACGTTGAGCTGCGCGGGGTGCGGCTGGACCCTGATCACCTCGCGCTCCACCGTGCTGCCGCCGTGCCCGCAATGCACCGAAACCGCCTACCGCAAGACCGGCTGAGCTGATCGCGAATTGGGCTCCGTCGAGGTATTCCCCCGCCGCCGCGGCGCCGGCACGCCAGCCGAGGTGTGGAGGACCGCGCCCCTGCGCGGCAGCGGCGTGGTCAAGGCGCGCGCCGCGCGCATCGAGGACTATGCCGCGATCCGCGCGCTGCAGCGCGAATCGCAACCCGATATCGACGCCTGCACGCTGAAGCAATTCGAGAGCCGCATCCGCGCGTTTCCCGAAGGCCAGCTCGTCGCGGTCTGCGATGGCGAGGTGGTGGGCGCGGCGAGCTCGTTCGTGGTGCAGTGGGACGACTACGCCGGCGACCCCACCTGGAAGGGGATCACCGGCGAGGGGTACTTCACGACGCATGATCGCGCCGGGCGCACGCTCTACGGCTCGGAAGTGATCGCCGACACGTCGCGTCGCGGTTTCGGCGTCGGGCGCGTTCTTCACCAGGCGCGCCGCAGGCTGTGCCGCAAGCTCAACCTGCGGCGCATCATCGGCGCCGCGCGCCTGCCGGGCTATCGCGCGGTGCACGAAACGATGTCGCCGGAGCTCTACGCCAAGCGCGTGATCTGGGGCGACATCGACGATCCGGTGATGCGCTTCCAGATGTCGCAGGGGTTCCACTATTGCGGGATCATCCACAACTACCTGCCGGAAGACCTGGAATCGTGCGGTCACGCGGCATTGTTCGTGTGGCTGAACCCGCTCTTCTCGCCGCCCGCCCCGCCGGCCTTCGAGGAAAGCGAGCGTCCGCGCAAGTGCGCGTGAGGTAATGTAGCGTGGAGTCGTGAGACTCCCGATCTTCCTGCTCTCGGTGGCGGCTTTTGCGAGCGCGGCGCTGCTGCGTGTCACCGACGCTTTGCTCCCGCGACTGTCCGTCGAGTTCGGCGTGGGCATCGCCACCGCGGCGTGGGTGATCACCGGCTACTCGGTCGCGTATGGAGCGGCCCAGCTGCTGTTCGGGCCGCTCGGCGACCGCTTCGGCAAGCTGCGTGTGATCGCGCTGGCAAGCGGGGCGGCCGGGCTCGCGACACTCGCATGTTATTTCGCGCGCGGATTCGACGGCCTCGTGGCGGCGCGCGTCGTGGCGGGTGCCTTCTGCGCCTGCATCATCCCGATGTCGATGGCCTGGATCGGCGACGTCGTGCCGTATGAGAATCGCCAGCCGGTGCTCGCCCGGTTCATCCTCGGGCAGATCAGCGGGTTCGCGGTGGGTGCGGCGGTCGGCGGCTTCGCGGCGCAGCATGTGCAGTGGCGATGGCCGTTCGCGGTTCTCGCCGTATGGCTCGGCGTGTCCTGCGTCCTCATCCTGCGCGTCTCGCGCCACGATCCCACGCCGCGCGGCGCCGCGGGCGGGCATTTCTTCGCGGATCTCGCGGGCGTGGTCACGGCCCCCTGGGCGCGCGTCGTGCTGCTCACCGTCTTCATCGAAGGCATGGTGGTGTTCGGAGCCCTGGCGTTCGTGCCCGCGCACCTCCACCTCGCGCGGGGGCTCGAGATCGCGCACTCGGGCCTCGCGCTGATCGCGTTCGGCGTCGGCGGCGCGGCGTTCGCGCTGCTCGCACGCGCGATCGTGGGGCGACTCGGAGAAGTGGGGCTGTCGCTCGCGGGCGCCCTGCTCCTTTCCCTCGGGCTCGCGCTGATCGCGTGGACTCCGCGGGAGTGGGTGGCGTACGCCGGATGTTTCGCCGCCGGCCTCGGCTTCTATGGCCTGCACAACACGCTGCAAACCAACGCCACCCAAATGGCGACGCAAAGGCGCGGCGCCGCGATGGCCCTCTTCGCCTCGTCATTCTTCGTGGGTCAGTCCGCCGGGGTCACGCTGGGCGGTGCGGTCGCCGAAAGATACGCGACGACCGCGGTGTTGCTCGCGGCGGCCCTCGCGGTGCTCCCCGTCGGGATCGTCTTTTCGCGGCTGCGGAAGGCTCGTGCGGCGTTTTAGCTCTGGCTCTAGCGCTCGCGCCCGGCAACCAGGATCCCGCCGGCGGAACCGGATGTGCTGCCCCCGGTGACGACGCTGCCGACCATGCCGCCCATCGAGGATGCGGCCAGCGTCGGCTTCTCGTGGCGCGGGATCTCGGAGGCGCAGCCGCCGATCACGAAAGCGAAGAGCGTCGCGGAGACCAGGGTCTTGATCCGATTTTTCATGGCGGCGCCTCCTGCGAGTTAAACTGCAGACAGCATGACCCCCGCGCCCGGCCGAAGCAGTCGGCGCACTCCTGAAGTCTTGTCGTCGCGGGCTTGCTCCATGTCGGTGGACTCCCACGCCGGCCGTCGCATCCGAACGCCATTCGCGCCTGCGCTCGACCGTTCGTCGCAGACTGCGCCCTGAGGTGTGCGCCTGCGCTAATCTCGCCGCCAGTCAGGGAGGAAGAGCCATGCTCGAAGCGCAGGACCTGTGGAAATCATTCGGCGATCGCACCGCCGTCGCCGGCGTCTCGCTCAGGGTGCAACCGGGCAGGATCGTGGGGTTGCTCGGGCCCAACGGCGCGGGCAAGTCGACCACGGTAGCGATGATGTGCGGCCTCACGCGGCCCGACCGCGGCACCGTCACCCTGGGAGGCGTCCCGCTGGCGGGCGACGCTACCGCCGTGAAGCGCCGCCTCGGCTTCGTGCCCCAGGACATCGCGCTGCATGAAGACCTCGCGGCGCTCGCGAACCTGAGGCTCTTCGGCGCGTTGTACGGGCTGCATGGCAAGGAGCTCGAGGAGCGCGCGCAAGCCGCCCTCGCGCTCGTCGGCCTCGCGGACCGCGGGCGCGACAAGCCCCAGTCGTTCAGCGGCGGCATGAAGCGCCGGCTCAACATCGCGTGCGCGCTGGTTCACGATCCGGACGTGTTGCTGCTCGACGAGCCGACCGTCGGCGTGGACCCGCAGAGCCGCAACGCGATCTTCGACAATCTCGAGATGCTGCGCTCTCGCGGCAAGGCGCTGCTCTACACGACGCACTACATGGAAGAAGCCGAGCGGCTGTGCGACCACATCGTGATCATCGACCACGGCAAGGTGATCGCCTCCGATACGCCCGAGGCGCTCTACCGCCTCGCGCCGCCGCCGGTCGAGGAGGCGCGCGCGCCGCGCGCGTCGCTCGAGCAGGTGTTTCTCCATCTCACCGGGCGCCAGCTGAGGGACTGACCATGCACGCACTCGCGGCCCTCGTCCGCAAGGACCTCACGTTGTACTTCTCCAATCGCCGGGCGCTGATGATCACGCTCGCCGCGCCGATCCTGATCGCGGCCTTCTTCGGCGCCGTGCTCGGCGGGGCGCCGAAGAAACCCACACGTGTGCCGGTCGCGGTGGTCGACCTCGACCAGAGCCCGGTGAGCCGCGGCATCGTCGCCTCGATGAAGGACGACAGCACCTTCGACCTGCGCGAGATCGCCGAAGCCGAAGCGGTGACTCAGGTGCGCACCGGCAAGCTGCGCGCCGCGATCGTGCTGCCGGCCGGATTCGGCAACGCGGCGCCACGCGCGATGTTCCGCCCCGGGCCGAAGCCCGAGATCACCGTGCACCTCGATCCCTCGCAGGCGATGACGCTGGCACTCGTGAAGGGGCTGCTCGCGGAGCACGTCATCCAGGCAGTGTCGCGCGCGGCCTTCGGCGGCGGCGCGGCCGGCACGAAGGCGCTCGCCGATTCGCGCTCCGAGGTGGCGAAGAGCGCAAACCTCGCCGATGACGACCGCCGCGACCTGCTCGCATTGTTCGACAGCTTCGCGCGGCTCAACGCGCGCGGCACGGTGGAGCGCGCCGGCGGCAAGGGCGGGATCGGGGGATTCGAGATGCCGTTCGTCACCCGCGAGCACGAGGTGACCGCGGGCGATCGCAGGTACAACGCGTATGCGCATTCGTTCGCCGGCATGGGCGTGCAGTTCGTGCTGTTCATGGGGATCGAGCTCGGCGTCGGGGTGCTGTTGATGCGCCGCCTCGGCATCTGGAGGCGGCTGCGTGCCGCGCCCGTCTCGCGCCGGCTGCTCCTCGGGAGCCGCGTCGCCTCGGGGACGCTCATCGCGACGCTGCTGATGGCCGCGATCTACGCCGCGGGAATCGCGGCGTTCGACGTGCGCATCGACGGCAGCGTGGCCGGGTTCGTCGGCGTGATGCTCGCCTTCGCGTTGCTCGCGTCCACTTTCGGGTTGCTGATCGCGGCAGTGGGGCGGACACCCGAAGCCACGCGCGGGCTCGCGATCCTCGCGACACTGCTGCTGGTGATGCTCGGCGGGGCGTGGGTGCCGACCTTCGTCTTTCCCGACTGGCTGCAGTCGGCGACGCTGGTGGTGCCGACACGCTGGGCAATCGACGGGCTCGAGGCGATGACCTGGCGCGGGCAGGGGTTCGGCGCGGCGATCGCGCCAATTGGTACGATGCTGGCATTCAGTGCGGCGTTCGGCGCGATCGCGTTGTGGCGCTTCGACTGGGAAGAGTGACCCGATCCCCGAGGAGACCCGGATGTTCCGACCGCTTCGAACCGTGCTCGCCGTCCTTGCCACGCTCGCCGTCTGCGGCGCGGCGGCCCAGACCTATCCGACGAAGCCGGTGCGAATCATCGTGCCGTTCGCCGCGGGCGGCCCGGCCGACATTTACGCACGCGCGGTCGGGGAAAAGCTGCAGGGTGTGCTCGGGCAACCGGTGGTGGTGGAGAACAAGCCCGGCGCGGGCTCGATCCTCGGCACCGACGCGGTCGCGAAGAGCGCCCCCGACGGCTACACGCTGCTGATGATGTCCAACACGCATACCGTCAACGAATCGCTGATTCCGGACAAGCCCTTCCAGCTGATGCGCGATTTCGTCCCGGTCGCGCCGGTGAATTACTCCGACCTCGTGCTGGTGGTGCATCCCTCGGTGAGCGCGGCCACGCTGAAGGACTTCATCGCGCTCGCGAAGTCGAAGCCGGGTGCGCTCAACTACGCCTCGTCGGGCAACGGCACGCCGTACCACATGGCCGGCGAGCTCTTCAAGGCGATGGCGGGCGTGGATATCGTGCACGTGCCCTACAAGGGCAGCTCGGGCGCGCGCACCGACATCCTCGGCGGCCAGGTGCAGATGATGTTCGACGCGATTCCGACGATGGCGCCGAATGTGCAGGCAGGCAAGCTGCGCGCGCTCGCAACCTCGGGAAGGGTCCGCTCGGATGTGCTCCCCGATGTGCCCACGCTCTCGGAAGCCGGCGTCCCCGGATACGACGCGGTGATCTGGCTCGGCATCATGGCGCCGGCCGGCACGCCGCGCTCCGTGGTCGATCGCCTCAACAACGAGATCACGCACATCGTGAACGCGCCCGAGATGAAGGCCGCGTGGTCGCGGCAGGGGGCGGTCGCGATGAGCATGACGCCCGAAGAGTTCGCGCGCTACCTGCGCGAAGACATCGACAAGTGGGCGCGGGTCGTGAAGATCTCGGGCGCGAAACCCGACCAGTAGGCGCGCGCGCGTGAAGCTGGATTTCATCAGCGCCGGCGCCGCGCAGGGCATCGTCGCAACGGTGGGGCGCGAAGCCGGTGTCGAGACCGCCGGCAGCTTCGGTGCGGTCGGCGCGATGCTGGAGAAGTTCCGCGCGGGTGAGGCGTGCGACATCGTGATACTCACCGACGCGCAGATCGCGGCGCTCGCCGCCGCGGGGAAGATCGACGCGCGCACCTGCGCCGACCTGGGCTCGGTGCCGACCTCGATCGCGGTGCGCGCCGGCGATCCCGCGCCCGATGTCGCCGGCGAAGGAATGCTGCGCGACGCATTGGTCGCGGCCGATGCGATCTACTTTCCCGATCCGCAGAAATCGACCGCGGGAATTCATTTCGCCAAGGTGATCGAGGCGCTCGGCATTCACGCGCAGGTTTCCGCCAACTTTCGCACCTATCCGAACGGCGCGACGGCGATGAAGGCGATGGCGCAGGCCTCGGGCCATCCGATCGGCTGCACGCAATCGACCGAGATCCTCGCGACACCCGGAGTGCGGCTGGTGGCGCCGTTGCCGCCGGGCTTCGATCTCGAGACCGTGTATACCGCCGCGGTGAGCCGCGCCTCGGCGCATCCGCAGGAAAGTGCCGCGTTCGTGAGCCGGCTCGCGGGAGAAGGCGCGCGCGCGTCGCGCGTTGCCGCGGGGTTTCGCGGCTTCGGCATTCGTCGCGCCGCCTCCGCGGATCTCGCCGCGATCCGGCAAATCGTGGGCGGCGTGCTCGGCGAATATGGCCTCGCCCTCGATCCCGGCGGAACCGACCGCGACCTGGAGGATCTAGAGACGAGCTACTTCGCACGCGGAGGCACGTTCGAAGTCGCGGTCGCGAGCGACGGCTCACTCGCCGGGTGCTGCGGCGTGTTCGCGGCCGGCGACACCGTGTGCGAGCTTCGCAAGATGTACCTGGTGCCCGGCGCGCGCGGCTTTGGCCTCGGCGGGCGCCTGCTGCGCCGGGCGATGGCCTTCGCCAAGGGCCGCGGCTTCGAACGCATGGAGCTCGAGACCGCCGCGGTGCTCAAGGAAGCGATCGCCCTCTACACAGGCGCGGGCTTCGAGCCGATCGCGCGCAAGCCCCTCGCCCCGCGCTGCGACCAGGCCTTCGCCATCACGCTATAGAAAACCGGGGACAGACCACGTCCGGTTTTCTACGCGGCTTCGCCGGCGGCGTGGCCGGAGGCCCAGGCCCACTGGAAGTTGAAGCCGCCGAGGTGGCCGGTCACGTCGACCACCTCGCCGATGAAGAAGAGCCCGGGCACCGCGGTGGCTTCCATGGTCTTCGAGGAGAGCGCGCGCGTATCGACGCCGCCGAGCGTCACCTCGGCCTTGTTGTAGCCGAGCGTGCCCGAAGGCTGCACCGGCCAATCGGTGAGCGCGCGCGCCGCGTCTTCGAGATTGCGATCGGAGAGTTGCACGACCGGCTTGTCGAAGCCGTGCGCCGAGCACCACTGCTGCGCGAAGCGCTTCGGCAAGCGCTGCGCGAGCAGCGTGGAAAGCAGCGCCTTCGAGCGCCGCTCCGAGGCGAGCCACGCGCGCGCGTCCGCGCCCGGCAGCAGGTCGATGTGGATCGGCTCCGCGGCGCCGGCCTGTTGCCAGTACGACGACACCTGCAGGATCGACGGCCCCGAGAGGCCGCGGTGGGTGAAGAGCAGCGCCTCGCGAAAGCGCCCGTCGCGGCACCATGCCTGCGCATCGAGCGATACGCCGGAAAGATCGCCGTAGCGCGCGAGCAATTCGGGATCGAACGACAGCGGCACGAGCGCGGGCTTGGGCGCGACCACCTCGATGCCGAACTGCTCCGCGAGCCGATACCCGAACGGGGTCGCGCCGATCTTCGGCACGGTGAGCCCGCCGGTCGCGACCACGAGCGAGCTCGCCGCCACCTCGCCGCGATCCGTCGCGACGATGAACCCGCCCTCCTCGCGCTCGACGCCCCGCACCGCGCACGGATGGCGCCACTGGACACCGCCCGCGCCGCATTCCTTCACCAGCATCTCGATGATCTGCTTCGCGCTCTCGTCGCAGAAGAGCTGCCCGAGCGTCTTCTCGTGATAGCGGATGCCGTGCTTCGCGACCAGCGCGATGAAATCCCGCGGCGTGTAGCGCGCCAGCGCCGAGCGGCAGAAATCGGGATTGCGCGACAGGAAGTTGCGGTGCGTGGCGTGGAGGTTGGTGAAGTTGCAGCGCCCGCCGCCCGAAATGCGGATCTTCTCGCCTACCTTGTCATGGTGCTCGATCAGCACGACACGCCGGCCACGCTGCCCCACGGTGGCCGCGGCCATCATGCCGGCCGCGCCGGCGCCGATCACGACGACGTCGGTATTTTTTCGAGGTTGAATGATCGATCCCGGCGGAAAATGGGGTCAGATTGCTTTTCGATGCGGGGAGCGCGCCTTCACCTTGCGGCATGCGCCCGCCGAGCGCGTGCGGATGATGTCGGCGAGCCGCGCCGCGTCGCGTCCGGGAAACTCGGGGTCCGAGAACGCGAGGAAGAGCGGGGCGGTGATCGAGCCGCCCTCCTTGAGCGGCAGCGGCTTCAATATTCCCGCGCGGATCTCCGGCAGGATGGTCTCCTCGGGAAGCCACGCGAAGCCGAGCCCCATGGCGACCGCGCGGATCGAGGTGGCCTTGTTGCTCACCGTCCAGCGCAGCTCCACGCCGGCCACATCGCGCTTGCGCTGCGTGCTGGTATCGCGGATGAAGATGCGCCGGTGGCGCTTCAGGTCGCGCGCGGTGATCTTGCGCCCGAGGTGATGCAGCGGATGGTCCGGGTGCGCGACGGCCACGAAGCGCACCGGCATCAGCTGCGTGCCCCCGACCCCGCCCTGCTGCGAGCCGATGGCGATGTCGACCCGCCCCTCCGAGAGCATCTCCTCGGTGCCCGCGAGCACCGTCTCGAACACCTCGATGCGCGTCTCCGGGCGCTCCCGCGCGAATTCCGCGAGGCACTCGAGCAGCAGCCAGGTGGGAAAGATCATCTCCACGGCGAGGCGGATCTCGGGCTGCCAGTCCTGCGCCATCTCCGCGGCGCCGCGCTCCAGCGCCGCCGCTTCCTCGAGCAACGTGCGCGCTCGACGGTAGAGCACCTGGCCGGCCTCGGTCAGCGCCGCCTTGCGCCCGTGGATCTCGAAAGCCTTCACGTCGAGCAGCTTCTGGATCTGCTGCACCGCGTAGGTGATGGTGGACTGGCTCTTGTGCAGCGCCTCCGCGGCCTGCGCGTAGCCGCCCGCCTCCACCACCGCCTGCAGCGCGCGCCATTGCTCGAGGGTGATGCGCGGGGTCGCGGACATGATCGATCCATTCGATGGGTTTACGCTAAATTTTGCGCTTTTTTATCGAACCGGTAAATCGTCTAATGGATCGGTGAATGACTTATCCGAAAGAGGACTCCGATGAAAACGCTGCTCCAGATCCAGGCAAGCCTGTTTTCCAACGGCGGGCAGTCGAGCCGCCTCGCCAACCAATTCGTCGCGCACTGGCAGGCGGCGAACCCCACCGGCGCGGTGGTGACGCGTGACCTCGGCCGCGACCCGGTTCCGCACCTCACCGCCGAGCGCTTCCAGTCGTTTCTCGCGGCGCCCGCGGAGCGTACCGCCGAGCAGCAGGCCGTGGCCGGCTTCTCCGACGCGCTGATCGACGAGCTCAAGCGCGCCGACGTGATCGTGCTCGGGCTGCCGATGTACAACTTCGGCGTGCCCTCGACGCTCAAGGCGTACTTCGACCATATCGCGCGCGCGGGACACACGTTCCGCTATACCGAGAAGGGTCCGCAGGGGCTGCTCACCGGCAAGAAAGCGTACATCTTCGCGACGCGCGGCGGCGTCTACGCCGGCACGCCGCTCGATACGCAGACGAGCTACGTGCGCGACTTCCTGCGCTTCCTCGGCATCGACGACGTCGAGTTCGTCTACGCCGAAGGCCTTGCGATGGGGGACGCGGTCAAGAACGAGAACATCGCCAAGGCCGAGCTCGCGATCCGCGCCCTCCACGCTCCGGTGCAGAAGGGCTTGTCGGTCGCCGCCTGAAGGTAGGCGCATAGCCGGGGAAACGACGCGGGACGCTGGTACCATTCCAGTGTCCCGCCTGAGCTTCGTTTTCCCCGCATGCGTCGATTCTTCCTGCTCTTCGCCGCCGGGCTCGTTCCGGCCTGCATCGCGGCGGCCCAGCAGGCCGCGCCACCGGACACGCCTCCGACGACCCCCGACGCGCAGCAACTGCCGCTGTCCACGACGGCGGAGCGCGTCTACGAGCTCGCCAAGCCGCGCATCCTGCAGATCCGGACGCTGCTGCAGTCGGCAGGAAGGCAATCGACGATCGGCTCCGGCTTCCTGGTGAGCGAAGACGGGCTCGCAATCACCAACTATCACGTCGTCTCGCAGTTCGCGCTCGATCCCAGGACCTACCGGCTCGAGTACCTCGTGCCCGACGGCACCAAGGGCGCGTTGAAGCTCCTCGCGATCGACGTACCCCACGACCTCGCGGTGGTGAAGCTCGAGCGCGGCGGCCTGCCGTTCTTCCACCTCGACCCGCGCGCCCTGGCGGGGCACCTGCCGAAGGGCGAGCGCATCTACGCGATGGGCAACCCGCTCGACCTGGGCTTCACGATCGTCGAGGGGACCTACAACGGGCTGGTCGACAAGAGCTACGACGAGCGCATCCATTTCTCCGGCGCGATCAACCCGGGGATGAGCGGCGGGCCGGTCACGTCGGGCGACGGGCGCGTGGTCGGCGTGAACGTCGCCAAGCGCCTCGACGGCGAGCAGGTGGGCTTCCTCGTGCCGGTGAAGTTCGCCGCCGCGCTGATCGAGCGCGCGCGCAAGGGTCCCGCGCTCGTGGTCGACAAGGCGCGCGAGGAAGTCGGCCGCCAGCTCGACGGCTGGCAGGCGTCGTTCTACGAGTCGTTGAAGGGCGAGGGATTCCGCACCGCGCTCTACGGCCCGTATCGCGGCCTCGAGAGCGCCGCGCCCTGGATGACGTGCTGGGCGGCCACCAACGCGGACCAGATGCCGAAGCCGCGCACCGCGGTGAACACCACGCGCTGCTCGAGCGCCACCGGCATCTTCGTCTCCGATCGCATCCTCACCGGGCGCGTCGACCTCACCTATTCGTACTACAAGGCGATCGATCTCAACGCGTTCCAGTTCGCGAAGGAGCTCTCGCAGCGCTCCGGCGGACCGAGCTTCGGCGGCGGGACCGGCGGCGGCAAGCGCCTCACCGAGCAGGAATGCCGCGACGATTTCGTCGCCGCGGGCGGCGGCAAGCCGCCGCTGCGCGCCACCTGGTGCATGCGCGCCTACCGCGAGTTCGAAGGCCTTTACAACGTGACGCTGCTCGCCCTCACGCAGGACCGCGACCGCGAGGCGCTGCTGGCACAGCTCACGATGCAGGGCGTCTCGCACGCCAACGCGGTCGCCCTCGGGCGGCGCTTCCTCGAGGCGATCCAGTGGCAGCGGTGATGTGGATCGAGGTGCTGTCGCGCCACGGCGAGGTCGCGGCGCGCGAGCGTATCGAGGGCGATGAGGCGAGGGTCGGCCGCGCGTTCGACAACGACGTCGTGATCGATGACCCGCACGTGGCGCCCCACCACCTGCGCATCTTCCGCGGCGAGGACGGCGAGCTCGTCGCCGAGGACCTGGGCACGTTGAACGGGCTTTATCCGGAGCACGGCGCGAGCCGCGTCACGAGCCTGCCGCTCGCCAGCGAGCCGGGCATCCGCATCGGCCGCACGACGCTGCGCGTGCACGACGCGGCGCACGCGGTGGCCCCCGAGAAACGGATGACGCCACCGCGCGCGCACGCGGCCTGGTCCGCGGCATTGGGCGGCGGGCTGCTGTTGCTGCTGCTGCTGCTGCAGTGGCTCAACCTCACGTCCGAGCCGAGCGCCAACGTGATGCTGCTGCCGCTGCTCGGGTTCGTGACGCTGCTCGCGCTCTGGACCAGCCTCTGGTCGGTGCTCTCGCGCATCTTCTTCGGCCAGGCGCGCTTCGCCCTGCAGCTGCGCATCGCGGTGACCGCGTGCCTGGCGCTGGTGCTCTGGGACCAGATCTCCGAGTCGTTCTCGTTCGCCCTCGCGTGGCGCGAGATGGCCGAGTACGCGGGACTGGGCGCGTGGGCGGTGCTCGCCGCGACCTGCTACGCGCACCTGCACACGATCGGGCCACGCCACATGCGCTTCGCGATGAGCCTGGTGATCGCGCTCATCGGCGCGGGCGCGATGCTGCAATATTTCGGCAAGTCCGAGACGCGCAACCTGCTCGGCCAGCGCGCCTCGCTCGGCGACCTGCGCCCGCCGGTCTTTCGCCTCGTGCCGCTCGCGAGCGCCGACGATTTCTTCAAGCGCGCCGAGGGCACCAAGATCAAGGTGGACCAGGCGCGCCTGAAGGAGCCTTCGCCCGGCGGGCTGCTCGCGGACTTCGAGGCCTCGGACTAGGTGTTTACTTCATGCTTTCCAGCTTCGCCAGGTCCACCGCGCCCACGCCCGACTTGAGCGCATCGATGTCGACGCCCTGCCCGGTCGCCGAGACCACGAAGCGATCGCCGACCACCACCGTGTACTTGTTGCTGCCGCCGCGCTTGTCCACCTGCTCGTGCACCAGCCGGTTGCCTTCCTTGCGCGTGCTCTCGCGCCGGTTGTTGTCTTCCTTCTCCCCCTGCACGCCGATCCACGACGCGAGGCCCATCAGGCCCGCCGCGCCCCCGGTGTCGACCACCTCGAGATTGACGCGCTTGCCGTCGGCGACGTAGACGCCCTCGGCCTTCGCGACCATCAGCCCGGCGACACCGCTGCGCTCGGTGCGCATGTCGGTGCGCGGCATTCCCGCGAACTGCTCCGGCACGAGCGGCTTCAGCACGTCGAGCTGCACCGGCTCGACTCCCTTGCCGCCGGAAATCGCCGTGCCGAGCACCGCCATCGCGGCTTCCATCTGCTTCTTCGAGTCCCCGCTCTTGTTCGCCGCCTCCATCTGCTTGCCCTGCTCCTCCATCTTCTTCGAGAAGGCGTCGAGCTTGCCCATCGGGCTGTCCTTGTCGAAGGTGACGCTCGAGCGCGAGTCGCCGCCCATGCCCGTGTGCATGCCCATGCCGGTGCGCGCGCCCATGCCGCCGAAGCCCATGATCGCGCCGCCGATCATCGCGATCACGATGCCGAGCACGATCGCCGCGATGATCACCACGGCGGTGTAGCCCGCGGCCTTCTCGGCCGGGCTCTTCATCACCCGGGGCAGGCCAAGATAGAGGAGGTAGACGGCGTAGAAGCACGCGATCAGCACGACGATGCCGAGCATCGGAATGATCGTGAGGACGCTCGCCACCCACACGGGCGTGTAGGAATAGGCCGCCACCTTGATCGCCTGGTTCATGCCCTTCTGGCCCCCGAAGGTGGGAGCGAGCGCGTCGATGATGAAGCCGAGCACGAACACCGCGACCACCGCCATCACCACGGTGTAGACGAGATTGACGAGGCCCCAGGTGAGCGACATGCGCATGGTCCCGAGCACACCGAGGCTCGTGCCGATGAACACCAGCCCGATGAAACCGCAGAGCGCGGCCACCGCGGCGAGCGGCAGCACGTACCCGGTGACGATCTGCGCGGGCGCGGCCGGCTCCGCGGCGATCACGTCCCACTCGGTCTTGGGCGTGACGATGATGTTCTTCACGCGGTCGATAAGGCCCATGTTCGCTTCCCCCCCGGGATCTGAGAAGCGCAGAGTGTAATTCAGGTCGCGGCGAATGCCATAATGAGGCTTCATGGAAACCCCGGTGAATCTCGTCGAGGTGCGCGGCCTGCGCTTCGCCTACGGCAGGCGCACGGTGCTGAAGGGCATCGATCTCGACATTCCGTCGGGCAGCATCGTCGCCATCCTCGGCACCAGCGGCTCGGGCAAGACCACGCTGCTGCAGCTGATCGGCGGCTCGCTCAAGCCCGCCGCGGGCCAGGTCACGGCGTTCGGCAAGGTGGTGCACGAGCTCGACGCGACGCAGCTCTACGCGCTGCGCCGCCGCATGGGGATGATGTTCCAGAAGGGCGGCCTCTTCTCCGGCCTCAGCGTGTTCGAGAACATCGCGTTCCCGATTCGCGAGCACACCTCGCTGCCGGAGGCGATCATCCACGACCTGGTGGTGATGAAGCTGAACGCCGTGGGCCTGCGCGGCGCGCAGTCGCTCAAGCCGTCCGAGCTCTCGGGCGGCATGGGGCGGCGCGTGGCGCTCGCGCGCGCGATCGCCCTCGACCCGGACCTGATCATCTACGACGAGCCGTTCGCGGGCCTCGACCCGATCACGCTGAACGTCGTGTGCCACCTGATCCGCACGCTCAACGACGCGCTCGGCGCGACCTCGATCGTGGTGACCTACGACGTGCACGAGGCGCTGCAGCTCGCCGATTACCTCTACCTGCTGAACGACGGCATCATCGTCGGCCACGGACCGACCGCGGCGATGGTCGCCTCCGACGATCCTTTCGTGCACCAGTTCCTGCACGCCGAGCCCGACGGCCCGGTGCGCTTCCATTTCCCGGCGAAACCGTTCGCCGAGGAGCTCGAGCTGGCGGCCGCTTCCCCGACGTAGTTCGCGGAGCGATAATCCCCTGCTTTGGCTCCTGGCGCGCCCCCATGAAGCCCCCGATTCCCGACGACGTCCCGGTGCCCGACGTTTTCCCCTCGGCGGAGGCGTTCCTCGCGGCGTTCGCCCACGACGTCGGCGGGCTGATCAGCTACGTCGACGCCGACGAGCGCATCCGTTTCGCCTCGCGCGAGATCGCTGCATGGTTCGGCTCGACGCCCCGGGGGATCTACGGCAAATCCCTGCTGGAGCTGCACGGGCCCGAGGCCTATGCGGTGGTCGGCCCGCCGATGCGCCGCGCACTTTCCGGCGAGCCGGTCCACTACGAGCGCCAGGCGACGCGCTTCGACGGCGCCTCGTTCTGGCTCTCGGTGGACCTGCGGCCCCATCGCGACGCGAGCGGGCGCGTCGTGGGGCTCTTCTCCTGCGCGCTCGAGGTGGACGAGCTCAAGCGCACGCACGACGCGCTCGGCCGTGCGCTCGAGGAAATCGCGAGCCACATCGAGAACACGCCGCTCGCGGTGATCGAATGGGCCGACGGCCTGACCGTGAAGCGCTGGTCGCCGCAGGCCGAGGCGATCTTCGGCTGGACCTTGGACGAGGTGAAGGGCCGCACCTGGCTCGAGATCGGCCTGGTGCATCCCGATTCGATCGAGACCGTGCGCAGCCTGGTGAGCGAGCTTTCCGAGGGCCGCGCGCGGCGCAACCGGATGCTGGCGCGCAATTGCACCAAGGACGGCCGCGCGATCTGGTGCGAGTGGTACAGCTCCGCGTTCCTCGATCCGCGGGGCCGGCTCGCCTCGATCCTCGCGCTCGCCGAGGACGTGACCGCGCGCGTCGACGCCGAGGAGCAGCTGAAGAAGGCCGCGGTGCTCGACAACCTCACCGGGCTGCCCAACCGCAACTCGCTCGCCGCGCGCCTCGAGCACGCGAGCCTGCGGGTGAATCGCAGCGGCGACCGGCTGGCGTTGCTGTTCATCGATCTCGACCGCTTCAAGAAGGTGAACGACACGCTCGGCCACGCGGCCGGCGACGAGGTGCTGCGCCAGGCCGCGGGCCGCATCCGCGCCTGCGTGCGCGAGGTCGACACGGTGGCGCGCCTGGGCGGCGACGAGTTCGTGGTGCTGCTCGAAACCGATGTGCGCCCCGATACGCCCGGCATCATCGGTGAGCGCATTCGCAACGCGTTCGGCTCCCCGTTCGACTGGAAGGGAACCGACGTGCACGTGGGGGCCAGCATCGGCGTGAGCCTCTATCCCGACCATGCGCGCGATCCGGCGGCGCTGCTCGCTTCCGCCGACGAGGCGATGTATCGCGTGAAGAATGCCGGCTAGACGTGCAATGATTGCAGGATGATTCGACTGATCGCGCTCGCCGCCTGCCTGCTGCCGCCGTTGCCGGCCGCCGCCTATTGCGTCCACAACCAGCTGAAGGACCGCGAGGTCACGGTGGAGCAGGAGCCGCATCCCGACAAGCTGCGCGACGACCGTCGCTTCCGCGCGACACTCAAGCCGGGCCAGGCGCAATGCTGCAAGTTCCACAACCTCGACTGCAATCCCGGCGGGCGCGATAATTCGGTGGCGAACCTCGCGATCCGCATTCCCGGCGAGCCCGCGTACGAATGCGGCTTTCCCGAGGGCGCGGAGCCGAACGTGAAGGTAACCGGCAACGGCACGGTGCGCATCCTCGCCAATCCGCGCCCGAGCGCCTATCCGTTCATCGTGAGAATCCGTACCCACGACCGCAAGGACCTGACCGGCCCGCGCGGCCTCACCTGCCCCGAAGCCAAGACGAAAGGAAAGCGATGATGAGACTCCCCGTGGCTGCCGCCGCGCTCGCCTTCGCCCTCGCCGCCGCGACGCACGCCGAGGCGTATTGCGTCCACAACGACCTGAAGGCCGGCACCGTCAACATCCTGCAGGAGCATCATCCCGACCGCATTCGCGACGACCGGCGCATGCGCGCCGCGATCAAGCCCGGCGACAAGGTGTGCTGCGAGTGGAAGCAGCTCGACTGCAACCCCAACGGCCGGGAGAACTCGGTCGTGAACCTGGCGGTGACGATCGACGGCACGCCGAGCGCGGCCTGCGGCCTGCCGCAGGGCCTCGACAAGGAACGCTTCGTGAAGGTGTTCGGCAACGGCACGCTGCGCATTCAGGAAAATCCGAAAGCCGGCGCGGCGCCCTACGTGGTGCGGCTCACCAGCCACGACGGAAAGAACATCACCGGCCCCTCGGGGCTCGCCTGTCCCCGAACATAGTCACGGGGTCTGTCCCCGGTTTTCACCCTGGAGGAATTCACTCGATGCTCAAGCAGATGCTGGCGACAGCGACGCTCGCGCTTTGCGCCGCGTTCGGCGCCTCCGCGCAGTCCGACTACCCTTCGCGGCCGGTCACGATGATCGTGCCGTTCCCGCCCGGCGGCGTGGCGGACATCACCGCGCGCCCGGTGGCCGAGGCGATGGGCCGCTATCTCAGGCAGCCGGTCGTGGTGGAGAACAAGGCCGGCGCCGGCGGCGGCGTGGGCATGCAGTACGTCGCGCGCGCCAAGGCCGACGGCTACACCGTGCTGCTGGCGCTGTCGTCGATCTCGATCATTCCGGAGGCCGACAAGGTGCTCGGCCGCGATCCGATGTTCCAGCTGGCGCAGCTCGTGCCGATCGCGCGCTTCACCGCCGATCCCACCGTGCTCGCGGTGCGCGCCGACGGCCCGTACAGGAGCGTCGCGGATTTGCTCGAGGCGGCGAAGAAAGCGCCCGGGGCGATCCCGTATGGCTCCTCCGGCAACTACGGCACGATGCACGTGCCGATGGAGATGCTCACCGCCGCGAGCGGCACGAAGATGCTGCATGTTCCCTTCACCGGCGCGGGACCCGCGGTGGTGGCGCTGCTCGGCGGCAACGTCGAGGCGCTCTCCACCGGCCCTTCCACCGTCCTGGGCCACGTGAAAGGCGGCAAGGTGCGCGTGCTCGCCACCTGGGGCGAGGCGCGCCATCCCGCGCTTCCCGACGTGCCGACGCTGAAGGAGCTCGGCTACGACGCGCAGTTCTCGCAGTGGACCGGGCTCTTCGTTCCCGCCGGCACGCCCGAGCCGGTGATCGCGAAGCTGCGCGAGGCGGCCAGGGCGGCGGTGGCCGACGAATCGTTCCGCAACGCCCTCGCGAAGGTGGAGACGCCGATCCAGTACCTCGACCAGCCGCAGTTCCGCAGCTTCTGGGACCAGGACGCGAAGAAGCTCGCCGAAGTCGTGCAGAAGATCGGCAAAGTGGAATGAGGAGCGCGCGCCGTGCCGCTGCCGCGACGCTCGCGCTCGCCGCTCTCGTGAGTCCCGTGCAGGCGAAGGAGCCGCCGCCCAACAAGGCCCTGGAGGCGATCTTCGATCGCGAGTTCAAGCGCTTCCTCGACGAGTATCCGGAGTACGCCACCTTGCTCGGCATTCCCGGGTACGACGATCGGCTGAGCGATGCCTCGGCCGCGGCGGTCGCGCGTCGCAACGCCCATGGGCGCGCCCTGATCGCGGAGGTGAAACGCTTCGATCCGAAGACGCTTTCCACCCAGGACCGCATCTCGCGCTCCGTGCTGCTCGACGGGCTCGAGCGCAACGCGCGCTTCGTCGCGCTCTACGGCAGCCTGCCGTTCGGCGTGGACGACGACTCGTGGCTCGTGGTCTCGCCGATGAGCGGCCCGCAGCAATTCTTCCCCGAGATCGCCAAGGCCACGCCATTTCGCAACGTCGCCGACTACGAGCATTACCTGAAGCGCCTCGAGGCGATCCCCGGCTGGCTCGCGCAGGCCACGACGCGGATGCAGGCCGGCATGCGCTCGGGCTGGATGCCGCCGCGCGCGGCGCTGTCGAAAGTGGCCGGCCAGTTCGAGCCCTTCGCCGACGCCAACGTCGAAGGCACGCCGCTGTGGAAGCCGTTCGAGTCGTTTCCCGCGGATGTGGGCGCGCAAGAGCAGCGCCGCCTCGCCGATGCCGGCCGGCGCGTTTTGTCGCAACGCGTGCATCCGGCGTTCGCGCAGATGAAGCGCTTCCTCGAGACGAGCTACGTGCCCGCCGCGGTCGACGACCTGGCGGCCTCGAAGCTCCCCGGCGGCGCGGCATTTTACGCGCTGCAGGTCGAGGCGAATACGACGACCACGCTCACGCCCGGCGAGATCCACGAGATCGGGCTGGCGGAGGTCGCGCGCATCCGCGCCGAGATGCAGAAGGTCATGGCCTCCACGGGCTTTGCCGGCGCATTGCCCGCGTTCTTCACGTTCCTCAACACCGATCCGCGCTTCTTCTTCAAGACGCCGGAGGCGCGCCTCGCCGCGTACCGCGATATCGGCAAGCGCGCCGACGCTGAGCTGCCGAAGCTCTTCGCGCAGCTGCCGCGGCTTCCCTACGGCATCCGCGCGATGGAAGCCTATGAAGGCGACAACGCGGATCACTATGCGCCCGGCGCACTCGACGGCAGCCGCGCCGGATTCTTCGAGGCGAACGTCAACAGTCTCGCCAACCGTCCGTCCCACGAGATGGAATCGACGCTGCTGCACGAGGCGGTGCCGGGCCACCACCTGCAGGTTTCGCGCGCGCAGGAGCTCGAGGGTTTGCCGACATTCCGGCGCTCCGGGTTCTACGTCGCGTATGGCGAGGGCTGGGCGCTCTATGCGGAGAGCCTGGGCTACGAGATGGGGTTCTACCAGGATCCCTACATGCACTTCGGAGCGCTCGCCGCCGAGATGCTGCGCGCCTGCCGGCTGGTGCTCGATACCGGGCTGCATTCGCGCGGGTGGACGCGCGAGCAATCGATCAAGTACCTGATGGACAACGCCGGCTCCAACGAGGGCTTCGCCACGGCCGAGATCGACCGCTACATCACCTGGCCGGGCCAGGCGCTCGGCTACAAGATCGGCGAGCTCAAGATCAAGGCGCTGCGCGCGAAGGCGAAGGCCGCGCTCGGCGAGCGCTTCGACGTGCGCCGCTTCCACAACGCGCTCCTCGACGACGGGGCCCTGCCGCTCACCGTGCTCGAAGCACGCATCGACGAGTGGATCGCCGCGTCCCGCTCCTCATCCACCGGGAGAAAACCATGAACAAGCCGCCGCTCGCACCGCTCGCTCTCGTGGGCGCCCTGCTCCTGCCGCTTGGGGGCGCCGCGCAGCAGGATTTCTCCAAGGTCGAGATCAAGGCGACGAAGCTCACCGACACGACGTACATGCTCGAAGGGTCGGGCGGCAACATCGGCGTCTCGGTCGGCGAGGACGCGGTGTTCATGATCGACGACCAGTTCGCGCCGCTGAGCGAGAAGATCGCCGCGGCGATCGCGAAGCTCACCGCGAAGCCGGTGCGCTTCGTCGTGAATACCCACTGGCACTTCGACCATACCGGGGGCAACGAGAATTTCGGCCGCGGCGGTGCGATCCTCGTCGCGCACGAGAACACCCGGAAGCGGATGAACTCGGAGCAATTCATCGAGTTCATGCGGATGACCATCCCGGCGGCCCCGAAGGCGGCTCTGCCGATCGTCACGTTCGCCGGCTCGATCGCGTTGCACCTGAACGGCGACGAGGTGCGCGTGATCCACGTGCCGCGCGCCCACACCGACGGCGACGCGATCGTGCATTTCGTCGGGAATGACGTGCTGCACATGGGCGACACGTACTTCAACGGCATGTACCCGTTCATCGACACCAGCAGCGGCGGCACCGTCGAAGGCGTGATCGCCGCCTGCGACCGCGGGCTCGCGATCGCGGGCCCCGCGACGCGCATCATTCCGGGGCACGGCCCGCTCTCCGGCAAAGCCGAGCTCCAGGCCTACCGCGACATGCTCGCGACGGTCTCGGGGCGCATCAAGCAGATGATCGCCGAGGGCCGCAAGCTCGAGGACATCACCGCCTCCAGCGTGACCGCGGATTTCGACGAGAAGTGGGGCAAGGGCTTCATCGCGCCGAACAAGTTCGCCGAGATGATCGCCATGAACATCCTCA
>JANPHA010000377.1:0-12815 GCA_031424255.1 Burkholderiales bacterium | reverse complement strand
GTATAAAATTCGAGAACATAGCATTCAAAAGCTTCCTTACCAGCTGGTGCTGGGGGACAAGGAAGTCGCCGCAAGGACGGTCTCAGCGAGAACGCGCGCCGGGGAAAACCTGGCACCGGTCCCGCTCGAGGCCTTTATTTCGCGCTTGAAAAGCGAAGTCGAGGCACGCACCTGAAGGACTGGTGGCCCCGGGACATGATGTAGAAGCAGCTTTAAGTCCCCGCGCTAAACATTTGACTTTTATAGGACATTTCGCATAGCTCAAGATAAAGCAGTCCGCATCAACGGCGAGATCAATACGCCGGAGATACGTCTCGTCGGAGTCGAAGGCGAGCCGATCGGCATCGTGAAGATCGAAGAGGCGATGAAGATGGCCGAGGAGGCCGACATCGATCTCGTGGAGATTGCCCCGACCGCCAAGCCGCCCGTGTGCCGCTTGATGGACTACGGCAAGTTCAAGTACCGCGAGAGCAAGAAGGCGCACGAGGCCAAGCTCAAGCAGAAGCAGATCCAGGTGAAGGAAGTGAAGTTCCGGCCTGGAACCGACGAAGGCGACTACAAGATCAAGGTTCGCAACCTCACGCGCTTCCTGACCGAGGGAGACAAGACCAAGGTGACGTTGCGGTTCCGCGGACGCGAGATGGCGCACCAGGAGCTCGGCATGCAGCTTCTCAAGCGCGTCGAGGCGGATCTGAGGGAAGTGGGCGTGGTCGAGCAGTGGCCCAAGATGGAAGGCCGCCAGATGATCATGATTTTGGGGCCGAAGAAGAAGCACTGAGCAGCAGCACCACAAGGTGTCTTCAGGTCATAAAGCGCGGAAGGGTTCCGCCACCTGCTGCACCAATGCAAGGAGGGCGATCATGCCCAAGATGAAGACCAAGAGTGGCGCCGCCAAGCGCTTCCGGGTCCGCGGCAGCGGCTCGGTGAAGCGTTACTCGGCGGGCAAGCGCCACATCCTCACCAAACGCACCACCAAGAACAAACGCCAGCTGCGCGGCGCATCGACGGTGCATCCCACCAACATGGGCAACGTGAAGCAAATGCTTCCGAACGCCTAAGGAGCCGCCACCATGCCTCGCGTAAAACGTGGAGTCACGGCGCGCGCGCGCCACAAGAAAGTCCTCGACCAGGCCAAGGGTTACCGCGGCCGGCGCAAGAACGTATACCGGATCGCCAAAGAGGCGGTGATGAAGGCGGGGCAATATGCCTACCGCGATCGCCGCAACAAGAAGCGCGAGTTCCGCTCGCTCTGGATCACCCGCATCAACGCGGGCGCCCGCGAAGCCGGTGTCTCGTACAGCCAGTTCATGGCGGGCCTGAAGAAGGCCGGCATCGACGTGGATCGCAAGATCCTCGCCGACCTCGCGGTGTTCGATAAGGCTGCATTCGGCAAGTTCGTCGAGCAGGCCAAAGCGAGCCTCGGGGCCTAGAGCGACGCAAAACAAAAGAGGGGCTCGCAAGAGCCCCTTTTGTTTTTATGGAACAACTCGAACAAATCGTCGGGCAAGCAGCGCAAGCCATCGCCTCCGCCGCGAGCATCGCGGACCTGGAGCAGGTGAAGTCGCGCTTTCTCGGCAAGGCGGGCTCGCTCACCGAGCTGCTGAAGGGCCTCGGCAAGCTCTCCGCCGAGGAGCGCCCGAAGGCCGGCGCGGCGATCAACCAGGCGAAGGCGCGCGTGGAGGCGCTGCTGCAGTCCCGCAGGGACGCGATCCTCGCGAGTGAGCTCGATGCGCGGCTCGCGGGCGAGGCAATCGACGTCACGCTGCCGGGCCGCCGCCAGCCGCCCGGCGGGCTGCATCCGATCGCGCGCGCGCAGGAGCACGCCGAGCGGCTCTTCGCGACCATGGGCTTCTCGGTCGCCGACGGCCCCGAGATCGAGAACGACAACTACAACTTCACCGCCCTCAGGATGTTCCCGAACCATCCGTCGCGCAGCATGCAGGACACGTTCTACATCGCGGGCTCGGACAAGGTGCTGCGCACGCAGACTTCCCCGGTGCAGATCCGCTACATGGAATCGCACCCGCCGCCGCTGCGCATCATCTGCCCGGGGCGCGTGTATCGCAACGACCACGACGCGACCCACTCGCCGATGTTCCACCAGCTCGAGGGGCTGTGGGTCGACGAGGGCATCAGCCTCGCGGACCTGAAGGGCACCATCACGCAATTCTGCCGCGCGTTCTTCGAGCGCGACGACATCGGCATCCGCTTCCGCCCGTCGTACTTTCCGTTCGTCGAGCCGGGCGTGGAGATCGACATGGAGTGGTCGCGCAAGGATGGAGAAATCACCTACCTCGAGATCGCGGGCGCGGGCGTCGTGCATCCCGACGTTCTGCGCAACGGCCGCATCGATCCGGAGAAGTATTCGGGCTTCGCCTTCGGCATGGGCCTCGACCGCCTCGCGATGCTCAAGTACGGCGTGAACGACCTGCGTCTCTTCTTCGAGAACGACCTGAAGTTCCTGGCGCAATTCCGATGAAGATCTCGCTGCAGTGGCTCGAGGAGATGGTGGCGATCGACATGCCGGTCGATGCGGTGGCACGCGCGCTCACCATGGGCGGGCTCGAGGTCGAGGAGATCACGCCGGTCGCGGCGGCCTTCTCCGGCATCGTGGTGGGGCAGGTGAAGAGCGTGGCCGCCCATCCGAACGCCGACAAGCTGCGCGTGACCGAGGTCGATGCCGGCACCGGAGAGCTGCTCACGATCGTCTGCGGCGCGCCGAACGTGGCGGCCGGGCAGAAGGTACCGTGCGCGCTCGTGGGCGCGAAGCTCCCCGGCCTCGAGATCCGGAAGGCGAAGTTGCGCGGCGTGGAGTCGAGCGGCATGTTGTGCTCGGCGCGCGAGCTCGGACTTTCCGACGAGCACGCCGGCCTGCTCGTGCTCGACGACGATGCGCCGGTGGGGCGCGACGTGCGCGAGGTGCTGGCACTCGACGACACCTATCTCACGCTCAAGCTCACCCCGAATCGCGGCGACTGCCAGTCGGTGCTCGGCGTCGCGCGCGATCTCGCGGCCATCACCGCGGCGAAGCTGCGCGCGCCGGAAGTGGCGGCGGTGCCCGCGACGATCGACGACTCGTGCCCGATCCGGATCTCCGAGCCCGGGGCATGCGGCGAGTATTTCGGGCGCGTGATCCGCGGCATCGATCCCGCGGCGAAGACTCCGGGATGGATGGTGCGCCGGCTCGAGCGTTCGGGGCTGCGCGCCATCAGCCCGCTCGTCGACATCACCAACTACGTGATGCTCGAGCGCGGCCAGCCGATGCACGCGTTCGATCACGCGAAGCTGCGGGGCGGCATCGACGTGCGCTTCATGAAGCCCGGCGAGACGCTCAAGCTGCTGAACGAGCAGGTGGTCGAACACCGCCCCGGGGTGCTCGCGATCACCGACGCTTCGGGCCCGGTGGCGCTGGGCGGAGTCATGGGCGGCTTCGACACGATGGTCGGCGAGGGCACGCGCGATGTCTTCTTCGAGGCGGCGTTCTTCCATCCCGAAGCGGTCCAGGGCAAGGCGCGCGACTTCGGCCTCACGAGCGACGCCGCCTATCGCTTCGAGCGCGGCGTCGATTTCGGCGCGACGCGCTCGGCCCTCGAGCGCGCGACCGCGCTCACGCTCGAGATCTGCGGCGGCGAGGCCGGCCCGGTCACCGCGGCGAAGGGCGAGCTTCCGCGCCGCGATGCGGTTCGCGTACGGCCCCCGCGCGTTCGCGTGCTGCTCGGCTACCCGGTCGAGGAGGCCGAGATGCGCCGGATCCTCGAGCGCCTGCGTTGCGAGGTAGCCATTGCCGGCGATGCAATGCGCGCGACACCGCCCACGTGGCGCTTCGACCTCGCGATCGAGGAGGACTTCGTCGAGGAGATCGCGCGGATCCATGGCTACGAGCATGTGCCGGCCGACCCGCCACGATCGAGCGTGCCGATGCTGCGCCTGCACGAGGGCGAGCGCAGCCGCTTCGACCTGCGCCACGCGCTCGCGACACTCGGCTACCAGGAGGTCGTCAACTACAGCTTCGTCTCCGAGGAATGGGAGCGGGATTTCGCCGGCAACGAGTCCCCGGTGCGCCTCGCCAACCCGATCGCGAGCCACATGAGCGTGATGCGCTCGACGCTGCTCGGCGGGCTGGTGCAGACGCTGCGGTCGAACCTGAACCGCGGGGAGACCCGCGCGCGGCTCTTCGAGATCGGCCGCTGCTTCGAGGGCGATGCGGCCGACCTGGCGGTGCAGCCGGAGCGCATCGCGGGGCTCGCCTACGGCCTGAGGTGGCCCGAGCAATGGGCGGAAAAGGGGTCGCTGGTCGATTTCTTCGATGCCAAGGGCGATCTGGAGAATCTCGCCGGCGCGCGTGCCCTCGGGTTCGCATCCGCGTCCCATCCGGCCTGCCATCCGGGGCGCTGCGCGACGCTCCGTTCGGGGGGAAAACCCGTCGGCGTCGTCGGTGAGCTACACCCGCGCCTGCAGCAGAAATACGAGCTCCAAACGCCGCCGATCGTCTTCGAACTGCTCACCGAACCCCTCCTGGAAGGGGAATTTCCGCGATTCTCCGGGATCTCCCGAATGCCGATCGTCCGCCGCGACCTCGCGTTCGAAGTGGCCGAAAATATCCCCGCCGCAGCCATCCTGGAGGCCGTTCGGAGCCGGGTTCCGGCCTTCGTGAGGGCCGTCGAAGTGTTCGATCAGTACCGCGGCAAGGGCATCGAAACCGGCAAGAAAAGCCTTGCCCTACGGGTAGTTATGCAGGATACTGACAGGACTTTGACAGATTCGGAAATGGAGGAAGTAGTGGCCTCCATTCGCGAGCAGCTCAACGAAAAATTCCAAGCGAAGCCGCGCACGTGAAAGACAAAGTCACCCTCACCAAGGCCGAGCTCGCCGATCTCATGTTCGAGAAGGTCGGGCTGAACAAGCGCGAGGCCAAGGACATGGTCGAGTCGTTCTTTGAGGAGATCCGGATCGCCCTCGAAAGGGGCGAAATGGTCAAGCTCTCGGGATTCGGCAACTTCCAGCTACGGAAGAAGCCCCAGCGCCCGGGACGCAACCCGAAGACCGGGGAGGAGATTCCCATCACAGCCCGCCGCGTGGTCACCTTCCATGCAAGCCAAAAGCTGAAGAGTCTGGTGGAGAAGTCTTTCAATGGCCATGGAGAACCTGGCGACGACTGAACTTCCGGCCATCCCCGCAAAGCGCTATTTCACCATCGGCGAAGTAAGCGAGTTGTGTGGGGTGAAGCCCCATGTGCTGCGGTACTGGGAGCAGGAGTTCACGCAGCTGAAGCCCCTGAAGCGCCGGGGCAATCGGCGTTATTACCAGCACCACGAGGTGCTCCTGATCCGCCGCATCCGCGAGCTGCTGTACGAGCACGGCTTCACCATCAACGGCGCGCGCAACCGCCTCGACGAGCCCGGCCCGCTGTCGATCAGCTCGGGAAGCGGCAAGACGATGACAGTTCCGCAGCCTATCTCGCCCAGCAGCATTCGCAAGGAGCTCAAGAGCATCCTCAAGATGCTCGAGCGATAGCGCGATAACCCGCTATAATCTTCGGCTCGGTCGGGGCGTAGCGCAGCTTGGTAGCGCACCTGCATGGGGTGCAGGGGGTCGGAGGTTCGAATCCTCTCGCCCCGACCAATTTTATTGGACCGCCTTGATGGCGAAGCCTATATCCTCCAAGAGTTCAAAATAGAGGATATGGATCCTCTTGCAGATTGACAGCGCGCGGGCCCATCCGCAGAATCGCGCCATCCGACCGGGAGAGCGCCGTCGCCGCGAGGGCGAGGCCGCCGAAGGGGAAGAACCCGAAAACTCTCAGGCAAAAGGACCGATCGGATCCGGAAGGAATTCCGGACTCTGGAGAGCGACGGCAGGCCGTCCACCGAAGGGGCTAATCTCTCAGGTGCCAAGGACAGAGGGGTGATGCGAGCGACAACGCTCGCTTCGCCCCTTTTTCATTGCTGCCGACGGAGAGCCTTTGTCGAAGAAGACGCCGCTGAACGAGCTGCACCGCGCCGCCGGCGCCCGCATGGTCGATTTCGGCGGCTGGGACATGCCGGTCCACTACGGCTCGCAGATCGAGGAGCATCACGCGGTGCGCCGCGGCGCGGGGCTTTTCGACGTCTCGCACATGCAGGTCGTCGATATCGAGGGGCCGGGCGCGCGCGCGTTCCTGCGCCAGGCGCTGGCCAACAACGTCGACAAGCTCAAGACCGCGGGGCGGGCGCTCTATTCCTGCATGCTCGCCGACGACGGTGGCGTGATCGACGATCTCATCGTCTATTTCTTCCGCGAGGATTTCTTCCGGGCCGTGGTCAACGCGGGCACGGCGGAGAAGGACATCGCGTGGCTCGCCACGCTCAAGTTGCGTTGGCGGGCTGACGTGACGCTCACGCCGAGGCGCGACCTCGCGATCATCGCGATCCAGGGGCCGCAGGCGCGCGCGAAGTTCTGGGAGGCATTCCCGGCCGCACGCGCCGTGAGCGCGCCGCTGAAGCCCTTCCACGCGGCCCTGGCGGGCGAAATGATGGTCGCGCGCACCGGCTATACCGGCGAGGACGGATTCGAGGTCGTGCTGCCGTCCGACCTGGCGCCCGCGACGTGGCAGGCGCTGGTGGATGCCGGGGCGCGACCCAGCGGCCTCGGCGCGCGCGACACGCTGCGGCTCGAGGCCGGCATGAACCTTTATGGCCAGGACATGGACGAGAAAGTCTCGCCGCTCGACGCGGGCCTCGCGTGGACGATCGACCTGGAAAGCGCACGCGATTTCGTCGGCAAGCCCGCGTTGCTCGCACACGGCGCGAGAGCCGAATTCCTCGGCCTGCTGCTGCTCGAGGCGGGGGGCGTGCTGCGGGGGCACCAGAAGGTGGCCGCGCCCGGCGGCGAGGGCGAGATCACCAGCGGCACGTTCTCGCCGACGCTCGCGAGATCCATCGGTCTCGCGCGTCTGCCGCGCGGCACGGCGCCCGGCGATATGGTTCGTGTTCAGGTCCGCGACAAGTCGCTCGTGGCGCGCGTGGTCAAGCTTCCGTTCGTGCGCAACGGCAAATCCCTCCTCCCCGACAAGGACGCCCCATGAAACTCCCGCAAGACCTTCGCTACACCGAGTCCCACGAATGGGTGAAACGCGAATCCGACGGCAGCGTGAGCATCGGCATCACCGACCACGCGCAGGAGCAGCTGGGCGACATCGTGTTCGTCGATCCGCCCAAGCCGGGCCGCAAGGTGAAGGCGGGCGAGGCGATCGGGGTGGTCGAATCGGTGAAGGCCGCATCCGACATCTACGCGCCGGTCTCGGGCGAGATCGTCGCCGCGAACGCGGCTCTCGCCGCGGCGCCGGAGAAGGTGAACGAGGACGCGTTCGCCGCGTGGATGTTCCGCATCAAGCCCGACAATCCCGCCGATGTCGACAAGCTGCTGGATGCCGCCGCCTACGAGAAATCCGCTTCCGCGTGAAATGCCGAGACCTGGAGTGAACGCCATGCCCGACACCCCCCTGCGCGAGAGCGCCAACGCCGAGCTGTCCTCGCTCGAGGATCACGGCGCCTTCCAGCGCCGCCACATCGGACCGACCGGGGCCGACCAGCTCGAGATGCTCGCCGCGCTCGGCTTCGCCAGTCGAGCCGCCCTCATCGATGCGGTGGTGCCCGCGTCGATCCGGCGCAAGACCCCGATGGGAATCGGCGAGCCGCGTACCGAGGGCGAAGCGCTCACGGCGCTGCGCCGCATCGCGGAAAAGAACCGCGTCTTCAAATCGTACATCGGGCAGGGCTACTACGAGACCTATACGCCGGGCGTGATCCTGCGAAACGTGTTCCAGAACCCGGCGTGGTACACGGCGTATACGCCCTACCAGCCGGAAATCTCGCAGGGACGGCTCGAGGCGCTCGTCAATTTCCAGACGATGGTCGCGGATTTGACCGGCATGGCGATCGCCAACGCCTCGATGCTCGACGAGGCGACCGCGGCGGCCGAGGCGATGACGCTGTGCCTGCGCTCCACGAAAAGCGCCTCGCGCGTGTTCGCGGTCGCGAGCGATGTGTTGCCGCAAACCCTCGACGTGCTGCGCACGCGCGCGGCCCCGCTCGACATCGAGGTGCGCGTGCTTCCCGCCGAGCAGCTCGCGGGCGCGAATGCCTTCGCGGCGCTGATCCAATACCCGGGAGTCGATGGAGAAGTGCGCGATCCCGCGGCGCTCGCGGCGCGGCTGCATGCCAACGGCGGCCTGCTGATCGCCGCGGCCGACCTGCTGGCGCTCGCGATCCTCAAGCCGCCGGGCGAATGGGGTGCCGACGTCGTCGTCGGGAGCGCGCAGCGCTTCGGCGTGCCGATGGGGTTCGGCGGTCCCCACGCCGGCTACCTGGCCACGCGCGACGAGTTGAAGCGCAGCATGCCGGGGCGCCTCGTCGGCGTGACCGTCGATGCGCAAGGAAACACCGCGTACCGTCTCGCGCTGCAGACGCGCGAGCAGCATATCCGCCGCGAGAAGGCGACCTCCAACATCTGCACCGCCCAGGTCCTGCTGGCGGTGATGGCATCGATGTACGCGGTGTACCACGGTCCCGCGGGCCTGGAACGCATCGCCCGTCGCGTGAACCGCTTGACCGCGATCCTCCAGGCGGGGCTCGCGAAGCTCGGGTTCGCCGTCGGTCCGGCGGCGTTCTTCGATACGCTCACGGTGAACGTGGCCCAGCAGCGGCCCGGCATCCTCGAGCGCGCGCGTGCGGCGCGGATGAATTTTCGCCTGCTCGAAGGCCAGGCGCTCGGCATCTCGCTCGACGAGACCACGACGCGCGCCGACGTCGAGGCCATCTGGAAGGTGTTCGCCGGCAAGCCCGCGCCGTTCGGCGTCGCGGATCTCGACGCGAGTGTCGCCGATCCCGTTCCCGCGGCACTCGCGCGCCGCTCGGCGTATCTCGCGCATCCGGTCTTCAACCGCTACCACTCGGAGACCGAGATGCTGCGCTACCTGCGCCGTCTCGCCGACAAGGATGTGGCGCTCGACCGCTCGATGATCCCGCTCGGCTCGTGCACGATGAAGCTGAATGCCACGAGCGAGATGATCCCGGTGGGCTGGCAGGAGTTCGCGCATGTCCACCCGTTTGCGCCCGCCGACCAGTGGCTCGGTTATCGCGAGCTGATCGATGGCCTCGAGCGCCGGCTCGCGCAGGCGACCGGTTATGCGGCGGTGTCGATCCAGCCGAACGCCGGCTCGCAGGGCGAATACGCGGGGCTGCTGATCATCGAGGCGTGGCATCGCAGCCGCGGCGAGGCGCATCGCGACGTGTGCCTCATCCCGAGCTCCGCGCACGGCACCAACCCCGCTTCGGCGCAGATGGCGGGCATGAAGGTCGTCGTGGTCGGATGCGACGAGCAGGGCAACGTCGATGTCGCGGACCTGCGCCGCAAGGCCGACGAGCACGCCGGCGATCTCGCGGCGCTGATGGTCACCTATCCCTCGACGCATGGCGTATTCGAGGAGAGCATCGTCGAGATCTGCGAGATCGTGCATTCGCACGGCGGCCAGGTGTACATCGACGGCGCCAACATGAACGCGATGGTGGGGCTGTGCGCGCCGGGAGAATTCGGCGGCGACGTCTCGCACCTGAACCTGCACAAGACATTCTGCATCCCGCACGGCGGCGGCGGGCCGGGCGTGGGGCCGGTGGCGGTAGCGGCACATCTCACAGGATTCCTTCCCGGCCACCGCTATCTCGACACCGCGCCGGAGGCGATCGGCGCGATTTCGGCCGCGCCCTTCGGCAGCGCCTCGATCCTGCCGATCTCGTGGATGTACATCGAGACGATGGGCGACGCGGGCCTCACCGCCGCGAGCGAGGTCGCGATCCTCAACGCCAACTACATCGCGCGGCGCCTGGCACCCCACTACCCGGTGCTCTATTCGGGCCCCGGCGGCCTGGTCGCGCACGAATGCATCCTCGATTTGCGGCCGTTGAAGGAGACCTCCGGCATCCAGGTCGAGGACGTCGCCAAGCGCCTGATCGACTACGGCTTCCACGCGCCGACGATGTCGTTCCCGGTCGCGGGCACGCTGATGGTCGAGCCGACCGAGAGCGAATCGAAGGCGGAGCTCGACCGCTTCTGCGACGCGATGATCGCGATCCGCGACGAGATCCGCGCGGTCGAGCGGGGCGGCATGGACCGCGAGGACAATCCGCTCAAGCACGCGCCCCACACCGCGGCCGTGGTCACCGCCGACGAATGGAGCCATGCGTACACGCGCGGCGTAGCGGCCTATCCGGTCGCGTGGCTGCGCGCGAACAAGTACTGGTGCCCGGTGGGGCGCGCCGACAACGTCTACGGCGACCGCAACCTTTTCTGCAGCTGCGCGCCGGTCAGCGAGGAGGCGTAGCGCTCGCGATCGAGCGTGCGCATGTCGTTCACGATCATTCCCGGCACGAGGTACGCGCTCGAGTAGATCTCGCGCACCGTGCCCGCGGGATCGATCAGGAACACCTTGAGCGCGTGGCTGAATTCCTCGCTGCCGGGCGGCGCCTGCGAATCGGAGGCGACGCGCAGATCCTGCCCGAAGCCGTCGAGGATCGGTGTGAGCGCGCGGGTCGACGCGGTGGTCAGGAACGACCAGTCGGCTCCGCGCCGGTTCGCGCGCGAGCGCGCTCCGTACTCCGCGAGCACTTCCGGGCGATCGTGGACCGGATCGAACGAGAGGCTCACCAGCCGCACGCGATCCTGCAGCCCGGGATCGGAGCGCAGCAGCGCGCGCACCTCGCTGAAGGCCCAGGTGGCGCGCGGGCATCCGTCCGGATCGTTGCAGCGTGTGTAGACGAGCCCCAGCAGCGTGATGCGCCCGCGCGTGAATTCCGAGAGCGCGCGAACGCGCCCCTGGCTGTCGAGCACCTCGCCCGCGGGAGCGGGCTGGATCGGCGGCAGCCGATAGCTGCCGACGGCGGGAAGCACGAACTCGGCCCGCTCGCTCGCCTCGTGGGCCGCGGCGGGAAGCGCGAGCGCGAGGAGGGCGGCGACTCCTCTAGCGATCGGCCGCATACGCAGTGCGCAGCTTGGCACTGCCGAACTTCATGTGATGCGCGCGGCCGAGCTTCTCCTTGGTGAAGTCCACCTCGAACGCGGGCGTCAATTCCTTGCCGTCCCACTTGAAGCCGCGCAGGAATTGCTCGTTGTCGGCGCCGCCCTTGTCCCAGTTGGCCAGCAACGACGAGGTGACGTATACGCGCTTGCCGTCCCAGCTTTGCGAGATCATGTTCGCCTGTTTGCCGGTCACTTTTTCGTAGGTCTGTTTCGGCTCCTCCGGATTGGTGAGATCGAAGTAGCGCGTCTTGCCGTCCATGAACGTGTTGACCCAGAGGCCCTTGCCATCGGCGGTGATGCTGATGTCCACGGGCAGCGGGATCTTCGCGGGATCGCCGATCGTCGCGACCTCCTTCGCTTCCCACGCGCCGCCCTTGCCGGGCTTCACCAGCCAGATCTTCGAGGTGAGGGCGGCCGCCGTGACCGCCCAGTTGTCGCCTTTCGCGAGCGTCCAGCGGATCTCGAGCGGCCCGCCGGGCACCGCGAGCACCTGCTTGGGCTTCATCGCCTTCAGGTCCCAGACCACCATCGTCGCGCCGAAATTCTTCATCGCCGCGGCGTCGTTGATCAGCTCGCCGAGCGGGCGCATGTAGTTCTTGTAGCCGGTGAAGCTCGAGGTGAGCAGCGCGTTGCGGCGCGGGTTGATCGCGATGTCGTAGCCGTATCCGTCGCCGCCCTGCGCCTTCGGCATGGGGTAGGAAGCGACGTAATCACCCTTGTTGTTGTACACCGCCATGCCGGTGGCGCCGCCCTTGTCGCTGGTGTTCGACAGGTTGCCGATCAGCATGCGGCCGGGAAGAGCATAGAACGTGTGCGGGCCGAGCCAGCCGCTCTTGTCGCCGAGATCGGCGATGGTCTTCGTGAGCTTGGGCTTGGCCGGATCGCTCGCGACATCGAACACAAAGATCTTGTTGCCCGAGAGCCCGCCCGCCCACAGGTAGCGCCGGTCGTCGGTGAAGCCCATGTGGTGCGCTTCACCGCGCTCGCCCACGGAAAGGCTGGCGACGACCTTGCCGTAGCTCTTCGAGGCCGGGTTCACGTCGACCGTGACGAGCTTGTCCTGGCCGTCGCCCAGCCCCTCGACGCCGAGCGTCCAGACGTACACGTAGTCCTCCTGGCCCTTGATCAGGTTCGCCATGTACGGCGAGTTGCAGGTCTCGTCGGCGGCGGCGACGGAGGGCAGAAGGAGTGCCGCAATCGCGAACAGCAGCGCGATCACGAGCGCGATCACGCGAGAGAAATTCGACAGCATGGCAACCTCCCTTGAAGAACCGCCTGCGGCCTTGGAGGGGCCGTCTTCTGCGCGGGGAAATCTTACTCCGTTACGCCCGGCGCCAGAAGCGCGCCGCCTGTACTCAGAGCGAGCTCACCAGATGGCCGCCGTCGACCACGACGGTGCTGCCGGTCATGTAGCCCGACGCATCGGAGGCGAGCAGCAGCAGCGCGCCGTCGAGATCCCCGGGACGGCCGATGCGCCGCTGCGGAACGCGCTTCACCATCGCCTGGCCGGCCTCGCTCTGGAAGAAGCCGCGGTTGATGTCGGTCTCGATGTAGCCCGGCGCGATCGCGTTCACGCGGATGCGGTAGCGCGCCCATTCGAGTGCCAGCGCCTCGGTCACCTGGATCAACGCGGCCTTCGCGGCGGCGTAGGCGAGCAGCGAGGTCGCCACGCGCACACCGAGGATCGAGGCGATGTTGACGATGCTGCCGCCCTTGCCCGCGGCGATCATCGCCTTCGCGGCTTCCTGCGCCACGCGCCACGC
>JANPHA010000376.1:0-4780 GCA_031424255.1 Burkholderiales bacterium | reverse complement strand
TCGCGGTTCATGTTCACTTCCTGCGGCATCCAGTGGTTCGCGCAACCGGAGAGGTACTTCTCCCACGCCCACTTGTACTTGAACGGCACCAGCTGGTTCACATCGGTCTGCGCGTTGATGACGCGCTTGTCCTCGGCGCGCACGCGCGTGAAGCGCTCTTCGGTGGCCGGCGGGGCGAGCTTGTCGAGGCCCGGGGGCGGGGGAGCCTTCTTGTCCTCCATCGTGGAGGGAGAGACCCGTCCCGACGGTGTCGAGCGCAGCAACTGCAGCCCGAGGGTGGGCGCGATAGGGGTGTCGTCTTCGAAGCTCAGCATTGCGGTTCTGCTCCTTCTGGCGCTACGGGCGCGCCACTTTTTGTTGGGGTGAAACTCGAGATCAAGCGGGAATCAGGGCCTTCGCGAGCGCATTGGTGCCGCTCATCAAGCCCGCAGGTAAGGACTCGCTCCGGGCCGCGTTGGCCTTCCAATGCAGGGCCTGCAGGTTGTCCGGATCGGCCGACCCTCCCAGGGCGCGGCTCACGATGTGGTCGAGCTCCCAGCCGAAGGGGGAATGGCGGTTGCCGAAATCGGCGTAGCGCACCAGGTTCCCGAGGCAATCCCGGCGGAATTCCCAGGAATTGAGGTGCCCGGAGACCGAGCTCGTCCTCGCCCAGGCGGCCCGTTTCAGGTCTTCCAGCATGGTCATGTGGACTTGCAGCGCCATCGCACACCCCCGGTTCCTGTTCGGTCCTTCGGGCTACTCCCCGCGACACAGGATGCTACAAGATGAACCGGTCGGTCAAGGCTTGAGGCACAATATATAGCGCTTTCCGGGGGATTGGCGGGGTCCATGTTGTGGGTTAGTTGTGGATAACCGGGAATAACTTTTCCGCGGCTTTCGGGCAATAAAAAGGGCCTCCGAAGAGGCCCTATGAGGCGCGGTACGGCTTTATTGGTTGTTAGTGGAAGGTGCCCGGCGGATCGATGAAAACCACGGTCTCGCCCCCCGGCAGGACCGTTTTGTCCACATTCCGGTCCCAATCGTCGGCATAAGCGGTCATTCCGGCGGCGGCGACGGCGACTTCGAGCCAGTGCGGCAGGGGTTCCATGGCGATCGGTCCTTTGGGCGTTGTCTGGTCGTTTCAGTGGCCACTCTAAGGTTCGGTTGCGAAAAGGCCGATATCTCCTTACGGGTCCGAATGGACTAGTGCCGCTCGACCCGTGCCACGCGGCATGCACCTGTTTTCGACCGATCGTCGCCCCAAGTTGTCTTACTGGCATGCCCACAGGAGGCGAGACCCCATTCCATGAAAGCCGAACGAACAGGCAACACACCTTCGCTGCGCGTGGTTCGCCGCCCCGAAGGCGAGCGTCGAATCGCGCATAGGGAAGACCCGTATCGCCTGGGCCAACGGCCCGTCGAGCCCACGCTGTGCCCGACCTGCAAGGCGAGCTTCCAGGGCGGGCGCTGGACGTGGGAAGCCGCACCCGCGGATTCATTCGAGCAGGTGTGCCCCGCGTGCCAGCGCATCCACGATAAATTCCCCGCCGGCTACGTGACGCTCAAGGGCGATTTCTTCGCCTCGCATCGCGATGAGATCGTGGCCCTGGTGCAGAGCCACGAGAAGACGGAGAAGGCCGAGCGTCCGCTGCAACGCATCATGGCGATCGAGGATCGCAAGGATGCCGTGGAGATCACCGTCACGGATCCGCAGCTCGCGCGCGGCATCGCGGAGGTGCTGCATGAAACCTTCAAGGGGGACATGAAGCTGCGCTACAGCCGCGACGAGAACCTGCTGCGGGCGACCTGGAAACGCTAGCGCAGGTGGTGCACGGCCTGGCCGAGCATCTCCGGCACGACCAGCACGCGGCCCTTCTCGGTCACATGGAATCGGCGTCGGTCCTCCTCGAGGTCGACGCCGATTTTCATTCCGCTGGGGATGCGGCAATGCTTGTCGACGACGGCGTTGCGCACGACCGCGGAAGGCCCGATCTCGCAATTCGGCAGGATCACCGAGTCCTCGATCACGCAGTGGTCGAAGAGCCGCACGTTGTTGGAGAGGAGTGAGCGCTTCACCATCGAGCCGCTCACGATGCATCCGCCTGAGATGATCGAATCCATCGCGCAGCCGCGCCGATAGTCGTCGTCGAACACGAACTTCGCGGGAGGCAACTGCTCCTGCGTGGTCCATACCGGCCACGCCTGGTCGTAGAGGTTCAGCTCCGGCACGACCTTGGTGAGATCGATGTTCGCTTCCCAGTACGCATCCACGGTGCCGACGTCGCGCCAATAGGGCTCGCCGTTGGTCATGTTCACGCAGCTCTCGTGGAACGGGTGCGCGTAGATCTCCGCGCCGTCGCGCACGAGGCGCGGGATAATGTCCTTGCCGAAGTCGTGGCTGGAATCCGGGTCGCCCGCGTCGATCAGTAGCTGCTCGTAGAGGAACGCGGCCTCGAACACGTAGATGCCCATGCTCGCGAGCACGCGATCGGGGCGCCCGGGCATCGCGAACGGCACCTCGGGCTTCTCCTGGAAGCCGGTCACGCGCCACTCGGAATCGACCTGCATGACCCCAAGCCCGGTCGCGTCCTCGAGCGGCGCGGGCACGCACGCCACACTGACGCTCGCGGCCTTGGCGAGGTGATCCTCGATCATCGTGCGGTAATCCATCTTGTAGATGTGGTCGCCCGCGGCCACCAGCACGAGCGACGGATCCTGCCTGCGGAGGATGTCGAGGTTCTGGTGCACGGCATCGGCGGTGCCCTGGTACCACTCGCCGTTGGTGCGCTGCTGGGCGGGGAGCACCTCGATGAACTCGTCGAAGCGCGTGTCGAGGAAATTCCAGCCGCGCTGCACGTGGCGGATGAGGCTATGCGATTTGTACTGGGTGGCGATGTCGATCCGCCGGATGCCGGAATTGATGCAGTTCGACAGGGTGAAATCGACGATGCGGAATTTTCCGCCGAAAGAGACCGCCGGCTTCGCGCGCCAGTCGGTGAGGTGCTTCAGCCGCGTGCCGCGGCCTCCCGCGAGAACGCAGGCGACGGTGTTCTTGACGGCGAGCGCGGCATAGCGCGCATCCACGCCGCGTGCGATCGGATATCTTTTTGGCTGTGCTTCCCGGGTGACGTGCTCCTCGAAGATGGCCATGTTCGCCTCGCCGACAAGGACGATTCTGCAAAATTGATCGTATGTCGTTGGCGAGCTCGCTGGCTTTCGGAGGATGCCGTTTCCTCTCGTCAGAAGCTTCCTACAGCAAAATCGTGGCTCGCTATCCGCGCCGCTCCGAGGACCACCGAGCGCTCGCTCGTGACCGCGGTGATCGGCACTTTCATCAGCAGCGCCGAGAACGGTGCTTTCGCGCAGAAGGCCGCGCGGAAATGCTCGTGCTTCAACCACGGCAGGATTTTGTTCACGACTCCGCCGGTGAGGTAGACGCCGCCGCGCGCGAGTACCGACAACGCGAAATCGCCGGCGACGCTGCCGAGGCATTCGGTGAAGAGATCGAGGGCCTCGATGCATTTCGGATCGCCCCGGTCCATTGCGCCCGTGGAAATCGCTTCCGCGGTGGGCAACGTGCTCGGGTCTGCGGCGATCGAGCTCCGGCGGTTGACATGCGAGTAGATGCGCTCCAGACCCGCGCCCGACAACACGTCCTCGTTGGAGACGCGCCCGAGCGCGCCGTGGATCGAATTCCACAGCGCGATTTGCGCCACCGTTGCGGGCGCGAAATTCGCGTGCCCGCCTTCGCCCGGCACCTCGTGCGCATGACCCCCGACGCGGATCGAATGCGACACGCCGAGCCCGGTGCCCACGCCGATCACTACGCGCGGTGCATCGGGGACTTCGGTGCCCGGCTGGATCACTTCGAGCTCGTCGGGGCCGAGCCAGTCGACACCGTGTGCGGCTGCGGCGAGGTCGTTCACCACGCGCACCTTCGGAATCGCGAAGCGATCGGCGATCCAGTCGCCATCGACAATCCAGGGCCGGCGGGTCATCTTCACGCGGTTGCCTTCCAGCGCGCCGGCGACCCCGAACGCCGCGGCTTTGAAGCCGTGGCCCGGGGGCTGCTTCGGATCCCACTCGGCGAGGAACTCGCGCAGCGTGCCGGGAAAATCGATCTCGTCGTGGGTCGCGTAGCGGCGCGAGAACATCATTTGCCAACGGCCGCTGCGCAGTTCGCCGACTTCCAGCAGAATCTTGGTCGCGCCCACGTCGCCTGCCAGGAACATCTTGCCTCCTTCGAATGCCGTTTCCGCTCCGAGCGTACTCTTCGTGACCCCCGAGTGCGCCCCGCTCGTGAAGACCGGCGGCCTGGGCGACGTCTCCGCGGCGCTGCCGCGGGCGCTCGCCGATCGCGACATCGACGTGCGCGTCCTGCTACCGGGCTACAACGCGGTGCTTGATGCCGATCCCGATGCCGTGGAGCTCGCCCGCTTCGAGGCGCTCGGCCAACCGGTGCGGCTGCTCGAGTCGCGGCTGCCGAGCGGCGTGCCCCTCCTCGTCATCGCAAGCCCGCGTCTCTACCAACGCGGCGGCGGGCCGTACCAGGCCGACGACGGCGAGGATTGGGATGACAACGCGCTGCGCTTCGGCGTTCTCGCGAAGGTCGCGGCGATGCTGGGATCTTCGCAAAGCCCGATCGCGTGGCGGCCCGATATCGTGCACAGCCACGATTGGCCGGCCGCGCTGGCGCCGCTCTACCTGCGCTTCACGCCCGGCCCGCGCGCGGCCTCGATGATGACGATCCACAACCTCGCATTCCAGGGGCTCTTCGACATGGGCGAGATCGGCTCGCTCG
>JANPHA010000375.1:0-7474 GCA_031424255.1 Burkholderiales bacterium | reverse complement strand
CGCTCGCCTTCGCCGCCGCGCTTGCGCGCGCCGAGGCTCTTCTCGAGCAGTGCGGCGAAATCGATGACTTCGGCCTCACGCGGCGCGCGCTTCTTCGGCTCTGCCTTGGTCTTGCCGGCGGCCTTCTCCTCGATCATCTTGAGCAGATCGTCGCGATAGGTGTCGTGGTACTCGTCGGGCTTCCACTTCATCGCCATGTCGTCGATCAGGCGCTCTGCCATCGTGAGCTCGTTGGGCTTGACCTTGGCTTCCTTGAGATCCGCCGGCGCCTTGATATCGTCGGCATCGCGCAGTTCGTTGCGATAGCGCAGCGTATTGAGGACGAGCACCTTGTCGCGCGGATAGACGACCGCGAGATGCTGGCGCGTGCGGATCACGACGTTGGCGATCGCCACCTTGCCGGTGCGCTCGAGCACCTCGCGAAGCAGCGCGTAGCCCTTCTCGCCGTGCTTGCCGGGCGCGAGGTAGTAGGGCGATTCGAAGTAATACGGCGGGATGTCCCTGGCGTCGACGAAGCCGACGATGTCGACGGTCTGCGACGCCTCGACGTTCGCGCGCTTGAAGTCTTCCTTCTCGAGCGTCACGTAGTGGCCGTCGTCGTATTCATAGCCCTTCACGATCTGCTCGAACGGCACCTCGTTGCCGGTCGCCTTGTTGTAGCGCTTGTAGCCCACCGGCTGCAGGTCGCGGCGGTCGAGCATCGTGAACGACAGCTCTTCGCTCTGCTCCGCGGGGTAGAGGGAGACGGGGATGTGGACCAGGCCGAAATGGATGGCCCCTTTCCAGAGTTCGCGAGGCATGTCGTGTCCTTCAGCCGCTGGGCGGTGTTGCATGGACCAGCCGCGGCATGCGCCGGACCGGTGGGCGGGTGATTTCCTGGCGCATCGTCGGACGGCTGCGAAGCCGTCCGGCTTCGAGGCGCACCGGCCGGTTGCGCCGGGCCGATCGGTAGAGCGCGCGGATCACGCGGACGTCGGCGAGGCCTTCCTCGCCCGACGGCCCGGGATCGCGATCCTTGAGAATGCAATCCGAAAAGTGCAGCAGCTCCGGCGCGAACTGGTCGCGCTTCCTGTATTTGGTCGTGCGCTTCTCGCCGCCGCGCACGATGTGCTGCTCGAGCCTGCTCGCGAGCTCGTAGCCCGGCTCGACGCGGATCGAGCCGCGCGTGCCGATGATCCGGTACACCGAAGTCTTGTCGGTGCCGAAGCTCACATTGAAGGTTGCGATCCGGTCTCCGGGGAAACGCAGCGTGCAGCTTGCGGATTCCTCGACGCTGCTGCCGGACTTCATGCCCCGGGTGGTCATCGCGAAGACCTCCTCGGGCTCGGCGCGGAACAAGTGGCGCGCCGCATTGATGCAGTATATGCCGATGTCGTACAGCGTCCCGCCTCCGCGGGACGCGTCGAGGCGGATGTTGGGCGCTTCCACGTTCATCGTGAACGACGAGACGAAGAGCCTGGCTTCGCCGATCGTGCCCTTGGCGACGGCCGCCATCGTCGCGAGCGTCGCGCGCTCGAAGTGCAGCCGGTAGGCGGTCATGAGCTTCACGTTGTGGCGCTTGCAGGCGGCAAGCATGGCCTTGCACTCGCGCTCGTCGACGGCGAGCGGCTTCTCGCACAGCACGTGCACGCCGTGGCGCGCGGCGCGCACCGTGTACTCGCGGTGCTGATTGTTGGGCAGCGCGATGTAGACCGCATCCACGTCGCCGCTTGCGAGGCAGCGGTCGAATTCCTCGTAGCCGTAGGTCGCGACTCCATAGGTCTTGCCGAGCGCCTTGCGCTTCGCCACGTCGCCGGAAAACAACGCGACCAGCTTCGAGTTGCGGCGCGCATGGCGGAAAGCCGGCAGGACCGCAGCTTGCGCGATATACCCTTGCCCCACGACGGCGTACCGAACCACTGCGGTGGAGCGCTTCGGGGCGGCCATTGTCTTTTTCATGGATCTCCCCAAGTTATAGCGCGCGGGGGTCACCGTCTGTCAGCGTTGTCCTATCCGACTATCAGCAACTGGCACACTCCATGCCGGGACCAATTCCGCGATACTCGTGGAAACTTCGATTTCTTCCATTTCGCTGCGCAAGGGCCTGGGAATGATCCGCTTCGACCTCTCCATCACGCTCGACTACAACGTCCAATCCCCGAGCGATTTCGTGTTCGTGATCCAGCCGACGACGACGCCGTACCAGCGCGTCACCTGGGAGCGGCTCACGACCGAGCCCGCGCTCGACATCGACGAGGAGGTGACCGGCTCGCCGCCGAACCGCCACCTGCGTATGCGCTCCGAGTCGGGCCCGCTGCGCATCCGCTATGACGCGATCGTCGACATCGTCCATCACTTCGCGCTGCCCGCGGACATCCGCGAGGTGCCGATCGCAGAGCTTCCCGCCGAGGTGCTGCAATACATCTACCCGAGCCGCTATTGCCAATCCGACCGTCTGCTCGCGGTGTCGCGCAACGAATTCGGCGCGATGTCGCCCGGCTACGAGCGGGTCGAGGCGATCCGCAAATGGGTCCAGTCGCGCACGCGCTTCCAGATCGGCTCGAGCCACCCGGGCACTTCCGCGATCGACACGTACGAGTGCGGCGTGGGCGTCTGCCGCGATTTCGCGCACCTGATGATCACGATCTGCCGCGCGCTCAACATTCCCGCGCGGCTCGCGACCGGAATCGACTACGGCGCCGATCCGGCGCTGGGCCCGACGGATTTCCATTGCTACGTCGAGGCGTACCTCGGCGACCGTTGGTACATCTTCGATCCGTCGGGCATCTCGCCGCGCATGGGCCTGCTGCGCATCGGGACCGGGCGGGACGCGAGCGACGTGGCCTTTGCCACGATTTTCGGCACGGTCCAGTGGAACATGCCGCAGATCAGCATCCGCGCAGTGGGCGACGAGCTCTCCGGCGTTGTCGAGCCCATCCGCCACGACTACGCGGTATCGACCGATGCGGCGTTCTCCGAGCCCGACGAATTGGTGGCGCAACTGGCCGGCCACGAGCCGCTGATGGACCGCGCGGCGCCGTCGATGGCCGCGGGTTCGGGTTAGCGTTCTCCCGGGACGCGGTAGAACTCGCGGACCTGTAGCGCCCAGTCGGCATCGTCCGCATCCAGGCACGGCGCCCGCTCCATCTCGCCCGGGTCCATGTCGAGGATCCATCGGCCCGGAACGCCTTCGCGATCGAGCGCTTCCCACGGAATCGGCAAGAGCCGCCGCGTTGTCCCGTCGCGGGTGACGAGCGCGTAGGCGACGCGGCCGCGGCGCACGTCGATCGCGAGGTCCTCGACGGTACCGAGCAGCTCGCCGCGCCGATTCACGACCGGATCCCCCTGGAGCACTTCCGCCGCGACGATTTCACTCGAGCCCATTCCCCGATCGCAGCAACATCCATGCCGGGGAGGGCAGGCAATCGCTACATCCGCATGCCGCGCGCGACGCTCGCGATCACGGTGATCAGTTCCGCGGGCGCCACCGGCTTGCCAAGGTGCATCTGGAAGCCCTCGGCGAGTGCTCGCAGCCGGTCCTCGCGCTGCGTGAACGCCGAGAGCGCGATCGCCGGCCGCCGGGTCTTGGCGCGATGCGCGCTTTCCCAGGCGCGGATGCGCTTCAAGGTCGCATAGCCGTCCTCGTCGGGCATCGCGATGTCGCACACGATCACCTCGGGCTCGGGCGAGTCGATCGCCGGCTCCAGATGCGCCATCGCTGCTTGCGAGGAACTGGCGACGTTCACCGCAGCACCCGCCAGGGAGAGCAGCGCCGCGAGCGATTCGCGCGCCTCGCGCTGGTCGTCGATCAACAGCACGCGAATGCCCGAAAGGGAGGGCAGCGTCGAGAGGTCCTCGCGTCGCCCGGCCGTCTCGAGCACCGCGCGCGGCCCCGAATCGCGTCGCAGCGGAAGATAGACGCGAAAGCAGGCCCCATGATCCACGCCCGCGCTCTCGCAGGTGACGTGGCCGCCGTGCAATTGCGCGAGCCGCTGGACCAGCGCGAGCCCGAGCCCCAGCCCCTGTTGTCCCCGTCCGCTGGATTTCTGGTCGGCCTGGCGGAACGGATCGAATACATACGGACGGAATTCCGGCGGGATGCCGGCGCCGTCGTCGCGCACCTCGATGCGCGCCATCGCGGACTCGAGATCCGCGGACACGCGAATCTGTCCGCCCGCGGGCGTGAACTTGACCGCGTTCGAGACCAGGTTCACGAAGATCTGGCGCACGCGGTCGGGATCGCCATGGATCTCGCGATCGCCAATCGCGTAATGCGTCGTGAGGGCGAGGCCCTTCTCGAGCGCCGTCGCTCGCAGGCTTTCGACCGCGTCGGCGAGCACTGGCAGCAACGGCATCGGCTGCTTCACCAGCCCGAGATTACCGCTCAGCGCGCGCGTGACATCGAGCAGGTCGTCGATCAGGCGCACCTGGTGGTCGACGCCGATCATGATCCCGGCGAGCGCCCGGCGCACCATCGGCTCGGCGTCGCGCAGCTGGTTCTCGAGCACGTGCGTCCAGCTCTTGATTCCGTTCAGCGGCGAGCGCAGCTCGTGGGATACGATGGCGAGGAACTGGTCGCGCGAGCGCGCCGCCGACTCGGCATGGGCGCGCGCCTGGCGCTCGCGCGCGAGGAGCTCCGCGCGTTTCTCGTCTTCGCGCATCCGATCGGTGATGTCGAGGCACGAGCCGACGAATCCGCTGAACAACCCATCGGACACGAGCGGCACGCCCTTGTCGAGCAGCCAGCGATATTCGCCGTCGGCGCGGCGCAGGCGAAACTCGATCTCGAAAGCCGAGGCGGTCGCGAAAGCCTGCGCGTACGCCGCAAGGCTGCGCTCCCGGTCCTCCGGGTGGATTCCCGCGGTCCAGCCGTCGCCCAACTCCGCCTCGAGCGGCCGCCCGGTGAAGTCGAGCCACGGACGGTTGAAATACACGCTCCCGCGATCCGGGCCGCAGACCCAGATCATCACGGGCGCACAGTCGGCCATCAGCCGAAAGTGGTTGGCGGAACTGCCCCTCCTCACCGGCCGGGGCGCCGAATCCGGCGCCGGCCGTGAATTCATGACGCGCGCGAGGCGTCACCCATTCCGGAGCGGTCACCCATTCCGGAGCGGATGTGCTCCTCGCGGATGCCGTATTCGCGCAGGCGGTTGTAGAGCGTCTTGGTGCAGATGCCGAGCATCTCCGCCGTGCGCTTGCGCTCGCCGCCGCAGTGCTCGAGCGTGGACAGGATCAGCTCGCGCGCCGCGACCGACAGAGGCGTGCCGAGCGGCACCGTGATCGCCGGCGTCGACGAGCCGTTCGACGGGGTGCGCAGCGGCGCGGGATCGACGTCCAGGGAGGGTCCTTCGAGTCCTTCGTCTCCAGCCATGATGAATCCCCTGTGTATGAAGTTTTTCAGTTCGCGTACGTTGCCCGGCCACGGATACTGCTTCATGCGCTCGATCGCCCCCGGGGCGAATGTCCTGCGCGTCCCGGACGTGGCATTCATCTCCTCGAGGAAGTGAAGGGCGATCAGCTCGATGTCATCGGCGCGCTCGCGCAGCGGCGCCATCTCCAGCGGAAACACGTTGAGGCGGTGAAAAAGATCCTCGCGCAGCTTGCCCTGGCGCACGGCCTCGCGCGGATCGCGGTTGGTCGCCGCGATGATGCGTACGTCGGTCTCGACCGCACGCGACGTGCCGATGCGCATCAGCGAGCCGGTCTCGAGCACGCGCAACAGGCGCACCTGCAGCTCCATCGGCATCTCGGTGATCTCGTCGAGGAACAGCGTGCCGCCATCGGCCTGCTCGAAATAGCCCTTGTGCTGCCGATCGGCGCCCGTATAGCTGCCGCGCTCGTGGCCGAACATCTCGTTCTCGATCAGGTTCACCGAGATCGCGCCGCAATTGATCGCGAGGAACGGGTGCTTGCGCCGCCGCGAGAGCTCGTGGACGGTGCGCGCGACGATCTCCTTGCCGGTGCCGCTCTCGCCCTGCAGCAGCACTGTCGCCTCGGTCGGCGCCACGCGCGCGATCTTGTCGTAGACCTGCTGCATTGTCGCGGAGCGGCCCACCAGGCGGCCGAATCGGCCGAGCCGGCGAAGCTCGTCGCGCAACTGGCCGATCTCGGCCTTCAGCTCGCCGCTCTTCGGGACGCGCGACAGGATCGCCTTCAGGCGCTGCAGGTTCACCGGCTTGGTCAGATAGTCGGCGGCCCCGAGGCGCAGCGCGTCCACCGCGCTCTCGACGCTCGCGTGGCCCGTGATCAGGATGGTCTCGATGGTCGCGGGATCGTCCAGATCCTCGAACAGGTCGGTGCCGCTGCCATCGGGAAGCCGCAGGTCCATGAGGACGACGTCGGGTCGCTGGCGCACGAGCTGGATGCGCGCTTCCGCGACGCTTCCTGCGAGCGCCGTGGTAAAGCCCTCGGCGGCCGTCAGGGCCGCGAGCGCTTCGCGCGTATTGGCATCGTCGTCGACGATGAGAACGTGTGACATGAGTAGATCGCTCCGCCTGCCGTGGAAGTTTTTTCCCATGTTGAACTGGGCCGCAGCCGAAAAATGTCGGCAAATTCCTACATCCCCGGGCGTTTTCGAGTTCCTCGCGGCTGCCAGCGCGCATCCGCGGTCGCCGGCCAGTGGTCGGGATCGAACCCCGGAGCCTGCTCGAGATGCTTTGGATCGATGTCGAGCACGAGCCGCCGCCTCTCGGTGTCGAGCGTGAAGGCGGCCCAGGGAATGGCGAAGAGTTTCGCGCCCAGGCCGAAGACTCCGCCGCGAGCGAGCACCGCGTACGCGATCTCGCCGCTGGGCACCTCGAGCATGATCTGCTCGAGCTGCCCCAGGGCCTCGCCCTCGCGGTTGACGACGGTGTCGCCCTGCAGCGTCCCGCAGGGCACGAAGACGGGCACGGCCTCGCCTATTGCGGTGTCACCGCGAGGTGGTTGTCCACGCGCATCACCCCATCCTCGCGCTGTGCGTGGATCGAGGCGATCGCGGCTTGCTCCTGCGACTTCACGTTGCCCGCGAGGTTCACGACGCCGTGGTCAGTGTTCACGGAAATGTCGGCGCCCGTCATGCTGGGATCGGTGAGGATCGACGCGCTGATCTTGCCGGCGATGGCCGTGTCGGAGAGCGCTTCACGCGACAATGGCTCGGGCCGCTGCGATTGCGCAGGGGGCTCGGCAGTGACATTGGCCGGATAGACGTCGGAAGGAATGCGCGAGGCGGGAGGCGAGAGCGTCGAGCTCGCCACCATCGCGGGACGCTCGTCGGGGCGTTCGCACGCAGGCAGAACCGCGCACGCAAGCAATGCGGAAGCGAGAAGCGGATATTTTTTCTTCATGGATCTGTCTCTCATAAGGGTGCCCGTCATCGCGAGCGTGCGACATGCGCCCTACTTGACCACCACCTGCGACTCGACCTTGCTTACGCCGTCCTGGCGCTGCGCGAGATTGGTCGCGATCGTGATCTGGTCCTGGGACTTCGCCGTGCCGGTGAGAACGACCGTGCCGG
>JANPHA010000374.1:0-35742 GCA_031424255.1 Burkholderiales bacterium | reverse complement strand
GGCACGAGTCCACGCCTTCCGCAGGGTCGGTCTTCACGACCATCGCAGGGGCAGGCAATCCGCCGGCCCCTTTTTATTTGTAGTACGACGAACCGGTAGCGCCTTTCATTTCTCTCCCTCCTCTACCTGCTGAGGCAGAAGCCGCGTGCGACCCTTGACCATGCGGAACTCGCTTCTTCCACACAAGGGAGATCCGATGAAGATATTCGGTATCTGGCGACTACCTTCCAGCCCGGGCCTCCCGGCCAAAGCGATGGAGCTAGATGCCTCGGTAGGAAAGCAGGCTGATCCGCATCGCTGCAAGCGCCAGGAGCGGGCTCACCTCGTCCGGCAGTGAGGATTCGGGGGCGCTCCCCGAGAAATACGACTGGACCAACGCGGCCACCTCATCGGGCGTGTCGGCCGAATGAATGGCGAGGCGGTAGTGGAGGGAGTCCTTCATCGCGCATCAAGCGTGAACCTGGACGCGGCCTTTGGCTGTCAGAGGGCTCCTACGCGTGAAATATCAGGCGATCGTCGTTTGCCGCGAGGAGAGCAGATCGCAGGAGTGCCGCTGCGTCCTCGAGTAGGCGCGAGAAAAAAGAGGCGCCCATCAAGGCGCCTCTTTTGGAAGCCCGGCGCTCCCGAGGGAAAGATGGAGCCACCGAGTGAATTCAGGCTACGCGCCGGCGCGCCGCAACACTGTGAAGGAAGTCACGGATTCGTCCCGCCGCTTGTTACGATTGGAACCCTCGGCCGAGAGGGACTCTTCTACATTGCAATACACTTAGCCCTCTAATCAAGGTCCCGGTTGGACCATTCGCGCCGTACCGCGCAAGATTGAAACTACGCAGCCCGCTGGGTCCCGCGCCGTGAATACCAGAATGAGAAAGCCCGAGAGAGAGATCCAGTCCTTGCTCACCGCGTTCGGCCGGCAGGGCACCGCGCTTTCCGAGCAGCTCGATATCGCCCAGCAGCTGATCGAGATCATGCCCGTTCCGGTTTTTTTCAAGTCGCGCGAGGGCATCTACCTCGGCGTGAACGCGGCGTGGGAGAAGTTCTTCGGGATGTCGCGGGAATCGATGATCGGCCGGCATGCGCGCGACTTGTACTCGCACGCGCCCGATATCGGGGCCAAGCACCGCGCCATGGACGAGGCGCTGTGGGCCGATCCCGGAAGCCAATCCTATGAAATCACGCTGACTCTGCCGAACGGCGTATTCCGGCACACGCTTTACTACAAGGCGACCTTCACCGATGCGAAGGGCGACGTGAGCGGGCTGATCGGCACCGTCGTCGATATCACCGACCGCAAGCGCGCAGAGCAGCGCGAGGCGATCGAGCATGCGGTCGCCAAGCTCCTCGGAGGCAGCGACTCCGTCCACGATGCCGTGCGCGGAATCCTCCGCGTGATGTGTGAGCGGCTCGATTGGGCGTGTGCCGCGCGCTGGAGCCTGGATGAGCGCGATAACCGGCTCCACTTGATCGAGTCGTGGAGCGTCCCGGATGAGAGGATCCAGGGGTTCCTCGAGGCGAGCGCGCGCAGGACTTTCGCCCCCGGTCGCCGGGGCCTCATCAGGGAGGTGCTGGCCTCGGGGTTCTCGAGCTGGATTCCGGACGTGACGAAGAAGGCCGATTTCGCTCGTGCGGAGCTCGCGGCGAATGCGGATCTTCGCGGCGCGTTCGCATTCCCGGTGATGGTCGGCGATCGCATGCTGGGGGCGATCGAGTTCTACAGCCACGAAAGGCGCGAAGCCGATCCCTGGCTGCTGCAAACGGCCATGAACGTCGGGCGGCTCATCGGACAGCTCATGGCGCGGCGCGAGGCCGAGGCGGCCACCCGTGAGAGCGAGGAGCGGTTCCGAAGCCTCACGGAGCTCTCGTCCGACTGGTACTGGGAGCAGGATTCGGAGCTGCGCTACACGATGGTGTCCGTGGGAGTGACGGACACGCTTCAATTCCCACCCGAGGCGTTCCTCGGCAAACGCCGCTGGGAAATCGAGATGGTGGAAATTCCGCCCGCCGCCCTCGCCGCTCACAAATCGATCCTCTCGGCGCGCAAGCCATTCGAGGATTTCGAATATGGACGGCGCGACGTTGCGGGCCACGTCCATTACGTATCCGTGAGCGGGCAGCCGATCTTCGACGAGCAGGGACGCTTCGCGGGCTATCGCGGCGTGGGCAAGGACATCACCCGCCGCAAGGCCTACGAGGAGGCATTGCGCGCGACGCATGCCGAGCTCGAGCGGCAGGCGAATTTCGACGCGCTGACCGGGCTGCCCAACCGCCACCTGCTCAATGACCGCCTGAAGCGGGCGGTGTTCGGCCAGCGCAAGCCTCGATCGGTCGCCGTGGTGTTCATGGATCTCGATCAGTTCAAGGTGATCAACGACAGCCTCGGGCACAACTTCGGCGACGACGTGCTGCGCCAGGTGGGCGAGAGGCTGCTTTCCGCGGTCCGGGAAGGCGATACGGTGGCGCGGGTCGGAGGCGACGAGTTCGTTCTTCTCCTCGACGACCAGAATCGCGAGGAGGTGATTTTCCGGAGCATGCGGCGGATCATCGCCGCGATCGGCGAGCCCATGATCGTCGACGGGCGCGAATTCAAGATCACCTGCAGCGCCGGCATCAGCCTGTATCCGCAGGACGGCACCGATGTGGAAACCCTACTGAAGAACGCCGACGCGGCCATGTACCGCGCGAAATCCCATGGCCGCAACACGTTCGAATTCTTCACGGCTGAAATGAACGAGCTCGCGAACGAGCGCCTTTCGATGGAGCAGAGCTTGCGCCGCGCCATCGAGCGGCAGGAATTGCTCCTGCACTACCAGCCGCGCATCGACGTGAAGACCGGCAGGGTCGCCGCGGTCGAAGCGCTGGTTCGCTGGCAGCACCCCGATCGCGGACTCGTCCTTCCGGACCGCTTCATCGCCCTCGCAGAGGAAACCGGGCTCATAGTGCCGATCGGCGAGTGGGTCTTGCGCACGGCGTGCGCTCAGGCCGCAAAGTGGCTTCAGGAAGGCCGCCCGCCGGTGGTGATGTCGGTGAACCTTTCGGCTCGCCAGCTCTGGGGATCCGGCCTGGTGCGCACGGTGAGCGAGATCATCGCCCAGACCGGCATGTCGGGATACCTCGAGCTGGAGCTCACCGAGAGCATGGTCATGCATGACGCGGAAACCGTCATCTCCGTCCTCGAGGCGTTCAAATCGATCGGGGTGCGGACGTCGGTCGATGACTTCGGCACCGGGTATTCGAGCCTGTCGTACCTGAGGCGGCTGCCGATCAGCGCGTTGAAGATCGACGGGTCGTTCGTCCGGGATATCTTTGCGACCGGCACCGAGGATGGCGGACTGCTGGCGAAGGCGATCATCTCGCTCGGGCACAGCCTGCACCTCAAGGTCGTCGCCGAGGGCGTCGAGACGCAGGAGCAGAGGGATTTTCTCGCCGGCCACGGCTGCGACGAGATTCAAGGCTATTTCTACTCGCGCCCGCTGACGGCCGAGGAATGCGGAGACTACCTCGGGTAGGCAACGCAATTACAGTCGGCGGTGGCTGCCGGGCGAGGGACGTGGATTCGTGGCAATGCGCTGAAAGTCGGCGCTGAGCGCAGTGATCGGTCCGTTGAAAAACAGGGCGGACGTCTTTTCGCCGGGGATCGCGTACTTGCGAAGAGCCAGCGAGTAGCCGACCTCCATTCCCAGCAGAAGGGACGCGCCGGCAGCGAGCAACCCCAATTTCATCGCCAGTCGATGAGTGCTGATTCTCCGCGGGTATGCGGCCGAGATCTTTTCGGTGCCCTCAAGCTCGATGACTTGCCACATCAAATGGTTCCATGTCCTTCAGGTGCGCGCTCGACACTACACTGTATAGCAACCGCATCGGGTGGCGACGAAGATTGGCGAGCACCCAAGCCTGCCGGGGTGACTCGGAATCGTCCGCGGTGTAGATTGGATTTTCCCGCCCCCGGACCTTCCATGAAAACCGCCGCTCTCGACGAGCTGGACGCACTGACCGAGGCGCTCGACGATCCCGCGCAAGCCGGCCTCGCGGAGGCGCTGCAGCGAGTCTCCGATGCCGCCGAGGGGATCATGGGGAGCGGCGCTGCATTCCCCCCCGGCTACATCCCGCGGATGGTAGAGCTGGTGAGGCGCGTGCCGGGTCTCGAGTATCCGACGCAGCGCACCAATGCGCTGATCGCCGCCTCGTACTACACCTACCTGATGGGATTTCCGTTCGAAGGCGTGACGTATGCCGTCGAAGCCGTGGCGTTCGCGCGCCGCACGCAGCATGCGCTGTTGCGCCGGGCGCTTACCGTGCAGGGAGTCGCCGATGCGGATAGCGGCAACGTCCCGCGCGCGATCGAGTGCTACGCGGAAGCGCTCGATCTCGCGCGCGCGCTGAAGGATCCCGACTCCGAGGCCACGGTGTGGATCAACCTCGGCGTCGCCCTCCTCTATGCGGCGCAATATCGGGATGCGCTCGCCTGTTTCGAGCACACCATTCGCCTCGCGACCACCGGCGGCGCGATGGCGAAATACCTGAAGACCGCGAGCGCGAACATCGCACTGGCCTGCATCCACCTGGGCGAGATCGAGCGAGGCCTGAAGGCGGCGGAAAGCGCGTTGCGCGGCCTTCCCGAGCCCACCTCGGACGCGGATCTAGTCTCGCGCGTGCTGCGCGAGGAGTACTACGCGCGGCTCTTGCTCGAGGCGGGAGAAGTGCAGGCCGCGGGCGAGCACATCGCCCTCGCCGTGCATTACGCCGAGAAGTCCGGATCGTTGCGGGCGCAGATCGCGGCGGCGATGACGCAGGGCCTGCACGAGATCTATGCCGGCCGCACCGAGGCCGGCATCGCGCTACTCACGCGCACCGCGGAGCGCTCGCGCCGCGACCTTCCGATCATGCTGCGCGACGTGTTGACGATGCTGGTGAAGGCCTACGAGTTCCTCGGCATGCCGCGCGAGGCGCTCACGCACATGCACGAGATGTTCGACTGGCTGCGCCGCTGGCACCACGAGAACGCCCTCGAGCACGTACGCCTGCACCTGGAGCCGCTGCCGGTCGAAGGCGGGCGGGATGCGGATTTCTCGACGCGCCTTCGCAAGCACGAGGCGCAGCTGCGCGGCAAGGTCGTCGAGCAGGAGATGTTCCGCTCGCCGAGCGAGATGCTCGAGCGCCTCGCGGTCACCGCGGAGCTGCGCGACGATTCCACCGGCGAGCACTGCTATCGCCTCGGCAAGCTGGCTGCCCTGCTCGCCCGCGACGCCGGCTCCGACGCCGCCGCCTGCGAACGCATCGAGCTCGCAGCGCGCCTGCACGACATCGGCAAGAACGCCATTCCCGACGCGATCATCCTGAAGCGCGGCAGGCTCACCGATGGCGAGCGCCAGATCATGCGCACGCACTCGGCCGTCGGCGCGGACCTGCTCGCGAACAGCAACATCCCGCGAATGGAGATGGCCGAACAGGTCGCAAGGCACCATCACGATTGGTGGGATGGCTCGAACGGGGAGCGGCGCTTCGGCGACGAGATTCCCTATGCCGCGCGCCTCGTGGCGCTCGCCGACATGTTCGACGCGCTCACCCACGAGAGGCCGCATCGCTCGGCGTGGTCGATCCACGAAGCGCTGGACGAGATCACGCGGCTGAGGGGCACGCAGTTCGATCCGCGGCTCACCGATCTTTTCGTCGAGATGATCCTGCGCCTGCGGCGCGAGCACCGGGATCTCGATGCCTTTCTCGGGGAGGCCGCGAAGGCGTCGCGTTTCCTGCAGGCCCGCTCGCGGCTCAAGGACGTCCTCAAGAACGCCCGGTGATCGCAAGCGGGGCCTGCTACCGCGACATCTCAGTCGAACACGGGCAGCGGGAAGGGCTCGGGCTCCGGGCCGGGAATCGGGAACGGGAACGGGCCCGGCATCGGGAACGGGAATGGCAGAGGGTAATCGTAGAAGGGGGCGCCGCCGCCGATTTCCTCCAGCTCCTTCTTGTCGACTTCTTTCATGGTGATCTCCTTCATGTGTGGTGGACGAGTCGTCAGGCTAGAGTGTGTGAGCGCGGCGAGGAATACTCTGCACGGAGTAAATTTCGATTGAACTCCCTCCCCACGGACCTTCCATGAAGACAGCCGCGCTCGACGAGCTGGACGCGCTCTCGGAGGCCCTCGACGATCCCGCGCATGCGCACCTCGCGGAAGCGATCCAGCGTATCTCAGATGTCGCCGAGCAGACGCTCGAGACGGCGTCGCCGCTATCTGCCGAATACATGGCGCGCATGGCGCAGCTGGTGCGGCGCGTGCCGGGCCTCGAATATCCGGCGCAGCGCGTCAATGTGCTGCTCGCGGCGTCGTATCACTTCTACCTGATCGGCCTTCCGTTCGACGCCGTGGGCTACGCGATGGAAGCCGTGGCCATCGCGCGGCGCACCGGGCACGTCCTGTTGCGCAGGGCTCTCACCCTGCAAGGCATCGCCGATGGCGATACCGGCAACATCCCGCGTGCGGTCGAGTGCTACGCGGAGGCGCTTGACCTCGCGCGAGCGCAGCGCGACATCGATGGCGAGACCGCCGTCTGGATCAACCTGGCGACGACGCTGATCTACGCGGCGCAGTACCGCGACGCACTGGCATGCTTCGATCATGCCGCCCACCTCGTGAATGCGAGCGGCGCGCTGCCGAAGTTCGCCCGCGCGGCGGCCGCGAACCTGGCGCTCTGCTGCCTGCACACCGGCGATACCGAGCGCGGGCTGAAGGCCGCGGAAAGCGCGCTGCGCGGGATGGACGAGCCCCGTACGGAGCAGGACTATGTCTCGCGCACGTTGCGCGAGCACTACCTGGCGCGCCTGCTTCTCGAGGCCGGCGAGCTGCGCGACGCATGCGTGCACGCCGGGCTGGCGCAGCACTACGCGGAGCGCTCCGGCTCCGCGCGCGCGCAGATCGCCGCATCGATGGTCGAGGGCCTGTGCGACGTCTACGCCGGGCGCACCCAGGCGGGCATCGCACTGCTCACGCGCACCGCCGACCGTGCGCGCCACGAGCTCCCCAGCATGCTGCGCGACGCTCTCTCCGTGGTCGTCAAGGCTTACGAATTCCTCGGCATGCCGCGCGAGGCGCTCGCGCATCTGCAGGAGTTGCTCGAATGGCTGCGGCGCTGGCAGCACGACAATGCGCTCGAGCATGTGCGGCTGCACCTGCAGCCCCTGAGTGCCGATAGCGCGGGCGATTCGACGCTCTCCGCGCGCCTTCGCAGTCAGGAGGCGCAGCTGCGCGGCAAGGTGGTCGAGCAGGAGATGTTCCGCTCGCCGAGCGAGATGCTCGAGCGCCTGGCGGTCACCGCCGAACTGCGCGACGACTCCACCGGCGAGCATTGCTACCGGCTCGGCAGGCTCGCCGCCCTGCTCGCCCGCGAAGACGGCACCGACGCGGTCACCTGCGAGCGCATCGAGCTCGCCGCGCGCCTGCACGACATCGGCAAGAACGCGATTCCCGACGCGATCATCCTGAAGCGCGGCAAGCTCAGCGATTCGGAGCGCCAGATCATGCGCACGCATTCGGCGGTTGGTGCCGAGCTGCTCGCGATGAGCAACATTCCCCACATGGAGACGGCCGAGCAGGTCGCGCGCCACCATCACGACTGGTGGGATGGCTCCGGGGGAGATGGAGGGCGCGGTAGCGACATTCCGTACGCCGCGCGGCTGGTGGCGCTCGCCGACGTGTTCGATGCGCTCACCCACGAGCGGCCCCATCGGGCGGCATGGTCGATCCACGAGGCGCTGGACGAGATCGCGCGCCTCAAGGGCGCGCAGTTCGATCCGCACCTCACCGATCTCTTCATCGACCTGATTCTGCGTCTGCGCCGCGAGCACCGCGATCTCGATGGCTACCTCGGGGAGCCCGCCAAGGCGTCGCGTTTCCTGCAGGCCCGCTCGCGCATCAAGGACGTCCTGCAGGGCGCCCGCTGAAAAAAGCATGGCCGCCGAAGCGGCCATGCGGGTGCGGCTACCCTACGTAGCCCACCGAGGCAGCCCAGTCGGCCGCCGACGGCCCACCGTTGTCCTGCGCGAAGTAGGACCCGACCGACCAGACGGCCTGGCCGATGGCGAGCACCGATGCGATGGTGTCGAGGGCGCCGCCGCCGCCGACTTGTTGCACTTCGCTCATCTGAAGGGTTTGCATTTGATTGCTCCTGTGATGGTTGAGAGGTTTGTTTTCCGGTTTTCCCCGCGCGCCGTGAGGCAAGCAAGGTGAAACCAGCATAGCGAGCATCGGGGGGCGCGAAGAATACTCCGCGCGGAGTATTTATCTGTCGCCGAGCGCGAAGATGATGGAGATCAGCAGCGCATTCTGCGCGGCATGCAGGCACCACACCGCCACGAACGCGTGCACGCGCTTGCCGTATCTGCGCGACAACAACACCGCGCCCCATGCGAGGAACGGCCATGCGATCGTGATCGCGCCGCCGACGCCCCCCGGACGATGCAGCAACACCAGGATCGCGGCGGCGAGGACAATCGCCAGGTCGCTGTTGCGCGCAAGCGCCGTGACGCTCGCCACAACGGCCCACAGGATCGTGGTCTCGATCAACGGTACGACAACGATTCCCAGTAGCGCAACGTCGCCGCTGCCGGTCTTGAGGTCGCGAAGGACCGCTGCCGCGCCGCCTGGCGATTCGCCGGCGAAGCCCGACAGCGTCGCGACCGCGAGCATCGGAAGCACTACCGCCGCCGCCACGGCGGCGTAAAAAACCCATGGCGGCCGGAGACGAAGAGTTGCTCGATCGAATTGCTCGACAATCAACTCACATCCAATCGCGCCGGAAACCATGGGTACTCAGCGCAACGGCGCTGGATCGATAATTGTAGCCTACCGAAGGTACTGGTACGGCACGTCGTCGACCGGGCCGTCGTACACCGGCTCGATGATCACGGGCCACGGGCCGCCGATGATCTCGATGGGAATCCTGCTGGTGGCGAGTCCGCCGGATACTTCTTTCGCTTCCTCGGTCTTGAGCTGTTTCACGTTGGTCTCCGTAACAGGGTTGAAGGAGACGTCAGGCTAGCGACGTGAGCGGCGCGGAGAAATACTCTGTGCGGAGTATTCATCGGCGAAATCAGCCGCCACCCAGCTCCCCCCGGCGCGTCGCCAGGAAAAAAACGACCAGGAGATAGATCATCACGAGCGCCTTGTAATCCTCGAGCGGGATCAGCCTGAACCTGGTCGCGACCATCACGAACAGGAACAAGGTCGTGACCGATGTCATGCAGAAATACTTGATCGTTTGATACCGGAGAAAGCGCCTGCGCGACAGGTAGAGCGCGGCGGCGAACAACGCCACGACCAGAAGGCGGCCCAGTGAATCCTGCCAGTCCCGATCCGCAAGGGTGTCGAGTCCCGTCTTGATGGCATAGGCGCAGATCAATCCGGCGCCGATGCTCCAGATGGCCGTGTGGACCCCATGCCATTTCGGGCTCGAGGTCGGCGCATTCCAGGACGTGAATCGCATGTGATTTCCCGGATCGGGATCGATTCTCTCGATCCCGATCTTCATGGCGCTTAGGCGAACGCTTCGACCAGCTTGCCGCCGAGATACACCCCGGCCGCGAAGGCAGCGGCCTCGGGCAGCAGGCACACCGCGGCAACGGCACCGATGCCGGCAATGATATCGAGCCCCAGGTTCATATCAAGCCCTCCGCCTACTTGTTGCACTTCGTTCACCGTCAGGGTCTTCATGGTCCTCTCCAGTCGTTGGTTGAAGGAGACGTCAGGCTAACGGCCGCGAGCGTCGCGCAGAAATACTCTGCACGGAGTATTTCAAGGAGGGCCGCGGCGAACGATATTCGTGCCATGTCGCTATTCAGGCAGGAAGTCGTCGAGCATCGCCGCACGGAGTGGCTGGGCAAGATCGTCCTGGTCCGGCCGATCTCATTTGCGTTTTTCGCGCTCATCGCCGTATCGATCACGGTGGCGACCGCGGGCTTCCTCGCGTGGGGCGAATACACGAAGAAGGCGAAGGTGAGCGGCTTCCTCACCCCGCGCGACGGCCTCATCAAGGTCAACGTCTCGCAGATCGGGACCGTCGTCGAGCGCCGCGTGAGCGATGGCGAGGCGGTGCAGCGCGGCGACATCCTCTTCGTGGTCTCGTACGATCGCAGCACCGCCACGCAGCCCGAGGCGCAGGCTGCGATCACGCAGCAGCTCGCGTTGCGCCGCCGGAGCCTGCTCGACGACCTCGGCAAGCAGCGCTCGATCGGCGACCAGCGCGAAGCGGAGCTGCAGCGGCGTGTGGCGATGCTGCGAAGCGAGATCACGCAACTGCAGGCCGAGCGCGATACCCAGGTGCGCCGCACGCATTCGGCGGAATCGGCGCTGCGCCGCTTCGAGGAGCTCAAGGCGCGCAACTTCGTCTCCGAAATGCAGCTGCAGCAGAAGAACGACGATCTCCTCGACCAGCAAGCGAAGCTGCAGGCGATCGATCGCGCGCGCCTGTCGATGATGCGCGACCTCTCGGCGCTCGAAGCCGAATTTCGCGACCTGCCGATGCGCACTGCGCGCGACATCGCAGCCACCGAGCGCGATATCGCCTCCACGGACCAGCAACTGACCGAGAGCGAGTCGCGCCGCCAGGCGATCGTTACCGCGCCGGAATCGGGCACCGTGACCGCGATCCTCGCCGAGCGCGGCCAGACGGTATCACCCGCGCTGCCGCTCCTCGCGATCGTCCCGCGGGGCTCGACCCTGGAGGCGCAGCTCTATGCGCCCAGCCGCGCCGTGGGATTCGTGAAACCCGGGCAGCGCGTGCTGCTCAAGTACCAGGCGTATCCCTTCCAGAAATTCGGCCAATACGAAGGAACCGTGACGATGGTGTCCCGTACCGCGCTGCAGCCCAACGAAGTGCCGTCCCAGGCGATGGCCCCCGTCGCGACGCCGATGTACCGCATCAACGTCGCGTTGAAGGCGCCCACCGTGATGGCGTACGGCAGGCCGGAGCCGTTGCAGGCGGGAATGCAGCTCGACGCCGACATCGAGCTCGAGCGCCGCGGCCTGCTCGAGTGGCTGTTCGAGCCGCTCATCAGCCTGCGCGGGCAGGTGTAGCCATGGACCTCGCCAGCCTCGACCTCGGCTTTCGCGCGCGCGTGCCCATGATCCTGCAGGCCGAGGCGGCTGAGTGCGGGCTGGCGAGCCTCGCCATGGTCGCGGGGTTCCACGGATTCGCGACCGACCTGCAATCGCTGCGCCGGCGATTCTCGCTTTCCCTCAAGGGGGCAACGCTGGCGCACGTGATGCACGCCGCGGCGGCGCTCGACCTCGCCGGCCGCCCGCTGCGCCTCGAGCTCGAGGAGTTGCCCCAGCTCAAGACGCCGTGCATCCTCCATTGGGACCTGAACCATTTCGTCGTGCTGGAGCGCGCGAACGCGCGTCAGATCGTGGTTCACGATCCCGCCTTCGGCGTTCGCAGGCTCACCTATGCGGAGGCGTCGCATCACTTCACCGGAGTAGCGCTCGAGCTTTCCCCGACGGTGGAGTTCAAGCCGGCGCAGGAGCGCGAGCGGATCCGGCTACGCCACCTGATGGGCAAGGTCGTGGGCCTCAAGCGCTCGGTGGCGCAGGTGCTGCTGCTGGCGCTCTGCCTCGAGCTCTTCGCCCTCCTCTCGCCTTTCTACATGCAGCTCGTGGTGGATAGCGCGATCGTCTCCGCGGACTACGATTTCCTCACCGTGCTCGCAATCGGCTTCGGCCTGCTCGTGCTGGTGCAGACCGGGCTTTCGCTCGCTCGCTCCTGGGCGATCCTCTACCTCGGAACCACGCTCAATTTCCAGTGGCTCGCGAACGTCTTCAGCCATCTGATCCGCCTGCCGGTCACGTTCTTCGAGCGCCGGCACATGGGCGACATCGTCTCGCGCTTCGGTGCGGTGAGCTCGATCCAGCAGACGCTCACCGGCACGTTCCTCGAGGCGTTGCTCGACGGCGTGATGGCGGTCGCCACGCTTGCGATGATGCTGCACTACAGCGCAACGCTCGCGATGTTCTCGCTCGGCGCGGTCGGCCTCTATGCGCTGCTGCGCACCACCGCCTACGAGCCGCTGCGCGCGGCAAACGAGGAGCAGATCGTGCTCGCCGCGAAGCAGCAGAGCACCTTCCTCGAGACGCTGCGCGGCATCCAGTCCTTGAAGCTCTTCTCGCGCGAGGACGAGCGCCGCGCGCGTTGGCTCAACCAGGTCACCGATGCCACCAACCGCACCATCCGCACGCAGAAGCTCCTGCTCTTCTACAAGGGCTCCAACGGGCTGCTTTTCGGCCTCGAGAACGTGCTGGTGATCTGCCTGGGAGCGCACCTCGTCCTCGACAACGGCTTCTCCACCGGGATGCTGGTCGCGTACATGGCGTACAAGACGAACTTCACCGCGCGCGTGGGCAGCCTCATCGACAAGTTCTTCGAGGTGCGCATGCTCGAGGTGCAGGCGAACCGCCTCGCCGACATCGTGCTGCACGAGCGCGAGGAGCAAGGCCCGCCGATCGTGGAGACGGCGCCGGATGTCGAGCCGTGCATCGAATTGCGCAACGTCTCCTATCGCTATGCCGACTCCGAGCCGAACGTGCTGCACGAATGCGCGCTCACGATCGACGCGGGCGATTGCGTCGCGATCGTCGGCCCTTCCGGCTGCGGCAAGACGACACTGGTGAAGCTGATGCTCGGCCTCTTCCCCCCGGCCGAAGGCGAGATCCTGGTGGGAGGCGTGAGCCTGCGGCACCTTGGGCTGCGCCGCTACCGTCAGATGGTCGCGAGCGTGATGCAGGACGACCAGCTCTTCGCCGGGTCCATCGCCGACAACATCGGCTTCTTCGACGCGAGCCCCGACCAGGCGTGGATCGAGCAGTGCGGCAAGCTCGCCGCGGTGCACGACGAGATCATGCGCATGCCGATGGGATACAACACGCTGATCGGGGACATGGGCACGGCGATCTCGGGCGGCCAGAAGCAGCGCATCCTGCTCGCCCGTGCGCTCTACAAGCGACCGCGCATCCTCTTCCTCGACGAGGCCACCAGCCATCTCGACGTCGCCAACGAGCGCGCGGTGAACATCGCGATGAAGCAGCTCGGCATCACCCGCATCATCGTCGCGCACCGGCCGGAGACGATCGCGATCGCGCGGCGCGTGGTGGTGATCCAAGGCGGCAAGGTGGGACAGGACCTGCGGCCGCTCGAAGGCCGCGCGCCGCAGGAAGCGCGCTCATGAGTGCGCGGGTATGCGCCTCGCCGCGCGCTCGATCGCCCGGCGCACTTCGGAATCGAGCGATGCGAGCCACTCCGCCGGATCCTCCGGCTCGGGCGCGCGCCGATCGAGCTTCGCGCAGATCTCGGCCAGCCCGCGCTCGTTCATCAAAGCCGCGAGCCCCTTCAGCTTGTGCGCATGGCGATAGACATCGTCCCAGCGCCGCGCTTTCGCCTCGGCGAGGATGCTGGCAAGCGCCTCGCCCGCCGCGAGCGTGAAGTCGGGCGCGAGGATGGCGGAGAGCTCGGCGCCGGCCGGGCTCGGCTGCTCGAGCGGACGCGCCGAAGCGGCTCCCGGCGCGTGGCCTTCGAGGCGCTTGGCCGCCATCCGCACCAGGCGCAGCGGGTCGGTGATCGGCTTCGACTGGAACCAGTCGTAGTCCACACCCTTCAGGTCGGCGACCGCGAGCTGCCGGTCCTCGGCGGTGATCACCGCGATCGGAAGGCGCCAGGTGCCGCCTGCGCGCTGCTCGCGCTCGCGGATCTCGCGGATCAATACCGACGCGGTCCCATCGGGAAGATTGAAGTCGACGATCAGCAGCCGCAGGTCGCTTGCGCTCGCCATGATCGTGCGCGCCTCGGCGATCGAGCCCGCGCCCACCGCCACGATGCCCGAGTGCCCGAGCGTGAGCGACAGGTAGCGAAGCTGCATCGGATCGTCCTCCACGACCAGCACGCGGCCGGCGAAATTGGAGCGCAGCTCCGAGGTTGGCTCCTGGCTCTGGCTGGTCGCGGTCATCGACGAGGCGCTGTGCGCGATCCATTCCGCGACGGTCCCGGCGGGGAGGCGCGAATCGAAGAGCGACTTGAAGCCGCTGAAGGCCAGGTCCACCTCGATCGCCCAGAGATGGTCGGCGGGCTCGAGGATCGCGAAGAGCGGCACCTTGGAGATCCGCTCGAGCTCCACGCCGGCTCGATCGACGGGGATCGTGAGATCGCGGGCGTCGAGGATCGCGACCACGTTCATGTCGGGGCGCGCGGCGAGCGCGCCCTTGAACAGATCCAGCGACGCATAGCATTCGACATGCTTCGCGCGCGATTCGAGAGCCTCGCGCAGCACGGTGTCGGTGGATAGCAGGAGGTAGCTGCACGGCGTGGACTGCTTGAGCTCGGGGCTTTCCGCCGGGGCCACCGGGATCTCGAAGCCGAACTCGCTGCCGCCGCCTTCGCGTGGGTGGTAGAAGACCGAGCCTCCCATGCGCTCGACCAGCTCTCCCACCAGCGCGAGCCCCAGGCCCGAGCCGCGCTGAACGCGGTTCCACGTCTCGCCCGAGGTGAGCTCGGTGAAGAGCTTGCCGCGCAGGTTCTGCGGCACTCCGACGCCGTTGTCCACCACGCGGACGTGCAAGCGATAGCCGCGCGCATCGCGGCTCGTCCGGGTGACGATTGCCACGCGCCCGTCCTGCGTGAACTTGATCGCGTTCGAGAGCAGGTTCAGCAGCGAGATCCGCAGCGCATCGGCGTTGGTGCGTAGCTGCACGAGCGGGCCGTGGCACATGGCATGCAGGCGCACCTGCTGCACGTTCCTGAGCGGCTGCACCAGGCGGAAGAGATTGTCGACCAGATGCACCAGGTCGACGTCGGAGGCGTTCGCCACGTAGTTGCCGGTCATGAGCTTCAGGAAATCGAGCACGTTGGACAGCAGCATGTCCATGTGGCGCGCGGCGAGCGCGATGTTGTCGAGGTACTCGCGCTGCGCCGCGGAGGGCGAAGTCCGCATGCCCATCTGGGCGTTCTGGAGGATGTTGGTGAGTGGCGTGCGGAACTCGTGGCCGAACGCGCGGAAGTTGCGCATCGAGGCTCCCGCGCGGAAATGCAGCACCAGGCAGGCGGCCGCGACCGCCAGGTACGCGACCTCCCACACCGCGATCGCGGGCAGGTCCAGCGGGACCTCCGAATACAGGACCGCCACCGCGAGGAAGCCCGCGGCACCCCCGAAAGCGCGCATCGGAAGATGCAACCCCTGCGCCGCGGCGAGGATCATGGGCAGCGCGGCACCGATCGCCGGCGGAAACGTCGCGATGCTCGCCGTGACGACCGCGGCTTCTATCGCGCCGAACGCCCATTGGACGAGCCGTCCCCGCGTCTGCGGCACCGAGCCCACCACCACGATACACACCGCGAGGGCGAGCGCGATGCGCCAGCCATCCTGCAGGTGGCGGCTCGCGATCACGCCCGCCGCCGTGGCGAGAGTCGCCGGGACGAACCGCCAGAGGCTGGCGGCGACCAGGCCTAGGCGAGCGGCAGGGTGCTGCATTCGGCGAGCTCGCGAACCTGGGAGTCGACCACGCGGCGGATGTCCTGCTTGACGACGAGGCCGATCGCGGCGTTGAGCGGCGCTCGCTCCCCGGGCTTCGCGACCAGCAGGCGCGAGCGCAGCGATGCGATCAGCGCTTCGCGGCCGCGATCGAGGCCGTCGGCCACCAGCGCGGCGGCCGCGACGACCGCGTCGAGTTCGAAGCCGCGATGGCGCGAGGCCACCAGGCTCGGCGAGGCGATCACCGCCTGCTCGTCCGGAGGAAGGGCCTCGAACAACACGAAGGAGCGCAGGTGGCGAAGGTCCGCGTCGGTCCATCCCATCGCGCGCGCGATGTGATACGCGGCTTCCACCTTGCGCAGGACCTGGGTCGCGTTGGGGAATCGATTGACGATGCTCACCACCAGGAAACGGTCGAGCAGCGCGCTCGAGTGGCGCTGGCTCGCAAGCGACTCGGCGCCGGTCGCCATGTCCCATCGGTCGCGCCAGTAGTGCGAGACGACCTCGACTTCCTCGGCGTTCGCATCGAGGCCGTGAAGCAGCTCCTGCGCCTCGGCATGCTGCTGGATCGCGAGGCGGAAGGCGTCGTGCTGCCCCGAGGCCATCGCGCGGCGCACGGTCAGGTTGCGCAGCAGGCGGCGCACGACGAAGCTCGTATCCGCCGGCGACGCATCGAGCATCGCGATGATCTGGTCGGCGCCCTCGAGATCGACGCGCAGCAGCGCTTCGGCGCGCAGCAGCTTCACGTATGCCCAGGGGAGCGAATGCGGGACTCCGTCGACGATCGCATCGGCGGCACGGAAGTCCGCTTCGGCGAGCGCCGCGTCGTCGGTCATGTGGATCCTTCCGCGCAGCGCGTGGAAGAACGAAATCAGCGCGGGATCGAGGCGGGCGGTCGACGCCGAGAGCCGGTCCTGGAAAACCTTCAGCGCGGAGCGGGCGCCTTTCATGTTGCCCACGGCGGCCGACGATGCGCCCACAACGAGCGGCAGCGCCAGCGCGACACCCGGCGATTCGACCGCGAGCAAGGCTTCGCGGTTGCGATCGACCGCCGCACCCGCGCCGCCGACCCACATGAAATAGGCGCGCGTGAAGCGCCCGGCCGCCCTCGACCAGAAGCCTGCGTCGGCATCCTCGAAGCGCGGATCGATGCGCCCGCTCTCGCCGAACGCGATCCGAATCGCGAGGTAGCAGCCGCGGCGCACCGCGCGCGTGCAGCGCCGCGACTCGATCACCTGCAGTGCGTCGCGCGCCGCGCCGTATTGGCCCCAGGTCTCGAGCATCGTGGCCGCGTTGAGCATCAACTCGCACAGCTCGTCTTCCGAATCCCCGGTAGGATAGATGCGTCCGACCTCGGAGATCAGGCGCACGTGATCGAGCATGTGCGCCGGCGCGCTGCCGAGGCTTTCCAGGCGAAGCGCCAGCGCCGCGACCGCCTGCTCGATCGTGACCGAGCCGTCGGCGGCGCCTCTCTGAAGCGTCTCGAGCAGTTGCGGCATGAACTTTAAGCTCCCGGATAGAGCTTGCGGAACTTGAGGATCAGCGACGTGCGATTGTTCGCGGCGAACTGCGCGCGCAGCTGCTTCATGTGCTTCGTGACCGTGTGCACCGACAGCCGCAGCGATCCCGCGATCACCTTGTCGGGCGTGCCCTTGGAGAGGAGCGCGAGGATCTCGAGCTGGCGCGCGGTGAGGTTCATCGGAGGCGGATCGTGCGGCGGGAAGAAGCGGTTGCCGCGCAGCACGAGCGCCAGCGTCGCCTTCAGGTCCGCGACACCCTGGTTCTTGTGGATGTAGGCGAAGGCCCCCGCCTGCTTGAGCAATCCGACGATTCCGGGGTCGGCATCCGCCGAATGGATTATGACGCGCTCGGCGAGCTGCGAGCAGGCGCGCGAGAGCAGCGCCAGGTCGGGCGCGCGCTGGTTGTCGCGCAGATACAGGTCCAGGAGAACCACGTCGAAGTACCGATCCGCCGCGAGCAGCCGGCGCAAACCGTCCTCGTCGTCGACGACCTCGATCTGCGCGTCCGGAAAAATATCGGCGATCGTGGGCCTGAAGACGTGCTCCACGAAAAGCTGCAGGTCTTCGACGATCAGCACTTGCATGCCGCCCCCAGCCACGCTGAATTCCCAGCTCGAAGAGTATGGCTGCGCAGCGCCCGATGGCAAGCCGCAGAGGGGTACTAAAAATGGGGGGGTAATGATGGCGATTGCCTGGCGGAGCGCTCGCGCCCAAAGATGGGACCGCTGCACTTCGAAAAGGGGCTTCCGATGGAATCGCACGAAGAGATGTCCGCGACGCGCTCCACGCTCACCAACGCCGAGCTCCAGGTCCTCAAATGGATACGAGCCGGACGCACGAACCGGGAGATCGGGCGAATCCTGTGCAAGAGCGAGTTCACGGTGAAGACTCATGTCCAGCGCATGCTGGCGAAGACCGGCCTCGACAATCGCCTGCAGCTCGCGATGCATACGCGGGCCCTACAACACGACGAGGAAGCGATGTTCCAGTCGGATTGACTTCCCTCGCGCGGTGGGACTACCGTGATCAGGATAGTGAACCGAGATTTCACTATTTGAAATTAAACCAACTAGACCACGGAGGAGGCCATGAATAAGAATTCGTTGGCATTGGTGGTTTTGATGGCGTCGGCGATCGGCGCCTGCTCGAGCGGCGGCTCCGACGAAGGACCCATACCCCTCACCGTACCGAAGGCATCCTGCGGCTCCAACGACAAGCCCGAATCCGCGCTGCAGGGGCAGGTGCCCGCGGCGCTTCGCGCCAGCGGCTTCAAGGGCTTCAACTGCAACCTCGAGCTCGCCGGCCAGAGCAAGGGCGACGGCGCCAACTGGCAGACGACGCAGTTCAAGGATCGCGCGGGCCACACGTGCGCCTATCACGGCACCGCGTTCACGACCGCGAACCGCACCAATCGCGGCGTGCCCGTGATCGATATCACCGATCCGACCAAGCCCACGCCGACGGCCTATCTCACGACCGTCTCGATGCTCGATCCGTGGGAATCGCTGAAGGTGAACGAGCGCCGCCAATTGCTCGCGGCGGATAACGCGAACAACGGCGGCTTCGGCGCGGGTGGACCGGAGATCGACATTTACGATCTTTCCGGCGATTGCCGCTTCCCGCAGCTTCTCACGTCGGTCGCCGTCGGAAAGGCGGATGGCTCCACCGGCATCGTGGCGAAGGTGACAGGCCACGAAGGCGCGTGGGCCCCCGACGGCCTCACCTACTATTGGGGCGACATCCCGAGTGTCTCAACCGGGCAATACGCGGCGGTGGACGTGACCAATCCGACGCGACCCAAGCTGCTGCTCACGTGGACGACCGGCGTTGTGAACGGCAACGTGCACGGCTTCTCGATCAGCGACGACGGCAATCGCGGCTACTTCGTCTCGCTCGGCTCGATCGGCGGGTTCGGCGGCGCTCCCGACAACGTCGGCGATCCGAATTTCGTCGCCACCAACGGACTTCTGATCTACGACCTGAGCGAGATCCAGACGCGCAAGGCGAACCCGAAGGTGAAGGAGATCGGCCGGTTGCTGTTCAAGGACGGCTCGGTGGCGCAGCATACGATCCCGGTGAAGATTGGCGGCAAGCCGTACGTCGTCTTCGTCGACGAGGGCGGCTCCGGGGGAGCGACGAGTGCCGCGCAATTGAAGATCGCGTGCGACGCGAAAATGCCGCCGTTCCCGATGGCGCGCATCATCGACATCAGCGACGAGACGAAGCCCAAGCTCACCTCGCGGCTCATGCTCGAGATCCACGATCCCGCGAATTGCAGCTCGGTGGTGCCCGACTTGAACGGGCTCGGCACCTTCACCTACGGCAGCCACTACTGCAGCGTCGATAACAAGCAAAACGCGACGACGCTCGCATGCGGCTACTTCAACTCGGGCATCCGCATCTTCGATATCCGCAATCCCGAGCGGCCGAGGGAAATCGCGTACTACAACCCCGCGGGCACGACCACCAAGACTTCCGGATCGAACCACATGACGACCGGCGAATGGCGCGCGGGGGGCCCCGACTGGTGCTCGGCGCAGGTCCATCTCGACGCGGCGAAAGGCACCGTGTGGACCACGTGCCAGGATAACGGAATGTTGATGCTGAAGTTCACCAACGGGGTGTGGCCGTTCCCGGAGAGCTCGACACCCGCTGGTCAGCAGAACTAGGAAGGGAAGTCGAATGAAAGGGCAGACGATCGTCTGCCCTTTTTTCATTTCTGGACGCGCCTGCGAACCGCCAGCACCGCGGCCATCAGCAATAGCAGGAGTGTCCCCTCCGCGCCCATCAGGAAAGTCATCGCGACGAGCTCGGGCCCGCGCAGTCCCGCGGCATATGCGGTGGCGGGTGACGTGGCGCGACGCGCATGCCGCCAATATTGCCGCAGGCTGTAGCTGAAAAAATGTCAGCCAATTCCTACACCTTCGTAGGAAATCCTAGTTCGCGGCTTCGGGCTGGATGTCGTATCGGGTCCACAGCCGGGTCAGCATCTCAGCGATGACGACATGGCAGTGGTTCGGGCACTCGATCGGCGTGCCGATCTGCCAATTCGCCGACACGTCGTCGGGGGGCTTGCGGTAATAGGGCAGCGGCACCGTGCAGCGGTAGCATTCCTTCGGCTTGAGCTGCCGGAACTCGCGATCGAGGATCGCATAGAGCTGTGCGGATGTGATTGTCGTGCGCATCTTGAGCGGTGGGACCGATGTCCTACGGCGTGCGTTCCATCGACGTTGCCATATTGCCTTGGCCTGAGGACTATGCCTAATACTTTTGACAAAATGACCTTTATTGCCTAAACTATCAGGCATATGGGAAGACAAGCAAAATCACCACTGCCCAAGGTCCATTCACATTTGAAGGACCTGGGAAAAAATATTCGACTGGCACGTCTAAGACGGGGGCTGTCGGCTGTCCTTGTCTCGCAACGAGCGGGGATTGCACGACAGACTCTGTCCGCGATTGAGCAAGGTTCTCCTAAGGTCTCCATCGGCAACTACGCGACCGTCTTGTTTGTACTGGGATTGGATGGTGACCTCGGAAACCTGGCTCGAGATGATGAGCTGGGGCGAAAACTTCAGGACGCCAAGCTGCAGACGGCCGAGAAGAGTTGATGGCGGAATCCCGAAAGAGGATAGAGGTTTTTGCTGACTGGCAGGGCCTCGGAGGTCCGCTGTCAATGGGCCGGCTCTATGTGACTCGAGGCAGACGCGAAGAGCTGTTCTCATTCGAGTACGACACCACGTGGCTGGCCTCAAGGCATGCGTTGCAGCTTGATCCGCGTCTGCAGCTCTTTCGTGGTGAGCAGCATCCTCCTCGCGGGGTATTCGGACTCTTCCTGGACTCCGCGCCCGATCGTTGGGGGAGAACGCTCCTGGATCGTCGCGAAGCTCGCCGCGCCCGAGCAGAGGGACGCAAAGTCCGACCTTTGCATGAATCCGACTATCTCCTTGGCGTGTTCGACGCACATCGTATGGGGGCGCTCAGATTTCGCCTCAAGCCCGACGGGCCGTTCATGGACAACGATGGGGGGCGTGCTTCTCCTCCATGGACCTCGTTGCGAGAGCTCGAAGCAGCGAGTCTCGCGCTGGAGGGCGACGCCGCCGAAAACGACCCCCGTTTTGATGACTGGCTTCAAATGCTGCTGGCCCCCGGTACATCACTTGGAGGTGCGCGCCCAAAAGCAGGAGTGCGAGATCCCCAGGGGCACGCGTGGTTGGCAAAGTTTCCGTCGCGGGAGGACCGTGAGGACATCGGCGGCTGGGAAACGGTCGTACATGAACTGGCAGCAAACAGCGGGATAGAGGTTCCTCAATTTGATGCACGGCGCTTCAATTCGCCTCATCACACTTTTCTTTCAAAACGATTCGATCGGACGGACGGCGGAACCCGCGTTCACTTTGCCTCCGCAATGACGCTGCTGGACCGAAAAGACGGCGACAGCCACAGGGACGGGGCCAGTTACCTGGAGTTGGCAGAGCTCATTGCTCGAGACGGCTCACGCCCGGCGCTTGATCTGGAACAGCTATGGCGTCGAATCGCTTTCTTCATGTGCGTCTCGAACACAGATGACCATCTGCGGAATCATGGGTTTGTCCTCGAACCTGCTCGAGGTTGGAGACTCTCGCCCGCGTACGACCTCAATCCATATGCGGGGGGAAATGGGCTGACATTGAATGTCTCCGAATCCGATAACGCGCAGAACCTCGACCTGGCAAGAGAAGTATCCGGACAATTTCGACTGAAAAGAAAAGCTGCGGAAGAGATCGTCTCGCAAATAACGAAGTCAGTCGGACGGTGGCCGAAAGTTGCACGTAAGCGCGGAATCCCGCAAGGCGAGATCGATCGCATGGCACCGGCATTCAGGCTGGCTGAATGAACTGGCACGCGCAAGCGAGTCTCTGGTCTCATCGGCGTAGACCTGCGCTTGTCGTCGGATGGGTGCAGAAAGCTTGTCAGCGTACAGCCGTACAAGTTCCAAGTGCGCAAAAATCCTGCATTTGAAAGCAGATGGCAACCCCCATCATTTTCACAACGCCTCAGACTTGGAGGCGTAAGCTCCCCCGTTTGATAGACAAGTTGAAGCTGGATTTTTCTGGCAGGATTTTGCGCCAAGGAGGGTCCAATGAGGAAGTCGCAGTTCAGCGAGTCGCAGATCGTGGCGATTCTCAAAGAAGGCGGGGCCGGCGTGCCGGTTGGGCAGATTCTTCGCAAGCATGGGATCAGCCGCTGCTTTTCTTGGCGGCTATTGGGGGTGGACGGTATTTGGGAAGACGGATGGGTAACCATTCCCTGCTGCCATATGCGGTAACCTCATTTGCAGCATTTGCCGCATTGTTAGAGATATTTGCGGTAGCAGGCTGGTAGAGCATTAATCTCGCTACGCGCACGGCTCTGATACGATCAGCGCGCCATGCCCCGTTTGATTGCAGCCTTCCTACTTGTGTTTCTCAGCGTCACTACGTGCTTCGCCCAGGCGCCGAACTTCCTTTTCCTCGAGGATTTCACTTGGACCGAAGTGCGCGATGCGACCGCCGCGGGAAAGACCACGATCCTCGTGCCGATCGGCGGCACCGAGCAGAATGGTCCGCATATGGTCCTCGGCAAGCACAACGCGCGGGCGAAATTCCTCGCGGTGAAAATCGCCACCTCGCTCGGTGATGCGCTCGTCGCACCCGTCATCGCCTACGTTCCCGAAGGCTCCATCAATCCGCCTGCGGCGCACATGCGGTTCGCCGGGACGATCACCGTGCCCGAGGACGTGTTCGAGAAAACGCTCGAGTCCGCGGCGCGCAGCTTTCGCCAGCACGGCTTCAGGACGGTGGTCCTGCTCGGCGATCACGGCGGCTACAAGAAGAGCCTTACCAGGGTCGCTGAACACCTGAACCGCGAATGGGCCGGGACCTCGGCACGCGTGATCGTGCCCGATGCGTACTACCGCGCATCCGACGAAGGCTTCGCGCAGATACTGAAGGGCAAGGGCTTTCGCCCCGAGGAAATCGGGACGCACGCGGGGCTTGCCGACACTTCGTTGGCCCTCGCCGTCGACCCCTCGCTCGTGCGCACCGATCGACTAGGCGCTTCCAACCGCGGCGCCAGCGAAGGCGTGCATGGCGATCCGCGCAAGGCCACCGCGGAGCTCGGACGCCTCGGCGTGGACCTGATCGTCGAGCGCACCACTGAAGCCATCAGGAAAGCGGCCGCGCCCCGGTAAAATGGCGGTTTTGCCCGGGAGCCTCCCCGAAGTGACAGCACAACAACGTTTGCGCGGCGCCCTCCTCGCCGCTTTCGGCTTCCTCGTTCTCGAAGCCCGCGCCCAGGTCGATACGGTGCCCGGCATGCCGCCCGTCGTCGACCCGAGGAACCTCTACAGCGAGATCGGCGTCGGCAAGCTGAGCCCGAACGTGGCGGGTCATCGCGAGCTCATCTACGTGCCCCACGTCCAATCCAACGACGTGTACGTGATCGATCCCGCGACATTCACGGTGATCGACAAGTACAAGGTGGGGCTCAATCCGCAGCACGTCGTGCCTTCGTGGGACCTGCAGACGTTGTGGGTCACGAACAACGCCGAACGCACCGACAAGGGAAGCCTCACGCCGATCGATCCGAAGACCGGCAAGCCCGGCGCGCCGATCGCGGTAGACGACCCGTACAACATGTACTTCTCCCCCGACGGCAAGTCCGCGATCGTCGTGGCCGAGGCGTTGAAGCGCCTCGACTTCCGCGACCCGAAAACGATGAAGCTGCAGTACTCGATTGCGACGCCGAGGTGCGCGGGCATCAATCACGCGGATTTTTCCATCGACGGCAAGTTCGTGATCTTCACCTGCGAGTTCGCCAAGGGCCTCGCAAAGATCGATCTCGTGAATCGCAAGGTCATCGGGTACCTCAAGCTCTCCAAGGGCGGCATGCCCCAGGACATCCGTGTCTCGCCCGACGGCAAGCTCTTCTACGTGGCCGACATGCATGCCGACGGCGTCTTCATCATCGACGGCGAGTCCTTCAAGGAGATCGGCTTCATCGAGACCGGCAAGGGCACGCACGGGATCTATCCGAGCCGCGACGGCAAGAAGCTCTACGTCGCCAATCGCGGCTCGCACAAGATCCACGGTTTGAAAGGCGGCCCGGGCAGCGTATCCGTCGTGGACTTCGCCACGCAGAAGGTCGAAGCCAACTGGCCCGTGCCCGGCGGCGGCAGCCCCGACATGGGCAACGTGAGCGCGGACGGCAAGACGCTCTGGCTCTCGGGGAGATACGACAACGTCGTGTACGCCTTCGACACAACCACCGGCGCCGCGAAGGTGATCAAGGTCGGCCACGAGCCCCACGGTCTCGCGGTGTGGCCGCAGCCGGGGCGCTATTCCCTGGGGCACACCGGCAACATGCGCTGAGCCGCGAGGGGATCGACCGGTGGGAATGATCCTCTCCGTCACGCTGCCGTTCTTCGCGCTGATCCTGTTCGGATACGTCGCGGCGTGGCGGCGCTGGGTGCCGCCGGAATCGATTCCCGCGTTCAACGGCTTCCTGCTTTTCTTCGCGGTGCCGGCGATGCTCTTTCGCTTCGCCGCGAGCACGCCGTTTCGTGAGATCACCAACGGCGCGTACTTCGCCGCGTGGTCGATTTGCGGGATGGCGATGGTGGTGATCGTGACGTGGGTCGCCCGCAGGCTGCTGCACCAGTCGCTTCGCGATGCGGCGTTCTATGGCCTCGCGGGCGCGGTCGCGAACGCGGGCTTCATGGGCGTGCCGATGCTGGTGGCGCTGCTGGGCGAGCGCGCCGCGGCGCCGGTGATCATGGCGATCGTCGCCGACCTCGTGGTCACCTCGTCGGTAGGACTTCTGCTCGTGGAGATGGGAGGCGCCACCGGGCGCGGGCGCAAGGCGGACGTGCTCGACGCCGCCGCGCGCATTTTCCTGAATCCGCTGCTGCTCGCGATGCTGCTGGGTGGTGCCTTCTCGGGCTTCGGGTGGACGCTGCCCTTGCCGCTCGCGGAGATCGTGAAGCTGCTCGCCAACGCCGCCGGTCCGTGCGCGCTCTTCGCGATCGGGCTCTCGCTCGTACGCCCCGATGCGCCGCTCAAGTCGCCGATCGTCGCCCTGCCCGTCGCGGCGAAGCTGCTGCTGCATCCGCTCATCGTGTGGCTCGCGATGCACGCGTTCGGCATCGACGACTTCACTACGCTGGTCGCAGTGCTCGTCGCGGCGCTGCCCTCGGCCGGCTGGGTCTTCATCTTCGCGGTGCGCTACGAGGCGGATGCGGGGCGCATCTCGGCGACGATCCTGCTATCGACGGCGCTCGCTTTCCTTACTTTCTCCGCGCTCGTGTGGCTGCTCGGGGCGGGGCACGGCGCTTAGACATCTTCACTTTCGGCGCTTCGGTGCCAGCCTCGCGGCGCTGGCGCCATTGCCCTTTTGTGGCGTCGCCGGAATCGGAGCAAAATTTTGCCAGTGCGTCTTGTATCCGAGGGCCATGCGCGACGCGTTGGCACGGGCGAGCTGCCGGGAAAGCGGCGGATCGCAGGGGCTGCCGGAATGCTCGGCGATCAACGATTCGAAGACCGCGGCCGCGTAGGGTGAAAAAATGAATCGGCTGCCCTCGCCGTCGTGGTTGATGCGGAATACCTCCGAGCCGAGGTTCTGCAACTTCCATACAGACGGGTCGTTGGCCATATCCAGAATGCGCTCTGCGACCCCGTCCGCCATTTCCCTGGAATCTATTGCAATCGCTTGCCAGCCCATGACACCTCCCAGTGCTTGGGCAAAATGTAGGCGGTAATGAAACCGGATGCAATTTTTACTCAATTGTGTTCGATACCGGACAGAAAACGGCGGCAATCGGCGTCCTTCGTTGCGTATCATTGCCGCATGAGAATCCTCCCCGCCTTCCTCCTGCCCTTGCTGTTATCGCCCCTGGCCGCCCGCGCGGTCGAAGAGGTCCCGTATGTCGTGACGCCGGACAACGTCACGCTCGAGATGCTGAAGATGGCGAAGGTCGTGCCGTCGGACTACGTGATCGACCTGGGCTCCGGGGATGGGCGCATCGTGATCGCCGCCGCGAAGCACTTCGGCGCGCGCGCCCTGGGCGTCGAAATCGACCCGGGGCTGGTGAAGGTGAGCCGCGAGAGCGCCAGGAAAGCCGGCGTGGCCGATCGTGCCGAGTTTCGCGTGGAGGATCTGTACCTCACGGATCTGAAGCCCGCGAGCGTTGTGACGCTCTACCTGCTGCCGGAAGTGAACCTGCAGCTGCGTCCCGCGATCCTCGCGCTCAAGCCCGGCACGCGCGTCGTCTCCCACGACTGGGACATGGCCGACTGGAAGCCCGACCAATCCACCATCATCGCCGCACCCGAGAAGAAGATAGGCCGCGGCAAGACCAGCGCGGTGCACCTGTGGATCGTGCCCGCGAAGATCGACGGCGCTTGGTGTGGAACCGGAAGCTGGAAGGGAACGAGCCTGCAGCTCGAGCAGAAATACCAGAACGTCAAGGCCACCGTGAGCGGCGGCGAGTTCGCGACGCCGCAGACGTTCGCGGGGCGAATCAATGCGACCACGGTGCGCGCGTTCGACGAGGGGATGCGCGGGGTCTCGATGGTCCTCGACGGCGACCTGCTGCGCGTGGATAACGCGCGCGGCACGCTCGTGGGCTTGCGCGCCGCGGCTTTCGCGCGCGCCCCGGGTGCCTCCTGTGGCTAGGACGCCCCTCGCCTTTCTCGTGCTCGCATGGGCTTTGGGCGCCAACGCGGCCTTGGCAGCGGGCGACCCGATCGAGGGAAAGAAGCTCGTCGCGGCGAGCGGGTGCGAGGCCTGCCACCACAACAAGACGCTCGGAGACGCAAAGGCGATCTACCTGCGCAAGGACCGCAAGGTCACGACCCTGCCGAAGCTTGCCGCCCAGGTGGCGGTGTGCAACACGGAGCTCAACCTGAAGCTCTTCCCCGACGACGAGGAGCATATCGTCGCGTTCCTGAACGAGACCTACTACAAGTTCGGGAAATAGCAATACGGGAGTCTGACCCCGGTATTCATTTCTTCAGCAGCTCGCGCTCCATCAGCAGGTAGGTGCCGTAGGCGTTGACGCGGTTGGCGGCGTCGAAGGCGGGAAGCCTGGCGAAGCGGCCCCAGTCGGTCTTCGCGTAGGCCTCATCGAACGGGACGAAATCATCGACCGCCTTGCCCATCGCAGAGCGCAGGAAGAGCAAATAGTCGCGCGTGAGGGCGAGATCGCGGACCGGGTCGCGCGACACCTCGCCGTGCCCCGTCACCATGATGCGCGGCTTCATCGCGAGCAGCTGGTCGATGCGCTCGAGCCAGCGCTTGCTGTCGGCCTCGCCGACGAAAGGAATGCGGCCCGAGAAAATGATGTCACCGCTGAAGACCACGCCTTCCTGCGGCACAGCGATCACCACATCCTCGGGGGAGTGGGCGGGGCCGAGGTGGTACACCTCGAAGCCGACGCCGCCGAGCGTGAACCGCGTGCTCTCCCCGAGCCAGCGATCGGGGCGGATGATCGGCATGTTCTCGTCGACCCACGGAAAGAGATCCTGCGCGCGTTGCCCGAGCCGCCGCTCCGCGTCGCCGCCCACGAGGTACTCGCGCGCCGCCTCGTGTGCCCAGATCTGCGCACCTGCTTCCTTCAGCGGCGCCAGGCCGTAGAAGTGATCCGCGTGGTAGTGCGTGAGGATTACGCGCACCACGGGCTTCGCGGTCACGGACCGAATGGCCTTGAGAAACGCCGCGCCGAGCGCCGGGGTGCCGAGCGCATCGATGACCACCACGCCCGCATCGGTCACGACGAAGCCCGCATTCGAGTTGAAGCCCTCGTTCTCCGCGGATGCCACGCCCGGGCGGCCCTGCACGTAGAAGACGCGTGGCGTCACCGCGATCGCAGCAACCTTCGATTGAATCGCGGGATAGTCGCGTGCCGCGGCGGCGGTGCACGCCAGGAGAAGCGCGAGAAGCCAACGCGCCATCACTCGAGCCCCGGGTTGCCCTCGACGCCGACCAGCTTCGGGAAATTGACCGCGGGCGGAGAGACGATCTTGCGCTCTCGCAGGTACGCCGTGATCACGTCCCAGATCGGCTCGCCCTTCACGCCCTCGGCCACCGGCGCCCAGCCGGCCACCTTGTAGGTCTTCGACGCATCGATCGGAATGCCGCCGAGGCGCAGGTCGCTGATGCGCTTGCCCATCGTTTCGCCCGGCGTGCAGGTGTAGGTGAGCCCGCCCACGCGCACCATGTCCCCGCCCTGCTGGTAGTACGGATCGGGATTGAAGAGGTTGTCGCACACGTCCTCGAGAACCGTCTTGATCATCTCGCCCGAAAGATCGTTGAGCGTGGTCGCGGGATAGGTGATCGCCGACCAGTCCATCACGTTCTCCATCGTGATCGCCTGGCCGGGGAGAAGCGTCGTACCCCATCGGAACCCGGGTGAGAACGCGATCTCGGCGCCCTTCACCTTCATCAGCGCATCGAGGATCAGCTGGTCCACGGTGCCGTTGAAATTGCCCCTGCGATAGAGCAGCCCCTCCGTGACGGCGAGCTTTTCCGCGAGCTTCGTCGCGTGCGGCTTGCGCACCTTCGCGATGTAGTCGGCCATCGCGCGGTCGGGCGGCAGCAGGTTGGAGAAGACCGGCAGCATGCGGTAGTACGGACGGACCTCGTTGTCGCGAACGTCCATGTCGAGCACGCCGAGGAATTTCCCGTTGCTGCCGGCGTTCGCGACCAGCGTCGCGTGATCGCCGTTCATCACGAATACCGGCTTCGGCACCGCGTCGTGCGTGTGGCCGCCGAGGATCGCGTGGATCCCGGTCACGCGCTGTGCGAGCTTCAAGTCCACGTCCATGCCGTTGTGCGACAGCAGGACGACCGCCCTCGCCCCCTTCGCCCGCACCTCGTCGACATGCTTCTGCATTTCCTCCTCGCGGATGCCGAAGGTCCAGTCGGGCACGAAGTGGCGCGGGTTGGCGATCGGCGTGTACGGGAAAGCCTGCCCGATGATCGCGATCAGCACGCCGTTCACCTCGCGCAGCGTGTAGGGCTTGAACACCGGGTCGCCGAAATCCGCGGTCGCCACGTTCTGCGCGAGGAACTCGATCTTGCCCTTGAATTCGTCGTCCACGACTTGCTTCACGCGCTCCTGGCCATAGGTGAACTCCCAATGGCCGGTCATCACGTCCACGCCGAGGAGCTTCTGCGCGCCGATCATGTCCTCGCCCTTCGACCAGAGCGCCGTGGCCGATCCCTGCCAGGTGTCGCCGCCGTCGAGGAGCAGCGCGCCGGGACGCGAGGCTTTGAGGCGCTTCACGAGTGTCGCCAGATGCGCGAAGCCGCCCATGCGCCCGTAGAGGCGCGCGAGCTTCTCGAACTCGAGGTGGGTATAGGCGTTCGCCTGGCGCGAGCCCGGCGTGAAGCCGTAGATCTCGAGCAGGTGCTTGCCGACCAGGTGAGGCGGATTGCCGCGCGAGCGCCCGACGCCGATGTTCACGTTGGGCTCGCGGAAAAAAACCGGCAGCAGCTGCGCATGGCAGTCGGTCATGTGCAGCAGGCTCACCTTCCCCTGGACCGGAAGGTCGTAGAGCGCTTCGCCATCGGCCGCGCGTGTCGACAGCGGCAGGCCCGACGCCGCGGCCACCGCGAGAGCTTCGAGGAACTCGCGCCGATCCATGCTCAGAACTCGAGGTCTTCGGCGATCGCCTTGATGCCTGCCGCCGCGCAGACGTCGTCATTCGGTGGTCCCGGCGCGCCCGAGACGCCGATGCCGCCGAGGAGCGCCCCTCCGCCCTCGATGATCATGCCGCCGGCGATCGCCGCGACGTTGGGCAGGTGGCGAATGCCCGCCGAAGGCTTGCCGGGCTGCAGCTCGCGATCGAGGGCCGCAGTGCCCATGCGGAAGTTGACCGCGGTCCACGCCTTGCGCTGCGCGGTGTCGACGCTGTGGGGGGGTGCAAAGCGATCGCGCAACAGGACCTGCGTGATGCCGCTGCGATCGACCACCGCGACCGTGACCTGGAAGCCTTCCGCGCGGCATTTCGCCAGCGCCGCCTGCGCGGCCTTGAGCGCGGATTCGGGAGTGAGCTGCTTCACCGTGAGGGTCGCGCTCTCGGCCGATGCGAGCAACGGCAGCAGGCAGACCATCACGGCGGCCAACCTCATTTGTTGACCGGGGATTCGGGATCCATCAGCAGCGCCACGACATCCTTCAGCTGCTTCTCGGTGAGGATGCCCTTGTGACCGAAGCGCGGCATGGTCGAGCACGACGCGTAGGCCTCCGAGTTGTAGACCTTGCCGTAGGCGTACTTCTGCATCTCGGCGTTGTAGCCGCGCAGCTTGCCGAAGTTGTAGAGCGTCGGGCCGATGGTGCCGTACGCGAGCTCGGCCCTGGTGAGCTGGTGGCACGCATAGCAGTTGCCGCCGGTCGCCGCCTTGGGATCGTCGCTGTACTGCATGCCCACGCCGGTCTGCGCGATCCGTTCCCCCGCTTTCCAGTCGCCCAGGTAGCCGTCCGTGGGGAACTTGATCGTCGCGAGCTGCTGCGCCTGCAGCCGCTCGGCGATCTCTTTCGGCATCGCCTTGCCGTCACTGTATTGGGTGCACAGGCGCTGCACTTCATCCTGGTCCAGCCGATCGAGCTTCGCCTGGCCGTTCTCCTTGAACGAGGCCTTCATGACCGCGACCGCCTGGGCCGAGCGCTGCTCATCGCTCACGGTCATCGCGGCGCAGCCCGCGGCGACGGCGAGCGCCACCGAAAGCGCAACCAACGTCTGTTTCTTCATGGGTTCGCGTCTCCGTTCAGCGCTTGATGGATGGGGCATCGAACACCCCGCCATTGGCGTTCTTCGCAAGGAACATCGTGAGCGCGACCGATGCCGGCGAGACGAACTCGAGCTCCGGAAAGCGCTGTTGGCGGAAGCAGTCGTTCAGGCGCCATTGGAAGGAGCGCACCTCGCCTTGCGAGACCCGATACGCCGGCCAGGATCCATACGCCTTCTGCGCATCCGCGGTCTTGGTGAGGTTGGGCAGGTCCTGCAGGCGGATGCGCTGCTGGTCGGCCCCGTGGCAGGTGACGCAGCCGAAGTCGTGGGTGCCGCCGCGGAAGAAGAAGATCTTCCTGCCGACCTCGTAGGCTTCCTGTTCCTTCGGGTGGCTGCCGGCGACGTTCATCTTCATGCCCCGCGATTGTCCGGTCACATAGGCGACCAATGCGTCCATCGGCACTTTCTTGCCCGGGCCGCCGAACGGATCCTTCTTCGCCTGCTCGGGCGTGAAGCCCTGCAAGTCCACCATGCAGGTGACCAGGCGCGACTCGAGATCCTCGACCTTGTCCGAGTCGGCGAAATACTTCGGCAGCACGGTATAGACGCCTTTCACGACGCCGGGACCGAGACCCAGGTCGCATTTTTCGAGCGACACCTTCTTCGGGCCGCGCGCTTCCTTCCAAAGGGTCTCGCCGCGCGCTTCCCACAACTCCGCGGGATTGTCGCCGCCCAGGGCGGCGCGGTAACGCTCGATCTCCTCGACCGCGGTACGAGGTTGCTGAGCCAGCACGCTCGTCGAGGCCAGCACGAATAATGCGAATGCGACCCGAAGACTCCGGTTCACGACTCCTCCTGTTGTTGTAGGTTTGGGGTGCGGCTAGGGTTTCAGGTACGCGTAGCCTTCCTGGAATTGAAGGCGGGCCACCTCGGCCACGCCCGAGGGCACCAGCTTTGCCTCCTCGAGCACCGTCTTCGGATCGATGTTGCGCGATTTGAGCGTGTATTCGCAGACGCGGAACTCGACACCCTTCGAGGTGAGGTCCTGGACCGCGACCTCGAACGGGTTGCCGTTGGCATCCTTCGCGTCGCGCAGCAGGAAGTTGATGCCGGCGGCGTGGGCCACCACGACGATCTTCACCTTCGGATCCGCGTTGAGGTGATTGCGAATGTTGCGGATCGCCTGGGGCGCGCGCTCCACGCCCTCGTTCATGTGATAGACGACCTTCACCGGATCGCCGGGTGCGGCGGCGGCGCCGAACGCAGCCAGGAAAAGGACGGCCGCCAGCAGGAGCTTCACGACGCGCATGGATTGTCCCTTCCGCAGGCTCAGGTGATGGTGGCTTCGTCGGTGCGCTTGTCGCCGTGGTTGTCCACCCACGTGACGACAATCTTGTCGCCCGGCTTGCCGCCGGTGAAGCGGAACGCGAGGAACGGATTCTTCGCGACCGCGGGCCCCCATTCCGCCGAGAGCACGGTCTTGCCGTTGTGGGTCGCGGTCACGTTCTGGATGAACCATGCCGGAACGGTCGCGCCCTTCGCGTCCTTGCGCAGGCCGGTCTCCATCTCGTGGGCCATCAGCACGCGAACTTCCACCTTGTCGCCGGCCATGGTGGCGCGGATCTTCATCGGGTCTGCCATGATTTTCTCCTAGCCTCCACAACCGCCGAGCGTCACCTTGACTTCCTTGGTGGCGTAGTAGTACTTGCCGTCGGCCTTCACGAGCGCGAAGACGTTCGATGTCTGGCCCATCTTGGCGCGCGTGTTCACCCAGGCCTCGGTGCCCTCGGGAATGGTGAAGGTCGCGGTGAGGATGTTCGGGTTCTTCTCCACCAGCAGCGCGATCGATTCGGTCTTCGGAATCCTGCTCGAGATGGTGAACGGGACCACGGCACCGTTCTCCGCGATATCGGGCGTGTTCACGAACTGGATGTCCTTGCTCTCGGTGGCAGTGGAGCCTCCGAGCGCCTTGACCACGTCGTTGAACGACTTGGTGTCGAAGGCCGCCTTGTTCCAGCTCTGCTGCGCCCAGGCGCCGCTCGGCTTGAAGAGTCCCGCCGCCATGGCGAGGCCTATCACCGCCGCGCCGCTCGTGCCTTGCAGCATCTTCCTGCGACCGCTATTCATGATTGCTCCTCATCGTTGTATTGGCCTGCGCCTGAAGGAAAAGTATACGGGATCGGAGCGGCTGTCCTCACTTCGCCCCGTTCAGTATCCAGTGGACCAGCGCGATCGCATCCGCGTCCGCCAGGTCCGGATTCGGCGGCATCGGCAACGGGCCCCACACGCCCGAGCCGCCGCGCCGCACCTTGTCGATGAGGCGCGCGTCGCCTGCCGGCTCGCCGCGGTATCTGGCCGCGACCTCCGCGAAGCCGGGGCCCACGATGCGCTTGTCGACGCCGTGGCACGCGAGACAGCCCTTGCGGCGGGCGAGATCCTGGATGCCGGGTGCAACAGTCGCGGGTCCCGGCAGGCGGCTCTGGTCCGCGAGGTCGCCATGGCTGCCCTTCTCCTCCTGGGGAAATACCGATGCCGGGCGCGATTGCGCCGGGCAGTTCTTCATGCAGGCGACGTTCTTCACATCGGGCTTGCCGTTCACTTCCCACAGCCCGTGGGTGCGCGTCATGCCGTTGCGGTTGGGAAGCTTGCCCTGCACCTCGGCGATATTGCGATCGGAGAGAACGAAATCCGCCGGCACGATATCGGCGAGATGGAGGAGATAGGCGACGGACGCATACACCTCCTCCGTGGCGAGGCTCTTGGGCGCGTTCCACGGCATGGCGCGGTTGATGTAGTCCCAGAGCGTGGAGATCGACGAGAGCTTCATGAACGTGGTGCGGAAGACGTCGCCCGTGACCAGCGCCTTCACCCTTCCCTCCTTCACGTCCCGCGCCGTGGTGCCGCCGACGAGCGGCATGAACACGTCGTTCGATTCCGCGAAGGTGCCGTGGCACGAGGCGCACTTCGATTCCCAGACCTCCTGCCCCTTCGCTACGCTGCCGGAGCCGGGTGGCAAGCCCTTGAAGTCGGGGCGCACGTCGATGTCCCACGCCCGGATCTCCGCGGGCGTCGCGGTCCTTCCCACGCCGGGAAAATTTCCCGCAACGGCGGCCGATGCAGCGGCAAGCAGTATCGCCGCCGCTGCGCACACCAGGATTCGATCAAAACGCCTGCACATTGGCGACCTCACCGGTATCCGCCACCTGCCACGACTGGATCGCGTTGTTGTGGTAGATCGAGCGCGTGCCGCGCACCGCGCGCAGCTGGTTGATCTTGGGCTGCACGTAACCGGTCTCGTCGATGGCGCGCGATTGCAGGATCGCGGGCTTGCCGTCCCAGGCCCAATCGGCGTTGAAGCGCGTGAGGCACTTGGGAAGCACCGGATTCTCGAGGCGCGCGGTCTTCCAGTTGCGCCCGCCGTCGAACGAGACGTCGACGCGCTTCACCTTGCCGCGGCCCGACCATGCGAGCCCGGTCACGTTGTAGAAACCCCGGTCGAGAAGGAACTGCCCGCCCGAGGGCGACGTGATCACCGATTTGCACTCCTGGATCGAGGAGTATTGGCGCAGCCTCCCGTCGGGCATGAGATCGACGTAGTGCAGCACCTCGTCCTTCGTGCCCCAGGGCTCATCGCCTACCTCGAGGCGCCGCAGCCATTTGACCCACGACACGCCCTGGATGCCGGGCGCGACGAGGCGCAGCGGGTAACCGTTCTCGGGACGCAGCATCTCGCCGTTCATCGCCCACGCCACCATCACGTCGTCGAGCGCGCGCTCCATGGACAGGGTGCGAGTCATGCCCGAGCCGTCGGCGCCTTCGGCCAGCACGTACTTGCCGGTCTTCCGATCGAAGCCGCAATCGTCGAGGAGGGTCGCGAGCTTGACGCCGGTGAATTCGCAGCATGACAGCATTCCGTGCGTGTATTGCACCGTCGGCACCGCGACGTTGCCCCATTCCATTGCGGTGTTGGCGCCGCATTCGATGAAGTGCATGCGCGATACCGCCGGCAGCCTCATGAGATCGTCCATGGTGTAGACCTTGGGCTCCCGCACCATGCCCATCACCATCAGGCGATGCTGGTGCGGATCGATGTCCCACCAGCCCTGGTGATGGCGCTCGAAGTGCAACCCGTTCGGCGTGATGATGCCGAAGAGGCGCTGCAGCGGCGCGAACGACACCGAAGCGGCACCGACGCGCGTGAGGCCGGGGCTCTCGCGGCGCTGCAGGTTCTTCTCGTATTGCGAAGGGGAGCCGTAGGGGCGCGCCGCGACCGGTTGGCCCAATCCGAGGCTGTGCTCGGGGAGGTTCAGGATCGCGGGGTCGCCCGGGGATGATGGGGCCTCGGCCCGCGCCGGGAACACCGCCGCCGCCGAGGCCGCGAGCAACGCCGAGCGCAGGAAATCACGCCGGCCCGCCTGCACCGCGGCGATCTGCTGGAGGTCGAGGAAATCTTCCGGTGCGCGAGCGAGGCGGCCTGGGGGCTTCATTCCCGGAGTCTAGGAAGCGCCGCTATATTAGTCAAGCCTAATATTGACGAACGCTGATATACGCGCCTACAGTCGCGCCATGCCCCCCGCCCCACGCAAGCGCCGCTCGAAGGCCAAGGTCTCCGACGACATCTTCGACCTGATCGGCAAGGGCGACAACATCCGCGCGGCGAGCGCCGCGATGCAGGCGATGGCCCACCCGGTGCGACTGAAGATCCTCTGCCTGGTGGGCAACCAGGAGCTCTCGGTGCTGGAGATCGTCGACGCGGTCGGCACGTCGCAGAGCAACATCTCCCAGCACCTCGCCGTGCTGCGCGACAACGGCCTGCTCACCGCGCGCAAGGAAGCCAACAAGGTCTTCTACCGCATCGGCGATCCGCGCGTGCTGCAGATGATCTCGCTCACGCGCGAGATCTTCTGCAGCTTCTGAGCTAGCCCTTCCAGCGTTGCGCGGCGCTGTGGTCGCTCTCGCGCGCCTCGACC
>JANPHA010000373.1:0-16187 GCA_031424255.1 Burkholderiales bacterium | reverse complement strand
GGCGGTGAGGTAGTCGCCCTGGCTCGACCAGCGCAGGGTCTTGGCATCGGTGAGGGGGGCTGCGGCGGCGAATAAGGCGAGGGCTGCGACGGCGAGAAGTCGTTGCATGAAGGGGCCTCCAGTCGGTGACCGGCTAATCATAGCTACAATCGGGAGGATTCACACATGACGCCCCCCGAAAACCACCCCTACGGACTGTTCGAAACCCGCGCCGCGATCGCTCGCGTGGCGAAGCTGCGCTTCGAGTATCCCGGCGTGCGCGCGCTCGACGACGTGTCGTTCGAGCTGGCGCCCGGAACGGTGACCGCGCTCGTTGGGCCCAACGGCGCGGGCAAATCCACGCTGCTGCGCTGCATGGCGGGGCTCGAGACGCCGGTGCTCGGGCAGATCTCGGTCGCGGGCATCGACGTGCTCGACGAGCCGCGCGAAGCCCATCGACGCCTCGGGTACCTCTCCGATTTCTTCGGCGTCTACGAGTCGCTCACCGTCGGCCAATGCCTCACGCATTCCGCGGCGATCCACGGCACTCCGGCGGCCGACATCCCGGGCGCGGTGGCACGCACCGCCGCGGCGCTCGGCATCGCGGATCGCATCGATGTGCTCGCCGGATCGCTGTCGCGCGGCCTGCGCCAGCGCCTGGCGATCGGGCAATCGATCATCCATGCGCCCGAGCTGCTGCTGTTGGACGAGCCCGCCGCCGGCCTCGATCCCGAGGCGCGCCACGCGCTCGCCACACTCTTCCGCAAGCTGCACGCCGAGGGCATGACTCTGGTCGTGTCCTCGCACATTCTCGCCGAGCTCGACGAGTACTCCACCGAAATGCTGGTGCTGCAGAAGGGACGCGTCGTCGAGCAGCGCAGCCTCGCGGGCGCCGGCGGCCCGGCGCTCACGCGGCGCATGCGTATCGCGCTCGTGGCGCCCGATGAGCGGTTGCAGGCCCTGCTCGCGGCGCAGCCCGGCGTCAGCACCGTCGAGGTCGAAGGCCGCGAGGCGCTCTTCGCGTGGAGCGGCGACGAGGCCGGGCAGGCGGTACTGCTGCGCGAGCTGGTCGCGGCGGGGCTCGCGGTCGCGAGCTTCGAGGAGGCGCGCGAGAACCTGCACGATTCCTACCTGCGCACCGTGCGCGGCGAGCGGCCATGAACCCCGAGCTGCGGCGCAACCTCTGGCTCGAGCTCACCACGCACCGGCTGGTCGCCATGCCGGCGGTGCTGCTGCTGGTGTTCGCGCTCTTCTTCTTCACCGAGACCGAGAACTGGCGCACCGCGCTGTTCGGCGCCGCGACCGGCGTCTTCGTCGTGCTGGTGCACCTGTGGGGCACGCGCCAGGCCTCGGACGCGGTGACCGACGAGGTGCGCGAGCGCACCTGGGATTGGCAGCGGCTGTCGGCGCTCACGCCGTGGCAGATGGCCTGGGGCAAGCTCTTCGGCGCGACCGCGTTCACCTGGTACGGCGCCGCGTGGTGCGTGATCGCGATGATCGCCACCTCGATCGCGTACGGCATCGCGCGCACGATGTGGCTGGCGCTCGTGCTGGTGGCCTCGGGCCTGGCGATCCACGGCGGGGCGATGGCGGCGAGCCTGCAGGCCTCGCGCAAGGATTCGCGGCTCGGGCACCGGATCGGAACCGCGCTGCTTTTGCCCGCGCTCTTCGGTGCCGCCGCTTTCTTTGCGTTCGCGACGCGCGCGGGCGCCTCGGAAACGCGCTGGTTCGGCCGCGACTACGACGCGATCGTCTTCACCGCCGTGTCGGTCACGCTGTTCGCGGCGTGGGGCGTGCTCGGCGCCTACCGCGAGATGGCGCGCGAGCTGAAGCTTCGCCAGCTGCCCTGGGCGTGGCCGGCGTTCGCGCTTTTCCTCGCGGCCTATTGCGCCGGATTCTTCCCGTCGGCCGTGGGCGCGGCGCCGGGTTTCGTGATGGCCGGGCTCTTCTCGACGCTGGGTCTTACGTACTACGCGCTGTTCACCGACTACATGACCGCGATGACGCTGCGCCGCCTCGTGGCACGCGCTGGCACGGGCGACTGGAAATACGCGCTGCAGGAGCTGCCGCTGTGGGGCACGACGCTGGCACTCGCCATTCCGTTCGCGATCGTGGCACCCTGGGCGCTCGCCGAAGCGTTGCCGTTCGGCAGCTGGCCGCGCGTGATCACGCTCTTCCCGCTCGCCATGGTGCTGATGGCGGTGCGCGACGCCGGCATCATGGTGTTCTTCACGCTCTCGAAGCGGCCGCGGCGGGTCGAGGGGGTGACGATGCTCTATATCGTGCTGCTCGCGTGGGTCATCCCCGGGCTGCTCAAGGTGACCGGGCTCGGCTTGCTCGCCGCGCTGGTGATGCCGTTCGGCTCGATGGGCGGCTGGCAGGCGGCGCTCGCGATGGGCGTCCAGGCGGCGATCGCGTGGGCAGGCGTCGCGTGGCGGTGGCGCAAGGTATAATTTCGGGTTCCCAGGAGGAATCGCCATGAATGCCGTAGTCAAGGATCGGTCCGCCATTTCCCGCCTCAAAGATGCCCGCCTTTTCCGCGAGCGTTGCTATATCGACGCGCAGTGGATCGATGCCGACGGCCGGGGCCGCATCAATGTCGACAACCCCGCCGACGCCACGCTGCTCGGCACCGTGCCCGATTGCGGCACCGCCGAGACGCGCCGCGCGATCGAGGCCGCCGCCGCGGCGCTGCCCGCGTGGCGCGCGATGCTCGCCAAGGAGCGCTCCGCGCTGTTGCGCAAGTGGTTCGAGCTGATGGTCGCCAACGCCGACGATCTCGCGATGCTGCTGACGCTCGAGCAGGGCAAGCCGCTCGCCGAGGCGAAGGGCGAGGTCCTCTACGGCGCGTCGTTCATCGAGTGGTTCGCGGAAGAGGCCAAGCGCGTCTACGGCGACATCATTCCCACGCCCACCAACGACAAGCGCATCGTCGTGATCAAGCAGCCGATCGGAGTCGTCGGCGCGATCACGCCGTGGAATGACCCCAACGCGATGATCACGCGCAAGGCCGGCCCGGCGCTCGCCGCCGGCTGCACGATGGTGCTCAAGCCCGCCAGCCAGACGCCGTTCTCGGCGCTGGCGCTCGCGGAGCTCGCGCAGCGGGCCGGCATTCCCAAGGGCGTCTTCAACGTGGTCACCGGCAACGCGCGCGCGCTCGGCGCCGAGATGACGTCGAACGCGACCGTGCGCAAGATCACTTTTACCGGCTCGACCGAGATCGGCCGCGTGCTGATGCGCCAGAGCGCCGAGCAGATCAAGAAGCTCGGCCTCGAGCTCGGCGGCAACGCGCCCTTCATCGTGTTCGACGACGCGGACCTGGATGCCGCGGCCGCCGGCGCGGTGATCTCGAAATACCGCAACAACGGCCAGACCTGCGTGTGCGCGAACCGCATCTACGTGCAGGATTCGGTGTACGACGCGTTCGCCGAGAAGCTCGCCGAGAAGGTGCGCGCGCTCAAGGTGGCCAACGGCACCGAGGCCGGCGCGGTCCTCGGACCGCTGATCGACGATGCGGCGGTCGCGAAGGTCGAGGAGCACGTCGCCGATGCGCTCTCCAAGGGCGCGAAGGTCACGTTGGGCGGCAAGCGTCACGCGCTCGGCGGACGCTTCTTCGAGCCGACGATCCTCACCGGCGTTACCAGGGACATGCGCGTCGCGACCGAGGAGACGTTCGGCCCGGTCGCCCCGCTGTTCCGATTCAAGGACGAGGCCGACGTGGTCGCGCAGGCGAACGACACCGAGTTCGGGCTGGCTTCGTATTTCTATGCGCGCGATCTCGGGCGCGTCTGGCGCGTGGCCGAGGCGCTCGAGGCCGGGATCGTCGGCGTGAATACCGGGCTCATCTCGACCGAGGTGGCGCCATTCGGCGGCGTGAAGCAGTCGGGCCTCGGGCGCGAGGGCTCGAAGTACGGCATCGACGATTTCCTGCAGATCAAATACGTCTCCATGGGTGGCATCTAGTACGGGCCGGAGTGACGCGGGCGTAAATCAGCTTCACTTCCTTTCACCTTCAATCACTCCGGGAGCATCGCTTGAAACACGCATTGACCGTTGTACTCTTCACCGCGGGCATCATGGGATTCGCGAACGCCCAGGACGCCAAGCCCGCCGCCGCCGCGAAGGGCGCGTGCGCCGCCCCTCCGAAGGATCTCGTGGTGAAGGAGGTCGCGCCGGGCGAGGGCGACACGGTGCGTTTCCGCACGGCGGTCCTCGTGGCCTATACCGGCTGGCTCTACGACGGCTGCGCGAAGGACATGAAGGGCGAGAAGTTCGACAGCTCCGAGGGGCGTTCCACGCCGTTCGGGTTGATGGTCGGGGCGGGACGCGTGATCAAGGGCTGGGACGAGGGCCTCGTCGGCATGAAGGAGAAAGGCAAGCGCGTGCTGATCATCCCGCCGGACAAGGGCTACGGCGCCGCGGGGGCCGGCGGCGGAAAGATCCCGCCCAACGCGACGCTGGTCTTCGACGTGGAAGTCGTGAAGATCCTGCAGCAGGGCGATCCCGCCAAGTGAGGCTCTCCAGCTCGAGCTTCGCCGACGGCGGCGCGATTCCCGCGGAGTTCGCGTTTTGCGCGCCGGATCCGAAGACTCACGCGACGCTTTCGAAGAACCGCAATCCGAACCTCACCTGGAGCGGCGTGCCCGCGGGGACGAAATCGTTCGCCGTGATCTGCCACGATCCCGATGTGCCGAGCAAGGGCGACGACGTGAACAAGGAAGGGCGCACGGTGCCGGCTTCGCTTGCGCGCGTCGATTTCTTCCACTGGGTGCTGGTCGAGCTTCCGCCCTCGGTGCCGGCGATCAGCGCGGGCGAGTTTTCCGCGAAGGTGGTGGCGCGCGGCAAGCCGGGCCCCGATGCGCCGCACGGCGCGCGCCAGGGACTCAACGACTACACCGGATGGTTCGCGGCCGACCCCGAAATGTCCGGCGACTACCATGGCTACGACGGCCCCTGCCCGCCGTGGAACGATGCGCTGCCCCACCGCTACGTGTTCACCGTGTACGCGCTCGACGTCGGGCGGCTCGACCTGCCGCAGCGCTTCGGCGGCGCGGACGTGCGCAAGGCGATCGCGGGCCACGTGCTCGCCCAGGCCGCGATCACCGGCCGCTACACGCTCAACCCGGCGGTGAAGATCTGAGATACCGGCGCCGATTCGTTTTCGGCATGCTGGCCCTGGGCGCTGCGGCCGCGCTCGGCGCCGAAACGCAATCCGTGTGGACACGCCTGCGCCAGGGCGGCTACGTGCTGCTCGTGCGCCACGCCTCGACCGAGCCCGGGCTCGGCGATCCGCCCGGCCTGCGGCTCGACGACTGCTCGACGCAACGCAATCTCTCCGAGAAGGGCCGCGACGAGGCGAGGCGCATCGGCGAGCGCGTGCGCCGCGAGAAAATCCCGGTCGCTCGCGTGTACACCAGCCCGTGGTGCCGCTGCCGCGAGACCGCGATGCTCGCGTTCGGGAAGGCCGAGGATTGGGAGCCGCTCTCCTCGTTCTTCGACTATCCCGACCGCGATGCCGATTTCACCGCGCGCGTGAAAAAGCGCATCGGCACCTATTCATCGCGCTCGATGGGCGGCAACGTCGTGATGGTCACGCACAACGTCAACATCGCGGCGCTCACGAAGCTGTCGGTGGCGACCAGCGAGATCGTCGTCGTTCGCCCCGATGGATGTTGTGGATTGCGGGTCGTCGAACGCCTGGTGATCTAGGTGTGCACGAGAGTGCGCCCGCACGCGATGACGCCGATCCACAGAAGGATCGACGCAGCCACCGAGGCTTGCGCGAGCCACGGCGCGCGCGTGTTCGTGTCCCAGCTCTTCACCGTCTGGTACGGGCCGGTGTGGAAGAACGCGGCGTTCAACCCCGAGACCAGCAGCAGCCCCATCTTGTAGGCGAACGGGCGGCTCGCGAGAAAATCGTCGGCATGGGCGGAGAACATCGCGAGCCCGGTGGGCACGATGAGGAGGAGCGCCGCGAGGCTCCACGGCAGCAGGTGGCGGGCGAGCGCACGCACCGATATCCGCCTCGACAGGCCGAGCACGCGCAGGTCGAACATCACGACCGCGCCCACGAGGATCGTGAAGCCGACGATGTGCACGGTCGCGGCGGCGTTGTAGAGCCACGCGCTGTCGCGCATCGCGGCGGCGATGGCGAGGGTCTCGGCGGGGCTGGACGCGGTCACTTCACTCGTCGTCGCCCTGCCGCAGCCAACGCTCGTAGTCGCGCCGCGTCTTCTTGGTCGGGCGGCCCTTGAAGTGCGGCTGCGGCTGGGCCTTCATCTCGGCGGCGAGCGCGGTGCGGCGCGTGCGGCTCTCCTCGGTCTCCTCGTAGAGCGTCGCGGCGACACTCGCGGGACCGCGCAGCTCGGCGAGCGCCTTCACGATCACGGAGTGCTCGAACGGCGCCCTGCGCACCACTACCCGGTCGCCGACGCGCAGCGCCTTCGCCGCCTTGGCGCGCTCGCCGTTCACCGAGACATGCCCGGCGGCGATCGCCGCGACCGCGACGCTGCGCGTCTTGAAGAAACGCGCCGCCCAGAGCCATTTGTCGATGCGCATCGGGAGCTAGCCGAGCAGCACGACCTCGTGCAGGTCGATCGGCAACGACGTCCCGGTATCGAACTCCGCGCCCGCGATCACGCCCGCCTGCGCGATCATCGCGGCGGTCGGCGTCTCGGCGTAGATCGTGTACATCGCGCCGAGCGCGAAGTCGCGTCCCGAGCCGATCGCCCAGAAGCGGTCGAACTCGAACACCTCGCGCATCGAGTACACCGCGTAGATGCCCGCGGGGTTGGCGATCATCACCGTCATCTGGCTCGACTCGTACGGGTCGTCCTCCTCTTCCTTCGGATTGAGGAAGGCCTCGTCCTTCAGCATCGGGTGGAGCTTGCGGAACGATTCGTAGATCGCGCCCTTGCCGTGGAAATCGAGGCCGGGGGTGCGCGCGAGCAGGTTCTCCAGCACGAGCTGGTGCGCGGCGCTGCCCGCCACGCCGATGAACGAGTCGCCGTAGCGGGCGATCTTCTGCGGGTGGCGATCGTAGGCGGGTGCCAGGCGCGTGGTCCCGAAGGTCGTGAGCGAATCGGCGGCGATGACCGCGCTCGCGCCCTTGCGCACGACGACAATGGTGGTCATGGAGCTCGGCGACCTCGAGAAGGGCCAGGCAGGCGGATTCTACCGCCCCAGCAAGGCGAGGAACGCGCGCCGCTCGTCTTCCGAGTCGATATGCGCGGCGAGCTGCGTGTAGAGATCCTTCAGGTTTCCCGACTTGCTTGCGGCGTCCTTGATCAGCAGGCGGGCGAGCGGGCCGACGTAGCTCGCGAGGGCCCTCTCCGCCTGGGCGAGGACCTCGGGCGGGAATTGCGCCGTGGCCGCGGCGGCCTTGCCGAGCGGCGCCTTCCCGGGGACCATCGTCGCGGCGGCATCGGCGCCCGCCACCGTCTTCACCGTCCGCATCTTCTTCAGGAACGCGGCCTGCTCCGCGTCGTCGGGAATGTTGTCCGCGAGCAGCCGGAAGAATTCCTCGACGCTCTTCGCTTGCGCGTGGCCGCGCTGGATCAGCACCCCCGCCATCGGGCCCATATGGCGCGAGAGCGAGCGCTCGATCTCGGCGAGCGATTCGGGCGAGAGCGCGACCGCGGGCCGCGCTGGCGTTGCCGCGGGAGCGGCCCGCGCCGTCGCCGTGCCGCTCACCGGCTTGCCCTGCAGCGCCTGCACCAGCGTCGCCGAGAACTCGCGCGCCGTCTGGAAGCGCTGCTCGGGCTTCTTCGCGAGCGCGCGCGCGATGATGTTGTCGAAGCCCGGCGGCAGCGCGGCATTGGCGAGCGTCGGCTTCTCCGGCTCGAGCTGCAGCACGTTGTGCATCACCGTCGCGGGCGTGGCCGCGAGGAAGGGACTGTTGCCGGTGAGCAGCTCGTAGAGGATGACACCGGCGGACCAGAGGTCGGAGCGGCCGTCGGCGGGCAATCCGATCAGCTGCTCGGGCGCCATGTGCGTGGGCGTTCCGATGACGGTGCCTACCTGGGTGAGCGACGAGGAGTCGAGCCGCGCGATGCCGAAGTCCATGATCTTCACCTTCGGGCCCGGCTGGATCATCAGGTTCGCGGGCTTGATGTCGCGGTGCACGACGCCCTGCTTGTGCGAATAGTCGAGCGCGGCAAGCAGCTGCTTCATGATCTCGAAGACGTCGATCAGCTCGAAGCGCGGGCCGTTGGCGAGCATGCGCCGGAGCTCCTGGCCCTCGACGTACTCCATCACGATGAAGGCCATGTCGCCTTCATGGCCGTACTCGTGCACGCCGACGATGCCGGGATGCTGCAGGCGGCCGCCCGCCTGCGCCTCGCGGCGGAAGCGCGTGACCGCCTCGTCCATGTCGGCCGCGTCAAAGTGTTCGCCGAGGATGGTCTTGATCGCGACCTTGCGCTCGATGATCGGATCGAACCCCTCGTACACCATCCCCATCGCGCCCTTGCCCAGCGCGCGGCTGATCCGGTACTTGCCGATGGATGCCGGGATTTCCGCCATGGGCCCGCCGCGGGCGCTCTTCAGCGCTCGATCAGCTTGAACGCCTTCTGCAGGCTGCGGCGCATGCGGTTGAACGACGTGCCGAGCACGCTGATCTCGTCCTTGCCGCCCTTGAACTCCGGCACGTTGAAGTCGCCCTGCGAGATCCGGTCCGCGGCCGAGGACATGCGCGCGATCGGCCGGATGATGAGCAGCGAGAGCATCACGTTCAGCACGATGAAGGTGACCACGAAGATCGCGCCGAGCGAGCCCATGAACACCAGGAACACATCGTTCGCGTTCTTGATCGGCAGCGACATCGGCACCGACACGATCTGCGCGCCGATGATCTCGTTGTGCTTCCAGCCGAAGCCGTTGTTTTCCCCGTAGAGCTTGATCATCGAGGCGGGCGCGGCCGACGGCACGCTGTGGCAGGCGAGGCAGGCCGGGTCCTTGATCTGGATCGGGCGCGCGATGTAGAGCATGCGTCCCGAGGGTGTATCGCGCTCGCCGGTGAGCTCGGACATCTCGCCGGCGTTGCGGAAATAGTTGACCGCGTCGGCCTCCCATTCCACCGCGCGGTCGCGCGGGTTGGTGGGATTGAGCGTCGCTTCCTTGTAGCTGAAGTCGGGATACTTCTTGCGCAGCGAGTTGAAGGTCTCGGTCGCCGCGAACGCGGGCACGGTCTGCGGCAGGAAGGTCTCGGCGAGCTGCGACTCGAGGTGCGGCTTCACCTGCGAGACGGTATATCCGCGGATCGACAGCGCCGCCTCCATCATGAGGCCGGCGTTACGCAGCACTTCCTGCTTCGCGTTATCTTGCAGCAGCTTGTGCGAGACCCCTGCGCAGACCGCGATCCCCGCGAGGAACACGAGTGCGAGCACGATGTTGAACTTGAGGCGCAGGCCCATTCTTCTTCTCCCTGGTGCAGGCCGCCCGATGCGGGCGTTGAGGCAGAATCTACGGGCCAGATTATGGCGTGGATTCACCCGGACCGATATGCGCATTCTCACTCATCGCACCCCATGAACATCGCCACCTGGCTGGAGCGCTCGGCACGGGCCGCGCCGCGGCGAAACGCCCTCTTTCGGGGCGCGGCTGCGTGGGCGACCTACGGGGAGCTCGCGGATCGCGTGGCGCGGCTCGCCGCCGGGTTTCGCTCGCGCCTGGGCCTCGCGCCCGGCGAGCGCGTGGCGATCGTGATGAAAAACTGCCCCGAGTACCTCGAGGCGCTCTATGCCATCTGGTGGGCGGGGCTGGTGGCGGTGCCGGTCAACGCGAAGCTGCACCCGAAGGAGGTCGCCTTCATCGTCGCGGATTCGGGCGCGCGGCTCACGCTCGAGGATCCGCGCCAGCTGGGCGGCATGGTGGCCGCCGACGCCGCGCCCCCGGCCGCGGCGGCACCCGATGCTCTCGCATGGCTCTTCTACACCAGCGGCACCACCGGCCGTCCCAAGGGCGCGATGCTCTCGCATCGCAACCTCGCGCAGATGACGCTCGGCTACTTCGGCGACGTCGACGCGGTCGAGCCCGACGGACGCCTGCTGCACGCGGCGCCGATGTCGCACGGCTCGGGCCTCTACACCTTCACGCACCTGGCGAAGGGCGCCGCGCAGGTTGTCCCGGAATCCGGCGCGTTCGAGCCCGGCGAGGTGCTCGACCTGCTCGGCGCGCATGCGAAGGTCTCGATGTTCGCCGCGCCGACGATGGTGAAGCGCCTCGCCGAGGCCGCGGCCGCCGCGGGACGCGATGCGCCCGGCCTGCAAACGCTCGTCTACGGCGGCGGCCCGATGTACCTCGCCGACCTGCAGGCCGCCACGCGCGTCTTCGGCAACCGGCTGGCCCAGATCTACGGCCAGGGAGAAAGTCCGATGACGATCACGGTGCTGTCGAAGTGGCACCACGCCGATCGCGATCATCCGCGCCACCTCGAGCGCCTCGCCTCGGTCGGCTTGCCGCAAGCCGCGGTCGAGGTCACGATCCGCGCGCCCGACGGCCGCGAGCCCGGCGCCGGCGAGGTGGGCGAGATCTGCGTGCGCGGCGACGTGGTGATGTCGGGCTACTGGGGCAACGCGCAGGCGAGTGCCGCCGCGCTGCGCGATGGCTGGCTCTGGACCGGCGACCTCGGGACGTTCGACGCGGACGGCTTCCTCACGCTCAAGGACCGCAGCAAGGACCTGATCGTGAGCGGCGGCTCCAACATCTATCCGCGCGAGGTGGAGGAGGTGCTGCTCGCCCATCCGGCGGTCGCGGAGGCGTGCGTGATCGGGCGCCCGGATCGCGAATGGGGCGAGACCGTGGTGGCGTTCATCGTCGCGCGCGGCGCCCCGCCGCCCGAGGCCGAGCTCGACCGGCTGTGCCTCGACCACATCGCGCGCTTCAAGCGGCCGAAGGAATATCGCTTCGTCGACCGGCTGCCGAAGAACCACTATGGCAAGGTGCTCAAGGCGCAATTGCGCGCCGCGTTAGGATAGCGAATGGACCTCTTCCCCGGATTCCGCCGCGAGCTCGTGCGCACCACGGGCGCCGACATCCATGCCGTGGTCGGCCCGGAGCGCGACGCCCCCGCCCTGCTGCTGCTGCACGGCTACCCGCAGACCCACGCGATCTGGCACAAGATCGCGCCGCGCCTCGCGCAGCGCTACAACGTGGTCGCCTCCGACCTGCGCGGCTACGGCGACTCGGGCAAGCCCGCCACCACGCCCGACCACGCGCCGTACTCGAAGCGCGAGATGGCGCGCGACCAGGTCGAGCTGATGCGCTCTCTCGGCCACGGCCGTTTCCGGCTCGCCGGCCACGACCGCGGCGGACGCGTTTCGCATCGGCTCGCGGTCGACCATCCGGCGAGCGTGGAGAAGCTCGCGGTGCTCGACATCGCGCCGACGCTCGCGATGTACGAGCAGACGACGGAAGCGTTCGCGCGCGCCTACTGGCACTGGTTCTTCCTGATCCTGCCCGCGCCGGTTCCGGAGCGCATGATCGGCAACGATGCCGAGTTCGTGCTGCCCGCGAAGATGGGCTCGGGCAGCGCCGCGCTCTCGCCGTTCACGCCCGAGGCGTGGGCCGAATACAAGCGCTGCTTCACGCCGGGCATGGTGCACGCGAGCTGCGAGGATTACCGCGCGGCCGCCTCGATCGATCTCGAGCACGACCGCGCCGACCGCGCGGCCGGGCGCAAGGTCGCCGCGCCGCTGCTGGTGCTGTGGGGTGCCAACGGCGTGATCGAGCGCTGCTTCCGCCCGCTCGACGAATGGAAGCGCGTGGCCGAGAATGTCCGCGGGCACTCGCTGCCCGCCGGCCATTACCTGGCCGAGGAAGTCCCCGATCTTGTCGCCACCGAGCTGGAGAAATTTTTCGAATGAAGAAGAAAGAGAAAGCCTCGCATCGCATCGCCGTGGTTGCCGGCGACGGGATCGGGAAGGAAGTCGTTCCCGAGGGCCAGCGCGTGCTCGAGGCCGCGGGCCGCAAGTTCGGCTTCGCGCTCGCGTGGGACGAGAAGCCGTGGAGCTGCGAGTACTACCGCAAGCACGGCGTGATGATGCCGCAGGACGGGCTCGCGTCGATCCGCAACCACGACGCGATCTACCTCGGCGCGGTCGGATTCCCGGGCGTTCCCGATCACGTGTCGCTCTGGGGCCTGCTGATCCCGATCCGGCGCGAGTTCCAGCTCTATGTGAACCTGCGGCCGGTGCGGCTCATGCCGGGCGTGCCTTCCCCGCTCGCGAACCGCAAGCCCGGCGATATCGATTTCTGGGTGGTGCGCGAGAACAACGAGGGGGAGTACTCGAACGCGGGCGGGCGCATGTACGCCGGCACCGAGAACGAGTTCGCCACGCAGCTTTCGATCTTCACGAAGCGCGGCACGGACCGCATCATGCGCTTCGCGTTCGAGCTGGCGAAGAAGCGCGTGAAGAAGCATGTCACCTCGGCCACCAAGTCCAACGGCATCTCGATCACGATGCCGTTCTGGGACGAGCGCTTCAAGGCGATCTCGGCCGAGTACCCGGGCATCAAGACCTCGCAGTACCACATCGACATCCTCACCGCGCACTTCGTGCAGCATCCCGACTGGTTCGACGTGGTGGTGGGATCCAACCTGTTCGGCGACATCCTCTCGGACCTCGGGCCCGCGTGCACCGGGACCATCGGCATCGCCCCTTCCGCGAACCTGAATCCCGAGCGGCAATATCCTTCGTGCTTCGAGCCCGTGCATGGCAGCGCCCCGGACATCTACGGCAAGAAGATCGCCAACCCGATCGGGCAGATCTGGTCGGGAGCGATGATGCTCGAGCATCTCGGGCACAAGGACGCGTCGGATGCGATCGAGCGGGCGATCGAGACGGTGCTGAAGGAAGGCCCGAGGACGCGCGACATGGGCGGCAAGGCGGGAACGGCCGACGTCGGCAAGGCGATCGCGGAGGCGTTGTAGCGGCGCGAGCGCCGGCGAGCGCAAGCTTGGCGCAAGGTTGCTTGTCAATAATCGAAACGAGGAGAGAAGATGAGGAGAAGAGAGTTCCTGGCGGCGGGCGCGGCCGCGGCCGCGTCATTGGCGCTGCCCGCCCGCGCGGCCTATCCCGACAAGCCGGTCCGCTACATCATCGCGTTCGCCCCGGGCGGGGAATCCGACATCGCGGCGCGCTTCCAGCAGGCGGTGTGGCGCAGGAAGTTCGGCCAGGAGATCGTTATCGAATCGAAGCCGGGCGCGGGCGGCGCGCTCGCTTGGTCGCAGCTCAACTCGTTCCCCGGCGACGGCTACACGGTCATGGGGACCAACCTGCCGCACCTGGTGCTGCAGCCCCTCGAGGGCAACGTGCAGTACCAGACCGACGACATCACCAACGTCCATTTCTTCAACTACACGCCGGACGCGATCGTGGTGCGCACCGAATCGCCGTTCAAGACCTACCAGGAGTTCATCGCCGCGGCCAAGGCGAAGGCGGGCACGCTCAACATGGCCGGCTCGGGCACCAACTCGGCGAACCACGCCGCGCACGAGCGCCTCAACCAGGCCGCCGGGATCAAGACCGCGTACGTGCCTTTCAAGGGCACCGGCGACCTGATCGCGTCGCTGCTCGGCGGGCACGTCGACGGGGCGATGTCGTACAACTCGCTCGCCCTCGCCCAGAAGGGCAAGACCCGGCTCCTCGCCGTCGCCACGCCGCAGCGCCTCGCGTACTTCCCGGACGTGCCGACCTTCCGCGAGCTGGGAATCGACTGGGTCGACGGGGCCTACCGCGGCGTGGGCGTGCCCAAGTCGACGCCGGAAGAGCTGCGCAGGCGCATCTCCGACATGTTCGAGGAGATCAACGGCGACGCGGAATTCCGCCGCCAGATGACCGAGCAGGGGCTCGAGATCCTCGACATCACCTACGACAAGATGCCCGCCTTCCTCGAGGATCGCAAGAAGGCGTACGTCGCCTCGGCGCGCTTGCTCGGGCTGCTGAAGTAGTGGACACCGGACAGTGCTGCGGCGCAGGATGGCAGCGATTCCGGCTTGCTGACATAATCTCGCGCGTTCGTTGTTCCCATCATTCCCCATAAGAATCGAGAGACGACATGAAAATCGGCCACCAAAGGAATTTCTGGGGCGGCGTGTTGTTCGTCGCCATTGGCGCGATGTTTGCATTGATCGCGCGCGGTGTGAGCCTGGGCGACACGACGATATTGCCGGGCTATTCGATGGGAACCCCGGCGCGCATGGGACCGGGGTTCTTCCCCTTCTGGCTGGGGCTGATCCTTTTCTTCCTCGGCCTGGGCATCGCCTTTACCGGCCTCAAGGGCGAGCCCGATCCCAAGGACAACGTGGAGCGCTTCCATTGGCGCCCGATCGGGCTCGTGCTCGGCGCGGTGGTGCTGTTCGGAATCATCCTGAAACCGGTCGGAATGCTGATCGGCGGATTCCTGCTGGTGGTGATCGCGAGCTACGGCAGCAAGGAGTTCAGGCTCAAGCCCGCACTCATTCTCGGGGTCGTGCTGACGATCTTCTGCGCGATCGTATTCGTGTGGGGGCTCAAGCTGCCGATCCCGCTGTGCCCGGATATCGAGTCCCTGCAGTCGGCAGTCGCGATGTGTCGCTCATAAGAGGCCACCATGGAACTCCTCAATAACCTGATACTCGGCTTCGGCGTCGCGCTCACGCTGAACAACCTGCTGTATTGCTTCATCGGGGTGCTGCTCGGCACGCTGATCGGGGTGCTTCCCGGCATCGGCCCGATCGCGACGATCTCGATGCTTCTTCCCGCCACGTTCGTGCTGCCGCCGGTTTCGGCGCTCATCATGCTGGCCGGCATCTACTACGGCGCGCAGTACGGCGGCTCCACCACGGCGATCCTCGTGAACCTGCCCGGGGAGGTGTCCTCCGTGGTGACCTGCCTGGACGGCTACCAGATGGCGCGGCAGGGGCACGCGGGCAAGGCGCTCGGCATCGCGGCCCTCGCGTCGTTCTTCGCGGGCACGGTCGCCACGATCCTGATCGCAGGCTTCGCGCCGCCGCTCGCGGAACTCGCGTTGAAGTTCGGCCCGGCCGATTATTTCTCGCTGATGGTGCTGGGCCTGATCGCGGCGGTGGTGCTGGCGCACGGCTCGGTCATCAAGGCGATCGCGATGATCATCCTCGGGCTGTTGATGGGCCTGATCGGCACCGACGTGAACTCCGGTGTGGCGCGCTACAGCTTCGGCTTGCCGGAGCTGATCGACGGTGTGGGCATCGGCACGGTCGCGATGGGCATGTTCGGGTTCTCGGAGATCATCCGCAACCTCGAGCAGGGCGAAGAGCGCGAGGTGTTCACCAAGCGCGTGACCGGATTGCTCCCCAACTGGGTCGACATCAAGCGCGCGTTCATGCCGACGGTGCGCGGCACGATCCTCGGCTCGGCGCTCGGCATTCTGCCGGGCGGCGGCCCGGTGCTCGGCTCGTTCTCGGCCTATACGCTCGAGAAGAAGATGTCCAAGACTCCGGAGAAATTCGGCACCGGCATGATCGAGGGGGTGGCCGCGCCGGAATCGGCCAACAACGCCGCGGCGCAGACCTCGTTCATCCCGCTGCTCACGCTCGGCATCCCGTCGAACCCGACGCTGGCGCTGATGATCGGCGCGATGATCATCCACGGCATCCAGCCGGGTCCGCAGATCATGACCGCGAAGCCCGACCTCTTCTGGGGAATGATCGCCAGCATGTGGGTCGGCAACCTGATGCTGGTGGTGCTCAACATGCCGCTGATCGGCATGTGGGTGAAGCTGCTCACGGTGAAATACGACTACCTCTTCCCGGCGATCCTGATCTTCTGCTGCATCGGGGTCTACTCGATCAGCAATGCGTCGATGGATGTATTGCTGGCCGCGCTCTTCGGCTTCATCGGCTACGTCTTCATCAAGCTGGAGGTCGAGCCCGCGCCTTTGCTGCTGGGGTTCGTGCTCGGACCGATGATGGAGGAGAACCTGCGACGAGCGTTGCTGCTGTCGCGCGGCGATCCCGCCGTGTTCTTCACCCGCCCGATCAGCCTCACGCTGCTGATCATCTCGGGCATCCTCATCGGCCTCGTCCTCGCCCCGTCGATCTCGAAGCGGCGCGAGGAAGCTTTCCAGTAATAGTCGCACACGAATTTGGGGGGTCATACTCCGAATTTCTAACGATTTGGGGATTCTGACCCCCGAATTGCGTTCTAACCGAGCAGCGGCGCGAGCTCGCTCAGGTCCCTCACGATGGC
>JANPHA010000372.1:0-1529 GCA_031424255.1 Burkholderiales bacterium | reverse complement strand
CTGGAGTACTTCAACTCCACCCACGGCGCCCGCAAGGGTCTGGCCGACACCGCGCTCAAGACGGCGAATTCGGGTTACCTGACCCGCCGCCTGGTGGACGTGGCGAACGACTGCATCATCACCGCCGAAGACTGCGGCACCAAGAAGGGTGTCACGGTCCAGGCGGAAATCGATGGCGGCCAGGTCGTGGCCTCGCTTACCGAGCGCATGTTGGGCCGCACCACGGCCGAGGACATCAAGCACCCGGATACCGGCGAAGTCATCATCAAGCGCAACAAGGAAGTGACCGAAGATCTGGCTGAGAAGGCCGAAGCGGCTCACGTCCAGAAGGTGCGCGTCCGTTCGGTGCTGACCTGCGACCTGCCGGAAGGCGTTTGCGGCAAGTGCTATGGCCGCGATCTGGCGCGCGGTACCTCGGTGAACATCGGTGAAGCTGTCGGCGTCATTGCCGCCCAGTCCATCGGCGAGCCGGGCACCCAGCTGACCATGCGTACCTTCCATATCGGCGGCGCGGCGCAGGTTGCCGGCCAGTCGAAGATCGAGGCGTCGTATGACGGCAAGGTCAAGCTGGTGAACCGCAACATCGTCAAGAACACCGATGGTGAGCTGATCGCGATGTCGCGCAACATGCAGATCGTGATCACCGACAACAAGGGCCAGGAACGCGCCACCTATCGCATCACCTATGGCGCACGCCTGAAGGTGGACGAGGGCGCGAACGTGAAACGCGGCGATCGCCTCGCGGAATGGAATCCCAACGCCTTGCCGGTCCTGACCGACGTGGAAGGCACCGTGAAGTACGAAGACCTGATCTTCGGCGTCACCGTGCGCGAAGTGGCGGACGAAAAGACCGGCGTGTCGTCCAAGGTGGTGATCGACAGCCGCGGCACCGGTGGCAAGAACGCCCCCGAACTGCGTCCGGCCATCATCATTCTCGACAAGAAGGGCAAGATCACCCAGCTGCCCAATGGCGGCGAGGCGCGTTATGCGATTTCGCCCGACGCGATCTTGTCGGTGGAAGACGGTTCGACCATCCGGGCCGGCGACGTCATCGCGCGTATTCCGACCGAAGGCGCCAAGACCCGCGACATCACCGGCTGTCTGCCGCGCGTTGCGGAACTGTTCGAAGCCCGCAAGCACAAGGAAGCGGCCGTGCTGGCCGAGACCGACGGCTTTGTCGAATTCGGCAAGGACTACAAGAACAAGCGCCGCGTCATCGTCAAGCCGAAGTCGGACAAGCTTGAGCCGACCGAGTATCTGATCCCCAAGGGCCGCCATATCAGCGTGCGCGAAGGCGATTATGTGGAGAAGGGCGACTATATCGTCGAAGGTAACCCCTCGCCGCATGACATTCTGCGCATCAAGGGCATGGAAGAACTGGCGATCTATCTGGTGAAGGAAATCCAGGACGTCTACCGGCTGCAGGGCGTGAAGATCAACGACAAGCATATTGAAGTGATCTGCCGCCAGATGATGCAGAAGCTGGAAATCACCGACGGCGGCGAGACCACGCTGATTGCCGGTGAGCA
>JANPHA010000371.1:0-1504 GCA_031424255.1 Burkholderiales bacterium | reverse complement strand
CGACGGCCTTGCGCAGGGCTTCGCCCTGCTTGGCCGTGGCTTCGGCGAACATGACGATGAGTGCGTCCTGGTCGATCCCCGACTTGATCATTCTTGGTTCCTCGTGTGGTTGTTCGAGAGCGAGTCCGCTGACCCTGCTGCTATTGCATGTGTTGTCCGCCGTTGATCGCGATGTTGGCGCCGGTCAGGAACGCGGCCTCTTCGGAGGCGAGGTAGATCACCAGGCCGGCCACTTCTTCGGGCTTGCCGAGCCGGCCGAGCGGGATCTGCGGCAGGATCTTCGAGTCCAGCACTTCCTTCGGAATCGCCATCACCATCTTCGTGCCGATGTAGCCCGGCGAGATCGTGTTGACGGTGACGTTCTTCTTCGCGACCTCGAGCGCGAGCGCCTTGGTGAAGCCGTGCACGCCGGCCTTCGCGGCCGAGTAGTTGGTCTGGCCGAAGGCGCCCTTGCTGCCGTTGACCGACGAGACGTTGATCACGCGGCCCCAGCCGCGCTCGGCCATCGCGTCGACGACCTGCTTGCTCATGTTGAACAGGCTGTCGAGGTTGGTGCGCATCACGGCGTCCCAGTTGACCTTGTCCATCTTCTTGAAGGTCATGTCGCGCGTGATGCCGGCGTTGTTCACCAGCACGTCCACGGCACCGAGCTTGGCCTGCACCTCGGCCACGGCCTTGCCGCAGGAATCGTAGTCGGCCACGTCGCACGGCACGGCGAGGATGTCGTACCCGCCTGCCTTCATCTGCGCCACCCATTCGGCGTGCGTCTTGTTGCCGGGCGAATAGGTCACCGCGACCTTGTAGCCCGCGTCGACCATCTTGGTCGAGATCGTCTCGCCCAGACCGCCCATGCCACCGGTGACCAGCACCACACGTTCTTGGTTCATCTCATTGCTCCTGTCGGTTGGTGAAGAATCGGAGTCAGGCGCGCTCGACGGCCAGCGCCACGCCCATGCCGCCGCCGATGCACAGCGAGGCCAGGCCCTTGTTGGCGCTGCGCCGGCGCATCTCGTGCAGCAGCGTCACGAGCACGCGGCAGCCCGACGCACCGATCGGGTGGCCGATCGCGATCGCGCCGCCGTTGACGTTGATCTTGCTGGTGTCCCAGCCCATCTCCTGGTTCACGGCGCAGGCCTGCGCCGCGAAGGCCTCGTTGATCTCCATCAGGTCGAGATCCTTCGCGCTCCAGCCGGCCTTCTTCAGGCACAGCTGCGAGGCGGGCACCGGGCCCATGCCCATGATGGTCGGGTCCAGGCCGGCGCTCGCGTAGGCGCGGATCACGGCCAAGGGCTGCAAGCCCAATGCCGCGGCACGCCTGGCCGACATCACCAGCACCGCGGCGGCGCCGTCGTTCAGGCCCGACGCGTTGCCGGCCGTCACCGAGCCGGCCTTGTCGAAGGCCGGGCGCAGGCCCGCGAGCGCTTCTGCGGTCGTCTTCTTGTTGATGAATTCGTCGGACGCGAAGACGATCGGATCGCCCTTCTTCTGCGCGATGCTGAACGGC
>JANPHA010000370.1:0-7388 GCA_031424255.1 Burkholderiales bacterium | reverse complement strand
CAACGCGGGCTTGCCCGATGCGAGGCAGCGCTCCATCGCCGGCGCGAACTGCGCGGTGTCCTCGACGATCTCCCCGAGCGCGCCGAACGAGCGCGCGTAGGCGGCGAAGTGGGGGTTGCGCAGCTCCGTCCCCGAGACCCTTCCCGGATAGTGCTTCTCCTGGTGCATGCGGATCGTGCCGTACATGCCGTTGTTGATCACGACGAAGATGACGGGCGCGTCGTATTGGACCGCGGTGGCGAGCTCCTGCCCCGACATCAGGAAATCGCCGTCGCCCGCGAAGCACACGACGGTGCGCTCGGGCCGCACGATCTTGGCCGCGATCGCGGCGGGAACTCCATAGCCCATCGCGCCCGAGGTAGGTGCCAGCTGCGTGCGCAGCGGCCCGTACTTGTGGAAGCGGTGCAGCCAGGTCGCGAAATTGCCGGCGCCGTTGGTGTAGATCGTGTCGGGCGGAAGATTGCGGTCGAGCCAGTCGACGATGTCCCACATCTGCACGCGCCCGGGGATCTCGCGCCGCGAGGTCCACGCGACGAAATCCGCGCGCGCTTCGGCCGCCGCGCCCTTCCACGCGGGAGCGGCGATCGGCTCCATCGCCGCGGCGGCGCGCACGAAGTGCGGCAGCGCCGACAGGATGCCGAGCTCCGGCTTGTACACGCGCCCGAGCTCTTCCGCGCCGGGATGCACGTGCACCAGCTTCTGGCGCGGCACGGGCGAGGCGAGCAGCGTGTAGCCGCCGGTGGTCATCTCGCCCAGCCGCGGCCCGATCGCGATCAGCAGGTCGGACATGCGCACGCGCTCGGCGAGCACCGGGTTGATGCCGATGCCCACGTCGCCGACGTAATTCGGATGGCGGTTGTCGAACAGGTCCTGGAAGCGGAAGGCACACGCGACCGGCAGGTCGTTGGCCTCGGCGAAGCGCTGCATGTCGTTCACCGCCTCGTGCGTCCAGCCGCTGCCGCCGAGGATCGCGAGCGGGCTCTTGGCCACACTCAGCAGCTGGCGGAAGCGCTCCATGCCTTCGCGGCCCGGGTGGGGCTCCGAAGGCACGTAGCGGCGCGCGTCGGCGACCTCGGCCTGCCTCACCAGCATGTCCTCGGGCAACACCAGCACGACCGGCCCGCGGCGTCCCGAGGTCGCGATCTGGTGCGCACGCGCCACATACTCGGGGATTCGCGCCACGTCGTCGATGCGCTCGACCTTCTTCGCGAGCGGGCCGAACATCGCGCCGAAGTCGACCTCCTGGAAAGCCTCGCGGTCGCGGAAATCGCTGCCCACGTCGCCGACGAAGAGGATCATCGGCGTCGAATCCTGGAACGCGGTGTGCACGCCGATCGCGGCCTGCGTGGCGCCCGGCCCGCGCGTGACGAAGCATAATCCCGGACGGTTGGTGAGCTTGCCGTACGCCTCGGCCATGTTCGCCGCGCCCGCCTCGTGGCGGCAGACGACGAGCTTCAGCCGCTCGCGCACATCGTAGAACCCGTCGAGCACCGCGAGGAAGCTCTCGCCGGGCACCGTGAACACCGTGTCGGCGCCGTGCACGAGCAGCTGGTCGACGAGCAGGCGTCCGCCGGCGCGTGGGCTCATTTGCGATTCTCCGCGAGGGGTGTCACGAAAACCTGCCGCACGATGTAGCCGCGCTTGCGCAGCTGCGCGACCAGCCCGCGCGGGCCGACGAGATGCAGGCTGCCCACCGCGATGAAGTGGCGCTCCTTCGAATTGAGGTAGCCCTCGATCTTCTTCAGCATCTCGTCGTGGCGCGACCAGACGAACTTCTCCTCGAATTCGGCCGCACCCGGCACGAGGCTGTTGTACTTGCGCGCCACCTCGAGCATCGCGTTCGAATCGCCCACCTGCCATGCCTTCACCAGGCCCTCGATCTGCTCGCCGGTGAGCCCGCTTTCGAGCGCGTCGAGGGTGCCCTCGAAAATCAGCTGGCTCTCCTTCTCGGAGAGCGAATCCATCAGGCGCATCTGGGTATCGATGCCCTCGAGCTCGACGATCTTCTTGTCCTCCGCCTTGGCCTGCTTGATGAGCGCGGCATCGAGGCCGAGGTTGGGCAGGTATCCCAGGCGCGCCCATTCGGCGAACACCAGCAGCGAGACCGCGATGAACGGCTTCATCTGCGCCATCTGCGACTCGGGAAACCGGTAGCGCGGCAGCAGGCGCACGAAGCGCGCATAGGCGTCCGCCGAGACGTGGTTGCGCAGCGAATCCGGAGGCACATACGACATCGAAGCGCCGTACTTGCCCATCGCCGCGGTGTCGGTGACGTCGGCCTCGACCACGAGCACGCGCGCGTCCGCGAGCGCGTCCTGGACCGCCTTGGGCAGCGGATACCATTCGGGCTTGCCGGCGTGCACGGTGCCGAAGAGATAGGCGCGGTTGGTGAGGGAAGAGACTTCCCAGAGGAAGTTCGCCCCTTGGGTGGCAGGGGCGGCCGCAAGCGCGAATGCGCCCAGCAGCAGCAGGCGGCCGAGCCGCGGAAAGCGTCGCAGGAATGTCATCGGGTATTGGGGGCCCACAGGCTTTTCACCGGCACGAAAGGATCCATCGGAATCGCCTCGTAGCGCACCTCGAGGATCTCGAGATCCTCCTCGCCGCCGGGCGTGCGCAGGTGCACCGTGTCGCCCTCGCGCGCCTTGATCAGCGCGCGCGCCACCGGCGAGACCCAGCTCACGTAATTGTGCGGCAGGTCGGTCTCGTCGATGCCGACGATGCGAATGGTCTGCTCCTCGCCCGACGAGGTCGCATAGGTCACGGTCGCGCCGAAGAACACCTGGTCGGTCTCCTCGCGCGTGGCGGGATCGACGACCTCCGCGGCCTCGAGGCGCTTGGTGAGGTAGCGGATGCGCCGGTCGATTTCCCGCAGGCGCTTCTTGCCGTACTGGTAGTCGGCATTCTCCGAGCGGTCGCCGAGCTTCGCCGCCCACGAGACCACGGACGTCACGTTGGGACGCTCCGTCTTCACCAGCCAGGTGAGCTCGTCGCGCATGCGCCGCCAGCCCGCGGGCGTGAGGTAGTTCTTCGAGCCCGGCGGGATCGGGTTTTCTTCCTCGACGTCATGGTCTTCTTCCGGCGCGTTGTCGTCTTCGCGCGTGAATGCCTTGCTCATTTGAGTCCTTCCACGAACGCGCGTATTCCCGTGAGCAGCATCTCCACCGCGATCGCCGTGAGGATCAGGCCCATCAGCCGCTCCACCGCCTGCATCGCGCGCTCGCCCAGCCAGCGCTGCAGCTTCTCGCCCGCCAGCAGGATCAACGCCGCGAGCGCCATCGTGATCGTGAGCGCCACCGCCCACATGCCCATCTTCTCGGGCTCGCGCGTGGCCATCAGCATCACGGTGGCGAGCGCGGAAGGGCCGGCGATCAGCGGTATGGCGAGCGGCACGATCAGCGGCTCGCCGCGCGGCTGCAGCCCGAAGGCGCCCTCCGGATGGCCGAACACCATGCGGATCGCGATCATGAAAAGGATAACACCCCCTGCTATCGACAACGACGTCTCGGAAAGGTGCATCACCTGGAGGAACTTGTGCCCGCCCACCATGAACGCCATCAGGATCGCGAACGCGATCGCGCATTCGCGCGCGATCACGAGCGCGCGGCGGCGCGCGGACACCTCCGCCAGCATGGCGTTCACCAGCGGCACGTTGCCGAAGGGATCGACCACGAGCAGCAGCAGGATCACCGCGGAGAGGATTTCGGAGGGCATGCGTCCGCTATGATATCCGCCTCCATGAGCCGGGTTGCCTTCCTCTGCCTCCTCGCGGGCGGATGCGCGATCGCCTTCGCGCCCATCTTCGTGAGGCTCTCCGATACGGGTCCGGTCGCGAGTGCGTTCTGGCGCTGCGCCCTGGCGGCGCCTTTGTTGTGGGTGTGGTTGTTGATGCGGCGGTCAAAACAGGGAGCAATGCCTCCCCTCTCCCTTGGGAGAGGGGCCGGGGGAGAGGGTCACTGGCTTGCGTTGATCGCCGCGGGCGTCTTCTTCGCGCTCGACCTCGGCGTGTGGCACTTCTCGATCCTCTACACCTCGGTGGCGAACTCGACGCTGCTCGCCAACCTGGCGCCCATCTTCGTGACGCTCGCCGGGTGGCTCGTCTGGAAACAATCGGTGACGCGCATGTTCCTCGCCGGGATGTTCGTCGCGATCGCGGGGATGTTCGTGCTCGTGGGTCCGAACTTCAGCCTCGGCGGCACGCGCCTGCTGGGAGATGCGCTGGGTGCGCTCACCGCGATGTTCTATGCGGGTTACATGCTGGCGATCAAGTTCGCGCGCGATGCGAACGCCTCGACCGCGCGCCTGATGGCGTGGAGCACGACGATCACCGCGATCCTGCTGCTGCCCGTGGCACTGCTGATGCCGCATCCGTTCCTGCCCTCCTCGGGGTTCGGCTGGCTCGTGCTGCTCGGGCTGGCAATCATCTCGCAGATCCTCGGGCAGGGATTGATCGCCTATGCGTTCGCGCACTTGAGCGCGTCGCTGTCGTCCGTGTCCTTGCTGATCCAGCCGGTGATGGCGGCGCTCTTCGCGTGGGCGCTCTTCGGCGAGGCGGTCGGGCCGATGCAATTCGTCGGCGGCGCGATCGTTCTCGCCGGCATCTGGCTGGCTCGCCGGGGGAGTTGAACATCCCCGCACGCACTCGCGCGATCTCCGCGTAAACTCGACCGACCTCTTCCGAGGAGCACGACCATGGCATGGTTCATCCCCCGCGCCGCCCTCGCCGCCCTCGCCGCCGTGGCGCTCGCCGCCGCGACGCTCGCCTCGGCCCAGTACCCCAACAAGCCGATCAAGATGCTGGTGCCCTTTCCGCCGGCGGGCTCGACCGACATCTCCGCGCGCGCGGTCGCGGGCAAGCTCGGCGAGCGCCTGGGCCAACCGGTGGTCATCGAGAACAAGCCCGGGGCGGGCGGCAACATCGGCACCGACCTCGCCGCGAAGTCGCCGCCCGATGGCTACACGCTCGTCGTCGGCACCGTGGGCACGCACGCGATCAACGCGAGCCTCTACTCGAAATTGCCGTACGACAACATCCGCGATTTCGCCCCGGTGATCCTGCTCTCGACGACACCCAACGTGCTGGTGGTCCCCGCGGCATCCCCGGCGAAATCGGTGAGAGACGTGATCGCGATGGCGAAGGCGAAGCCCGGTGAGATCACGTTCGCGTCGAGCGGATCGGGCACCTCGATCCATTTGTCGGGCGAGATGTTCAAGGCGATGGCGGGGCTCGACATCACGCACATCCCGTACAAGGGCAGCGGGCCGATGCTGATCGACCTGATGTCGGGCCAGGTGAACATGGCGTTCGACAACCTCTCGGCCTCGATGCCGCACATCAAGGGCGGCAAGCTGCGCGCCCTGGCCACGACCGGCGCCACGCGCGCGCTCGCGCTGCCCGAGCTGCCGACGGTGGCCGAAGCCGGGCTTCCCGGCTACGAGTCGACTTCGTGGAACGCGGTCTTCGTTCCCGCGGGAACGCCGAAGGAAATCATCGACAGGCTCAACCGCGAGTTGCGCGCGATCCTCGAATCTCCCGAGACTCGCAGGTTCTTCGCCGAGCAGGGCGCCGAGAGCGGCGGCGGAACTCCGGAGCAACTCGCGACGCTGGTGCGCGTCGAAACCGCGAAGTGGGCCAGGGTCGTCAAGGATTCCGGCGCGAAAGTCGACTGATCATTCGGTGAGCCACGCGATCGCGGCCTTCTCGTCCTCGAACGCGCGCACCTGCAGGCCGACGTTGTTGAACGTGTTCTCCCAGTGCTGCGCGAAGGCGCGGTAGGGGGGCGTATGCAGGAGCACGGCGCGCACGCGGTGCGCACCGGGAGTCCTGAGCGCGGCGATCTTGCGCGGAAACCAGAACACGTCGGTATTGTCGACCTCGCCCGGCGTCGCCTGGCGGAAGTCGTAGAGCAGGTTGAATTCGTGCTCCGTTGCGGCGGCGCGCGCCGCGGTCGTCATCGGCTCGGCCATGTCGCGGTCCACCACTCCCGTCACCGTTACCACCACCAGCCGGCGTGGCTTGTCCAACGCAATCGAGTACGGCATCTGGTTCCTAGGGTCGCGCCGGATCGCGCGCGTCGCGCAGCCCCGGGGCGCGGACGATCTGGTAGAAGACTTCATCCTTGCGAATCATGCCGAGCTCGAGGCGCGCGCGCTCCTCGAGCGCTTCCAGCCCCTGCTTCAGGTCGCGGACCTCGGCGTCGAGCGCATCGTTGCGCGCCTTGAGGGCGAGGTTGGCCTCGCGTTGCTGGCCCACCTGGCGGTCGAGCTCCCACACCTTGAGCCAGCTGCCCTTTCCGATCCACAGCGGGTATTGCAGGGCGAGGAGCAGGCTCGCGAGGATGAGGGACAGGGCTCTCACGTCATCGAAGCTGGTAGAAAGCCTCGCGCCCGGCGTACGCGGCGCCCTCGCCCAGCTCTTCCTCGATGCGCAGCAGCTGGTTGTACTTCGCGGTGCGGTCCGAGCGCGACAGCGACCCGGTCTTGATCTGCATCGCATTCATGCCCACCGCGATATCGGCGATGGTCGAATCCTCGGTCTCGCCCGAGCGGTGCGAGATGACCGCGGTGTAGCCGGCGCGCTTGGCCATCTCGATCGCCTCGAACGTTTCGGAGAGCGTGCCGATCTGGTTGATCTTGATCAGGATGGAATTGGCCACGCCGCGCTTGATCCCCTCGGCGAGGATGCGCGTATTGGTGACGAACACGTCGTCGCCGACGAGCTGCACGTTCTTGCCGAGCCGGCGCGTGATGAGCTCCCAGCCGTCCCAATCCTGCTCCGCCATGCCGTCCTCGATCGAGACGATCGGATACTTGTCGCACCAGGAGGCGAGCAGGTCCACCATCTGCGCCGGCGAGTACGCGAGGCGCTCGGCCTCGAAGCGGTACTTGCCGTCCTTGTAGAACTCGCTCGCCGCGCAGTCGAGCCCGATCATCACGTCGGAGCCGGCGTGGTAGCCCGCCGCCTCGATCGCGCGCAGGATCCACTGGATCGCGGCCTCGTTGTTCGGGAGGTTGGGCGCGAAGCCGCCCTCGTCGCCCACGGTCGTCGACATGCCCTCCTTGTCGAGCATCTTCTTCAGCGTGTGGAAGATCTCGGCGCCGCAGCGCAGCGCGTCGCGAAAGCTCGGCAGCCCGGCCGGAATGATCATGAATTCCTGCAGGTCGAGCGAGTTGTTGGCGTGCGCGCCGCCGTTGATCACGTTCATCATCGGCACCGGCATGCGCTTCGGCGCGCTGCCGCCGAAGTAGCGGTAGAGCGAGAGCCCGGACTCCTCCGCGGCGGCCTTGGCGCACGCGACCGACACCGCGAGGATCGCGTTGGCGCCGAGGCGCGACTTGTTCTCGGTGCCGTCGAGCTCGATCAACACGTTGTCGACGTGGGACTGCTCGGA
>JANPHA010000369.1:0-3939 GCA_031424255.1 Burkholderiales bacterium | reverse complement strand
CCCGGCTTCGGCGTGATCGGCGAATCGATGGGCGGGCTGCGGCATCTGACCGGCGAGCCCGGGCGCGTGCCGGTGCGCGTCGGGGTTTCCATCGGAGATACGCTCGCCGCGCTGCATGGCGTGATCGGCGTGATGCTCGCGCTCTACCACCGCGATGCGCGCGGCGGCGAGGGCCAGTTCATCGACGTGGCGCTCTACGAGTCGGTGTTCAACGTGATGGAAAGCCTGCTGCCGGAATTCGATGCGTTCGGCGCGGTGCGCGAGCGGGCCGGCAGCGCGCTCCCCGGCATCGTGCCGTCCAACGCCTATCGCTGCAACGACGCGAGCTACGTGCTGGTCGCGGGCAACGGCGACAGCATCTTCCGGCGGCTGATGGCCGCGATCGGCCGCTCCGATCTCGAGCGCGATCCGGCGCTCGCCCACAACGACGGCCGCGCCGCGAACACCGAAAAGATCGACCGCGCGATCGAGGCCTGGACGCTCGGGCGCTCGCAGGACGAGGTGCTGCGCGTGCTCGAAGGCGCCAACGTTCCCGCGGGAAGGATCTACTCGGTGGCCGACATGGCGCGCGATCCGCAATACCTCGCGCGCGCGATGATCGTCTCGGCCCTCACCGCCGACGGCTCCACGCTCAAGGTGCCCGGCATCGTCCCGAAGCTCTCCGCAACCCCCGGCGCGATCGCCCACCCGGCGCCAAAGCTCGGCGAGCATACCGGCGACCTCGACAACGGCGGCTGGCCGGAAAGATAGAACCGGGGTGGTAAAGTCGCGGCCATGCCCATCGTGCGCATCGACATGATTCGGGGTCGGACCGAAAGCCAGGTCGCCGCCATCGGCGAGGCGGTGCAGCGCGCGCTGGTCGAGACGATGAACGTGCCGCAGCGCGACCGCTTCCAGGTGATCACCGAGCACGCGCCCGGGCGGCTCGTGTACGACAGCGCGTATCTCGGCGTCGAGCGCGGCGACGGCATCGTCGTGGTCCAGGTGACGCTGAGCGCGGGCCGCACGACCGCGCAGAAGCAGGCGTTCTACGCGCGCGCCGCGCAGCTGATCGCCGCGAACGCCGGCGTGCGCAGGGAGGACGTCGCCATCTCGCTCGTCGAGAGCACGCGCGAGGACTGGTCGTTCGGCAACGGCGTGGCCCAGTACGTGGTGCTGCCCAGCGACCAGTGGAAATGACGTGCCCATCGAGCTCGAGACGCCGCGGCTGAAGCTGCGCAAGTTCCGCGCGTCGGACCACGACGCCTACGCCGGGATGTCGGCCGACGCGGAGGTCATGCGCCATATCGGCGCCGGCGTGCCGCTCACGCGGATCGAGTCGTGGCGCTCGATCGCCGCGATGCTCGGGCACTGGCAGCTTCTCGGCTACGGCATGTGGGCGGTCGAGTCGAAGGAGACCGGCGAGTTCCTCGGGCGCGTCGGCTTCCTCGACCCGCCGGGCTGGCCGGGATTCGAGCTGGGATGGGTTCTCGCGCGCGCGCATTGGGGCCGCGGGTACGCGCCGGAAGCGGCGAGCGTGGCGCTCGCCTATGCGTTCGACAAGCTCGGGCGCAGCCGCGTGATCAGCCTGATCCGCCCGGACAACACGCGCTCGGTACGCGTCGCGGAAAAGCTCGGCGAGCGTCTGGTGGGCGAGGTCGAGCTGTCGGGATCGAAGGCGCTGATCTACGAGGTCACGCGGTGAAATCGATTCCCCACCTCGAGATCCACGTCGCGCACTCGTGCAACCTGAGCTGCGAGAGTTGCTCGCACTACTCGAACCAGGGGCACCGCGGCCTCGTTTCGCTGGAAGACGCCGACCGCTGGATGGCGGCGTGGAGCGCTCGCCTGGCGCCGACGGCCTTCTCGCTCTTGGGCGGCGAGCCCACGATCCACCCGGACCTGCCCGAATTCGTGCGCCTCGCGCGCCGGCATTTTCCCGCGACGTCGCTGCGCATCGTCACCAACGGATTCTTCCTCCACCGCCACCCGACGCTGCCGCGAATCCTCGCGCAGGACCGCGATGCGTGGCTCTTCGTCTCGGTGCACCACGACGCGCCGGAGTACGTGGCGAAGCTGCAGCCGATCGCCGAGCTGCTGCGCGCCTGGATGGCCGAGCATCGCATCAACGTGGACGTGTATCAATCCCACATGAGCTGGACGCGGCGCTACCACGGCTTCGGCGCGCAGATGGCGCCGTACGACGACGGGCGCCCGCGCGAGAGCTGGGAAATCTGCCGCGCGAAGGAATGCCCGCAGCTCTTCGAAGGGGCGATCTGGAAATGCGCGCCGCTCGCCTATCTCGGCATGCAGGACGCGAAGTACACGCTGGGCGAGAAGTGGGCGCCGTACCTGCGCTACCGGCCGCTCGAAGCGGGTTGCTCCGATGCCGAGCTCGACGAGTTCTTCGCGCGCGAGGAAGAAAGCGTGTGCGGCATGTGCCCGTCGCGGCCCGAGCCGTTCGTGCTGCCGATCCCGATGCGCATCCATGCGCGCTAGGAACGCTCGCGGATGAGCGTCGATCTCGACGCCTACTTCGCGCACCTGGGCCACGAGGGCCGGGCCGCACCGACCCTCGAGACGCTGCAGCGCCTGCACGCGCTGCATGCCAGGTCGATCCCGTTCGAGAACCTCGCGGCGTTCCTGGGAGAGCCGGTGAAGCTCGACACCGCCGCGCTCGAGGACAAGTTCTTCCGGCGCGGGCGTGGCGGATGGTGCTTCGAGCACAACCTCTATTTCGCGCGCGTCCTGCAGGCGATCGGTTTCGACGTGAAGACGCTCGCCGCCCGCGTGCGCTGGAACGTGCCCGCACAGGTGACGACGGCGCGCAGCCACATGCTGTTGCTCGTGACGCTGCAGGCGCGGCGCTACATCGCCGACGTGGGCTTCGGCGGCCTGTCGCTCACCACGCCGCTCAGGCTCGAGACCGGCCTCGCGCAAGCCACGCCGCACGAGACGTTCCGCCTCGCCGCCGCCGGGGAATCGTACCTGCTCGAGGTGCGCCTCGGCGAGGAATGGGAGACGCTCTACAGGTTCGACCTGCACGAGCAGCTGCTGCCCGACTACGAGGTGAGCAACTGGTATCTCGCCAACCATCCGCAGTCGCAGTTCGTGACCGGCATCGTCGCCGCCCGCGCCGCGCACGACCGGCGCTATGCGCTGCGCAACACGCGCTTCGCCATTCACCACGGCGGCGAGACGCGGCGGCGCGTGCTGGGCAGTGTCGCCGAGGTGCGCGAAGTGCTCGAGCGCGACCTGCGCATCCGGCTCCCGGAAACGCCGCTGCTCGACGAGAAGCTCGCGCGAATGATCGAGGCCGATCGATGATCGCCGTGCGTCGCCTGGCTCCCACCGACGTGCCGTTGTACCGGACGCTGATGATCGAGGCGTACGAGCGCCATCCCGACGCGTTCACGTCGAGCGCCGCGGAGCGCTCCGCGCTGCCGCTCGCGTGGTGGGAGGCGCGCGTGAAGACCGGGGAAGCCCCGGCCGAAGTGGTATTCGGCGCATTCCGCGGCGGCGAGCTGGCCGGTGTGGCGGGCCTCACGTTCGAAGCACGCGCGAAGGCGCGGCACAAGGCCACGCTGTTCGGCATGTACGTGCCGGGCGCGTTCCGCCAGCTCGGCATCGGGCGGAAGCTCGTCGGCGCGGCGCTGGATCACGCGCGCGCACGCGGCCACGTGAGAGTGGTCCAGCTCACGGTGACCGAGGGCAACACCGCGGCGGAGGCGCTCTACGCGCATTGCGGCTTCCACCGCTTCGGCGTAGAACCGCTCGCGATCGCGCTCGGCACGCGCTACCTCGCGAAGGTGCACATGTGGTGCGATCTCGAGGCTCCCCGATGATCGCGCTCGCCGCGGCGCTGCCCGACCTGGTGCGCGACCTCGAGTCGGCCTTGATCCGCATCGGCCGCGGCAAGGTCGCGGACCAGCTGCGCGAGGTGGACCTCGAGCGCTGGAC
>JANPHA010000368.1:0-8064 GCA_031424255.1 Burkholderiales bacterium | reverse complement strand
GCACACCGTGCAGCTCGTGACCCCGGTACCCAACCCGGTGATGCTCGAGATGCTCGCCAACAGCCTCTTCATGATGAGCAAGTCGTGGGCCGAGAAGAACAACGCGGTCAAGACCCAGGACTTCACCAACGAGAAGGAGGCCTACACGGCGAGGAACGCCATGGGCACGGGGCCCTACACGCTGGTGTCGCGCGATCCCGACGTGAAGAGCGTCTTCAAGAAAAACCCCAGCTGGTGGGGCCTCAAGGCAGGCAAGGATTACTGGGACAGCAACGTGGACGACATCGTCTACACGCCGGTGAAGGAAGGCAACACCCGCATGTCGGCGCTGCTCTCGGGCGAGCTCGACTTCGTGCTCGACCCGCCGGTGCAGGACGTCGACAAGCTGAAGCAGGACAAGAACGTGAAGGTCTACGAGGGCCGCGAGAACCGCATCATCATGCTGCAGATGGACCAGGCGCGTGACGAGCTGCTCTACTCCAGCGTGAAGGGCAAGAACCCGTTCAAGGACAAGCGCGTGCGCCAGGCCTTCTACCAGGCGATCGACGTGCAGGCCATCAACAAGGTGGTGATGCGCGGGCTTTCGATTCCGACCGCCGTCAACCTGCCCAACCCCGAGAAGGCCGGCATCCCGAAGGAGATGGACAAGCGCTATCCGTTCGACATCGCGGCCGCGAAGAAGCTGCTCACCGACGCCGGCTATCCCGATGGCTTCGAGCTCGGCATGGATTGCCCCAACAACCGCTACATCAACGACGAGAAGATCTGCCAGGCGGTCGCGGCGATGCTCTCCAAGATCGGCGTGAAGATCAACCTCAACGCGATTCCGCGCGCCCAGTACTTCCCCAAGGCGCAGCGCCTCGAAGTGAGCTTCTGCATGCTCGGCTGGGGCGGTGCCACGACCGATGCGATCTTCACGCTGCAGCCGGTGCTCCACAGCCGCAACGACAAGGGCGACGGCGACTACAACTGGGGCAACTACAAGGATGCGGCCTTCGACGCGATGATCGACGATGCGAAGGGCGACGTGGATCCGAAGCATCGCCAGGAGACGATCAACAAGGCGATGAAGCACTTCCACGACAACGTCTACATGATCCCGCTGCACCTGCAGGTGATCCCGTGGGCCTCGCGCTCCAATGTCGAGGCGATCCACCGCGCCGACAACTGGCTGCAGGCGACGTGGGTGAAGATCAAATGACGACGCGGTAGTTTGCGTCGGCGTGAAATCATTCCTCGCTTTGCTCCTCGCGGCCTCTGCCCTGTCGGCAGGGGCCGCGACGCTTCGATGGTCGTCGCAGGGCGATTACCTCTCCGCCGATCCGCACGCGCAGAACGAGGGGCTCAACAACCTCATCAACGACGAGATCTTCGAGCGCCTCACGGCGCGCGACAAGAGCCTGAAGCTGATCCCGTCGCTCGCGACCTCGTGGGAAGCGCGCAGTCCCACCGTGTGGCGCTACCACCTGCGCAAGGGCGTCACCTTCCACGACGGCTCCGCGTTCAGCGCGGACGACGTGGTCTACTCGATCGAGCGCGCGCAGCTGCCGAGCTCCAACTTCAAGGTCTTCGCGACCCCGGTCGGCAAGGCGCGCAAGGTGGACGAGTACACGGTCGACATCGAGACGCCGGTGCCATCGCCGGTGCTGCAGGAGAACCTGAACGCGGTGCGCATCATGAGCCGCGCGTGGTGCGCGAAGAATGGCGCGCAGAAGCCGCAGGACTTCAAGACCGGCGAGGAGACGTTCTCGTCGCGCAACGCCAATGGCACCGGCCCGTACGTGCTGGTGAAGCGCGAGGCCGAGGTCGCGACCACGCTGCGCAGGAACCCGAAGTGGTGGGGGCTCGGCGACGGGCGCTTCGAGGGCAACGTCGACGAGATCGTCTACCGGCCGATCAAGTCGGACGCGACGCGCATGGCGGCGCTGATCTCGGGCGAGCTCGACCTGGTGCTCGACCCGCCGCTGCAGGATCTCGCGCGCCTGAAGGGCGATCGCGGCATTCGCGTGGTCGAAGGGCCGGAGAACCGCGTGATCTTCCTGGTGATGGACCAGCAGCGCGACGAGCTCAGGTATTCGAGCGTGAAGGGCGCCAATCCGCTGAAGGACTTGCGCGTGCGCCAGGCGTTCTACCACGCGATCGACATCGAGGCGATCGCGAAGCAGGTGATGCGCGGGCAATCGTTGCCGACCGGGTCGATGATCCCGAGCGCGGCGGCGAGCTTTGCGGCGCTCGAGCCGCGGCTCCTGCCCCACGACGTGGCGCGCGCGAAGAAGCTGCTCGCCGACGCGGGCTACCCCGCCGGCTTCGACCTCGGGCTCGACTGCCCCAACAACCGCTACGTGAACGACGAGCGCATCTGCACCGCGATCGCCGGCATGCTCGCCAAGATCGGCGTGAAGGTGCGCCTCAACGCCATGCCGCGCGCGCAGTTCTTCCAGAAGGTCGACCAGTTCGACGTCAGCATGCACCTGTACGGCTGGGGAGGTGCGGCCACCGACCCGGGCTTCACGTTGACGCCGGTGATCCACAGCCGCGACGACAAGGGGAAGGGCGATTTCAACTCGGGCCGCTACCGCGACGACGCGCTCGACCGCCTGATCGACGCGATCGAGGGGGAGATGGATCCCGACAAGCGCCGCGCGATGATGCTCGAGGCCTTCCAGCGCGTGCGCGACAACATCTACGTGCTGCCGCTCCACCGCCAGATGATCCCGTGGGCGGCGCGCTCCAACGTGAAGCTCGTGCATCGCCCCGACAACGTGGTCGAGGCGCTCTGGATCCGGATCGATTGAAAACCGCCTACGTCCCCGGTTTTCCCCTGTGGTACACCCGGTCGGAGTCAACAAGCACGACGGAAGGGTCGTACGGCTCGCGGCCGCGCAACGCGGCGTAGTAGGGCGTGAAGTCGGGCGCGGTGGCGTCGAAGAGCTCGCCGAAATCGCGGATCACGAAATAGGTTTCCTGGAAGGTGTCGATCTTGTACGCGGTCTGCATGATGCGCAGCAGGTCGAAGCCGATGCGGTTGGGCCGCGGGCTCTCGATGCAGTAGCCGATCTCGCCACCCGAGGAGACGATGCCGGCGCCGTAGGTGCGCAGGCCCTTCGGCGTGTCGATCAGCCCGAACTCGACCGTATACCAGTAGAGGCGCGCGAGCATCTCGATGGCACCGAGCTCGTGCGCCTTGATGCCGCCCTTGCCGTAGGCCTGGATGTAGTTGGCGAACACCGGGTTGAAGAGCATCGGCACGTGGCCGAAGAAGTCGTGGAAGATGTCCGGCTCGACGATGTAGTCGAACTCCTCGGGATCGCGCAGCCACACCGTCACCGGGAAGCGCCGCTGCGAGAGGTGCTCGAAGAACGTGAGGTCGGGCACGAGCCCGGGAACAGCGACCAACCGCCAATCGGTCGCGGCCTCGAGCTTGCGGTTGATCGCGTCGAAACGCGGAATGCCTTCGCCGAAGTCGAGTGTCGCGAGCGCGTCGATGAACTCGTCGCACGCGTAGTTGGGAATGAGCGAGGCCTGGCGCGCGTAGAGCCGCCGCCAGAGATCGTGTTGCGCGGGCGTGTATTCGTCCCACGCCTGGTCCACGGTGTGGTCGGGCCGCATGCGGCTGTAGTCGCCGCGCAGCTTGTGGATGGTCTCGCCGGTCATTTGCCGTAACGTTCCACGCTCTGCTCGATCGCACCGAAAACACTCGCTCCCTGCGCGTCGCGCATCTCGATCGACACGCTGTCGCCGAAGCGCAGGAACGGCGTCTTCGCGGCGCCGCCCTCGACCTGCTCCACCAGCCGCGCCTCCATCAGGCACGCATAACCGGCCTGCGCGTCGTGGTTCGAGACCGTGCCGCTGCCAATGATCGTGCCCGCGGCAAGCTCGCGTGTTTTCGCGGCGTGGGCGATCAGGTCGAACAAGCTGAAGGTCATGTCGACGCCGGCGGCGGGATTGCCGAGTCGCGCGCCGTTCACGTGGCAGGCGAGCCGCAAGTGGACCTTGCCATCCTTCCAGCTCTCGCCCAGCTCGTCGGGCGTGATCGCGACCGGCGCCAGCGCGTTGGCCCCCTTGCCGTTCACGAATCCGAATCCCTTGGCGAGCTCCGCGGGAATGAGGCGGCGAAACGAGACGTCGTTCACCAGCGTCACGAGCCGCACCGCTTTCGCGGCCTCGGCCGCGGTCGCGCCCATCGGCACGTCGCCGACGATGGCGGCCACCTCGCCTTCGAGATCGATGCCCCAGTCTTCCGAGAGCGCCCGGATCGGATCGCGCGGCCCCATCATGCCGCCGGCGCCGCCCTGGTACATGAGCGGATCGGTATAGAAGCTCTCCGGAACCTTGTCGTTGCGCGCGCGGCGCACGCGCTCCACGTGCGAGAGATACGCGGAGCCGTCGAGCCATTCGTAGGCGCGCGGCAGCGGCGCGTCGACCTCGCCACGCTTCAGCGACGCGGCAAAATCGAACGCGTGGCGCTCGTGACCGCCTTCGAGGCTCGCGGCCACATCGCGCAGGCGCGGCGCCACAGTGTCCCAGCGCTCCAGGGCCTGCTGCATCGTCGGCGCGATCGCCTCGGCCCTGACCGCGCGCGCGAGGTCCCGGCTCACGACCACGAGCGTGCCGTCGCGGCCCGGACCTTTCAGCGAGGCGAGCTTCATGCGTCACCGCCGCGCGGGAGCGCGGCCTTGCGGAATCCGTTCCACACCGCGTCGTAATCGCGGTCGAGCGTGGCCGAAGCGAGCGCGTAGGGCGTGGGCACGAACAGATACCGGCTCTCGAACATGAAGGCGAGCGTATCGGCGAGGTATTGGGGCGCGAGTGTCGCGGCCACCGCCTTCTCGTAGGACGCGAAGTCCGGGCCGTGCGCGCTCATCGCGTTGTGCAGGCTGGCGGCTCCCGGAGCCAGGCCCTCCTTCGCGTCGTACGCGCCCTTCAACAACCCCATGAATTCGCTCATCGCGTTGCGATGGAAATAGGGAGGCCGGAAAGTGTGCTCCGCCACCATCCAGCGCGGCGGGAAGATCACGAAGTCGACGTAGGCGACGCCGCGCGTGTCCGAAGGCGACGTGAGCACCGTGAAGATCGACGGGTCCGCGTGGTCGAAGCTCACGGTATTCATCGCGTTGAAGCGCGCGAGATCGTACTTGTAGGGATAGTAGTTGCCGTGCCAGGCGACGACGTCGAGCGGCGAATGGTCGAACCGCGCGCTCCACAGGCGGCCGGCGAACTTCGCCACCACGTCGATCGGCGCATCGCGATCCTCGTAAGCCGCGACCGGCGCGAGGAAGTCGCGCGCATTGGCGAGGCCGTTCGAGCCGATCGGGCCGAGCTCCGGAAGGCGAAACGGCGCTCCGTAGTTCTCGCAGACGAAGCCGCGGGCGGCTGCTCCTTCGATCTCGAAGCGGAAGCGAACGCCGCGCGGAACGACGGCGATCTCGCCGGGAGCGACCGCGAGCCGCCCGAATTCGGTCGCGAGGGTGAAGTCCCCCTCCTGCGCCACGACCAGCAGCTCGCCATCGGCGTCGTAGAACAGGCGCTCCATCGAGCGGTTGGCGGCGAAGACATGCACGCCGGCGCCGTGCTGCAGGTGCGCGTCGCCGCCCGTGGCGAGCGTCGCGAGGCCCGCGATGAAATCGGTCGGCTTGGCCGGCATCGGCTGCGGCGCCCAGCGGATGCGGTTGGGCGAGGATTCGGCTTCGTGCGCGGGCGCCGTGCGCACCGCCAGGTCGCCGATGCGCTCGAACGGCCGGTGCATCGCCGAGGGCCGCAGGCGGTACTGCCACGAGCGCAGGTTCTCGGCGCGCGGGGCGGTGAAGGACGTCCCCGAAACCTGCTCGGCGTACAGGCCGAAAGGCACCTTCTGCGGAGAGTTCTGGCCGACCGGCAGGGCCCCGGACACCGCTTCGCTTTGGTGATGGGAGCCGAAGCCGGAAAGGTACTTGAGCACTAGATGACACCGCGGGCGATCTGGTCCGCCTCGATCGATTCGAACAGCGCGCGGAAGTTGCCCTCGCCGAATCCCTGGTTGCCCTTGCGCTGGATGATCTCGAAGAAGATCGGGCCGATGACGGTCTCGGTGAAGATCTGCAGCAGCTTGTCCTCGTGGTGGTCCTTGTCGACGCCCTCGCCGTCGAGCAGGATGCGGTTCCTCTTCATGCGCTCGAGATCCTCGCCGTGGTTGCGCACGCGCGCGCCGAGTTTCTCGTAGTAGGCGTCGGGCGTATCGAGGAAGCGCACGTCGCGGTCGCGCAGGCGTTCGACGGTCTCGAAGATGTCGTCGGCCGAAAGCGCGATGTGCTGGATGCCCTCGCCGTTGTACGCGTCGAGGTACTCCTGGATCTGCGAGCCCTTGTCGGAGGGCTCGTTGATCGGAATGCGGATCTTGCCGCACGGGCTGGTGAGCGCGCGCGACGTGAGCCCGGTCTTCTGGCCCTGGATGTCGAAGTAGCGGATCTCGCGGAAGTTGAAGAGCTTCTCGTAGAACCGCGCCCAGGTGTCCATGCGGCCCGGGTAGACGTTGTGCGTGAGATGGTCGACCTCGGTGAGGCCCACGCCGCGCGGCTGCTGCTCGGCGCCGGCGATCGGCACGAAGTCCACGTCGTAGATCGAGAGCTCGCCGCCGTTGCCGGGATAGCGATCGATGAGATAGATCAGGCTGTCGCCGATGCCCTTGATCGCCGGGATGTTGAGCTCCATCGGGCCCACCGGGCCGTGGAACGGCTTGGCCCCCAGGTCGAGCGCGCGCTGGTAGGCCTTCGCGGCGTTCGTGACGCGCATCGCGAACGCGCACACCGACGGCCCGTGCACGCGCGCGAACGACTGCGCGAAGCTGTCGGCCTCGCGGTTGACGATGAAGTTGACGCGCCCCTGGCGGTAGAGCACCACGTCCTTGGAGCGATGGCGCGCCACCGCGGTGAAGCCCATCTGCTCGAAGAGCGCGCCGAGCAGCTCGGGGTTGGGCGCGGTGTACTCGATGAACTCGAAGCCGTCGGTTCCCATCGGATTGTCGTGCGCGGTGGCCATCTCGGCGGCTCCTCGGGGGGTGATGGCCCGATTTTACGCCCGGGGCCCCGCAACGGGATTGCAAAACCGGGCGTGAAAATCGATCATTGCGCAATATTCTTGCGTGGATCGCGCCGAAGGCGACCGATATGGCGAACGCCCGTTTCAACCGCATCGACCGCCGCCTGCTCGACGTGCTGCAGCGCGACGGCAATATCACCAACCTCGAGCTCGCCGGCAAGGTGCACCTTTCGCCGAGCGCCTGCCTGCGCCGCGTGCGCGCGCTGGAGAAATCCGGCGTGATCCGCCGCTACGTGGCACTGCTCGATCCTCGCAAGGTGGGCCTCGGGCTGATCGGATTCGTCACGGTGAAGCTCGAGAAGCGCGGGCGCATGCCGACCGACACGTTCGCCCGCGCGGTCAAGGACTGGCCCGAGGTGATGGCGTGCCACTCGCTCACCGGCGACATGGATTACCTGTTGCGCGTGCAGGTCGAGGACCTCGAGCATTTCTCGCGCTTCGTGATGGACTCGCTGCTGAAGCAGCCCGGCGTGCTCGACGTGAAGTCGAGCTTCGTGCTCGAGGAGATCAAGGAGACGACCGCGCTGCCGCTGTCGCAGCTCGGCGCCTGAAGGTTCGCGGTAACCGCGCCGCAAGGTTCGCGGTAACCGCGCCGCAAGGAACGGTAAACTCGGGGAGTCCGGATCCAGGGAGGTATTGAATGCGGTCCGCATCACGGCGCGAGCGCACCCCGACGCTCGCGGCGATCGCCACCCTCGCGATCGCAATTTCGGCGGGGGCTTGCTCAAAAAGCGAGCCCGAGTCCGGCAAGCCGCGTCCCAACGCCCCGTTGCCGATCGCGCGGCCCGCGGAGACTTCGCCCGTGGCTTCCGACGTCAACGCCGAGCTGAAGGACCGGCTCGCGCGCCAGGAAGCGGCCGCGAAGATGTTCGGCAGCGCGAAGGGCGAACCCGCAAAGGCGGCCGAGCCGGCGAGGGCGCCCGCGCAGGTCCCTGCGAATCCCGAGCCCGCGAAGAAGCCGGCGCTCGCCAAGGCGGCGGAGCCGGCGAG
>JANPHA010000367.1:0-12637 GCA_031424255.1 Burkholderiales bacterium | reverse complement strand
GCGAAGAGGCATCGATGCCCTTGGAGTTATTGGATGCCGCGGCTACGGGGATTGCGCCGAGATCAATGTAGCAGCAGGGCCCCGGGATTTCTGTGACGCGCTTCACACTCCGGGGCGTAAGATGGCCTCCAATGAGCCGGCTCTCCTTCCCGCAGCGCGTCCTGGTCACGCTTGCACTCATCGCCGTCGCCGCGCTCGTCTGGAAACTGTCGCAGGTCCTGGTCCTCGCATTCGCGGGCATCGTGTTCGCGACCGCATTGCGCGCCGCGAGCGTTCCGCTCGCGCGTCGACGGCATCTCTCGAACCCGGTGTCGGTGGCGATCGTGGTCGCGCTGGTCGTCGCGATCGCCGTCGCCGGCGGCTACGCGTTCGGCACGCAGATTTCCGACCAGGCCGACGCCGTGTGGGTGGCGATCACCCAGGCGCCCGCGAAGGTGGAGCAATTCCTGCGCGGCTCGCGCTTCGGGCAGGGTGTGGTCGAGAGCCTGCGGGGCGCGACCAGCTCCGAGACCCTCGCGAAAGTCGCCAAGGGCACTTTCAGCGTCTTCGGCGCCCTTGCGGACGTGGGCCTCGTGCTTTTCCTCGCGGTGTATTTCGCCGCCGATCCGGACACCTATCGCAACGGCGCGCTCGCGTTGGTCCCCGCATCCGTGCGCGAAAAGGTCAGCGGCGCACTCGACGACTCCGGAGTGATGCTGCGCAAGTGGCTGCTCGGGCAGCTCGGTGCGATGGCGACGGTCGGGATCCTGATCGGAGTCGGCCTCGCGTTGCTGGGCATGCCGCTGGCACTTCCGCTCGGCGTGCTTTCGGGAGTGCTCGAGTTCGTGCCGGTGGTGGGCCCGCTCACCGCCCTCGCGATCGGCGTGCTGGTCGCGTTTGGCCAGGGACCCGAGATGGCCCTCTACGTCGGGCTGCTGTACGGCGCGGTGCTGTTCGTCGAGGGCAACATCATCATCCCGCTCGCGCAGAAGTGGGCCGTCGCATTGCCGCCCGCGCTCGGGCTCCTCGGCATCGCGATCTTCGGGATTCTGTTCGGGCTGATCGGCGTCCTCTTCGCGATGCCGCTCCTCGTGGTCGCGGTAACACTGGTGCAGCGGCTCTATGTTCCCGCGGTTTCGGGGCCTACCCTCCCAGCTCCGGATAGCGGCGAAAAATCCCGTCGTTATTGAACGCGAGCCTGCGCCCCGACTTCAGGTAGCGCCGGATGCGCGGCCGCGCGAACACCGCGTCGTGCAGCGCGCGAAGCCCGGGCCGTGAGCGCAGCGCGGTGCGCGCCGCGTTCGGAAACGCATAGCGCAACCCCGCGATCACCTGCGCCATCGACAGGTCCGCATAGGTGATCTTCGCGCCCGCCATCCACGGGCCGCGCCCGGGATTGCGCTCGATCACGCGCTCGAAATAGTCGAGGAATTTCGGCATCCGCCGGGCGAGGAAATCCCGCGTGCGCTTCTTCGCCTCGCGCTTCTGCTCCTCGTAGTAGCGGCTGCTCGCGATCGGATGGTGCGTGTCGTGCACCTCGGTGACCAGGTCCGCGATCGTGAGCTGGAGCTGGTTCACCCAGAGCCTGCCGGGCGCATCGCGCGGCACGAGTCCGAGGCGCGGGCCGAGGAAGAGAAGGATGTTCGGCGTCTGGCCGATGACCTGCTTCCCGGCGCGCAGGAAGGGAGGTGCGAACGGGGGGCGCGGCACGTCGTCCTCCTCGAGGTAGGGCATGATCGCCGCCTCGCCGCCGCCTTCCTCCTCGGGCACGAGAGCGGTGTCGACGTAATCGGCGCCGCCTTCCTCGAGCGCGAGGCGCACGAATTCGCCGCGGCCCTGGATGCCGGGCCAGTAGTAGAGGATGTATTTCATGGGCCCCTTCCGGATCGGGAAATCGAGTTTATGATGCTCTTGCGAAACCATTCACGAGGTCGTCATGAAAGGCTGGCTGAAAGACAACCGCGCGTTCATCGTGTTCCTGCTCTGTTTCGGCGTTTTCCGCACCGCGGTCGCGGACTGGAACCCGATTCCGTCCGGCTCGATGCGCCCCACCCTTCTCGAAGGCGACGTGGTGCTGGTCGACCGGCTCGCCTACGACGTGAAGGTCCCGCTCACCGACCTGTCCATCGCGCGGATTTCCGACCCCCGGCGCGGCGACGTCGTCACCTTCGCATCGCCCAAGAATGGAACCCGGCTCATCAAGCGCATCGTCGCCCTTCCCGGCGACGTGGTCGAGATGCGCGACGAGATCCTGCACATCAACGGCCAGGCGGCCGAGTACGCGGATCCATCCCGCGTCCAGGAGCCTCTCGGGAATGGCCGCGTGGTCGACGCGATCCGCGCGACCGAGCATCTCGTGGGGAGCGATCGTCGCGTGCAGTTCCTCCCCGACGTTCGCGCCAAGCGCAGCTTCGGTCCGCTCGCCGTTGCGGCCGATTGCTACTTCATGCTCGGCGACAACCGCGACGACAGCGAAGACTCGCGTTATATCGGCTGCGTGCCGCGCCGCCTGCTGATCGGCCGCGCGCACCGCATCCTCGTGTCCGCGAACATCCAGGGCAACTGGGCGCCGCGCATCGGTCGCACGGCGGAAGAAATCCGCTGACCAGATGGCCGCGCCCCCGCGCCCGGTTCCCCCCGAGGTGCTGGCCGCGCTGCGGCGCGGCAAACCCCTCGAAGCGATGCAGCTGTTGCGCGAATCTTCCGGCCTCGGATTCAAGGAAGCGAAGGACGCGATCGATGGGCACGCGTCCCTCGCGAAGCCGGGCAACCTCTCGCCCGGCGAGGTGCCGCGATCGCCCAGTGCCGCGGGGTGGGTCGTGGCCGCGATGATCGCCGCCGCGGGCCTCTACTACTTCCTGCGCTAGGAAGGAGCCGCGGCCCCCTTCAGCAGCGAGCGCCAGTCCTCGGGCGCTTCCGCGGCTCCGGCGCGAAAACGCTCGTGATATTCGCGCGGGCTCATGCCGAGGCAGCGATGGAATGCCCGGCGCAATCTCTCCTCGCTGCCGAGCCCCGAGCGCCGCGCGACCGCGTCGATCCGCAGGTCGCTCTCCTCGAGGAAGCGGCGCGCCACCTCGACGCGCGAGCGCTCGATGAAGCGCGCCGGCGACATGCCGAGCTCGCGCGAGAAAAGCCGCCCGAGCGTGCGCTCGCTCATCGCGCTCCTCTCAGCGAGCATCTCGATCGTGATCTCCTTCGCGGTGTTGGCGAGGATCCACGCGGCGAGCTTCGCGAGCCCCTCGTGGCGCACCATCTGCGCGGCCAGGTGGACGCTCACCTGCCCCTCGCCGCCGGTCCTGCGCAGGAACATCACCTTGCGATGCGCGACCGCCATCGCGACGTCGCGGCCGAAATCCTCCTGCACCAGGCCGAGCGCCTGGTCGAGCGCCGCCGAGGCGCCCGCCGACGTGTGGAACTTGCCGTCCTGCACCATCAGGTGATCGGGCTCGACGCGGATCGCGGGAAATAGCGCGGCGAGATCGCCGCACGCGCGCCAGTGCGTGGTCGCGCGCCGCCCGTCGAGCAGCCCGGCGGTGGCGAGCACGAAGGTGCCGGTGCCGATGGCCACGACACGGCGGGCGCGCGGCGCGGTGGCGCGCACGAACTCGAGCAGCTCCGCGTCTTCGAGCGCCGCGTCCATCGTCCCGCCCGCGACGATCAGCGTGTCGAAATCCGCTCCCGCCGTGTCGAACGCGTCGGTCGCGACGATGGTGAGGCCGCAGGAGGTGCGCACCGGCCGGGCCTCATGCGCGACGATGCGCGTCTCGTAGGCGGGATCGGCACTCGGGCGGCGCTCGCGCACGGCAAGGTTCGCCCCGCGCAGGACCTCCATCGGTCCGGCGACATCCAGGATCTGGGCCTCATCGAATACGACGATCGCGACTCGCAATTCTTCCCTCGAGCTCGTCGAGCTCCTCGTGAATGCGCGTGCGCTCATCGACCAGGCCTGCGAGCTGCGCATCGCAGCGCGCGATCGGCTGCGGGTAGTCGCGGATCTCCGCGTTGATCTCGCGCAGCCGCCCGGTGAGGCGGGCCTTGGCGTCTTCCGGTTTTTCCATCGACGGTGGGCTCCTATGCGAGGCGAGGATAGCGCCGGGCGCGGCGGGCAAAGCGACAGATTCCCCTCATTTTCCGCCAGCGGCAAGGGTTGGCGGGATTCGCCGGTTTTCTGTCCGGGGCGCGGCGGCGCGATCCGCCAGAATCGCCGCATGTCGATCCTCATCCTTTCCGTCATCGCCGTCGCGACCCTCGCCACCTCGTTCATTTCCGGCATCCTCGGGATGGCCGGGGGAATGATCCTGATGGGCGTGCTCATCGTGGTGCTGCCGCTGCCCGCGGCGATGATGCTGCACGGCATCATCCAGTTCTCGGCGAACGGCTGGCGTTCGTGGATGCTGAAGGACGCGATCGATTGGCGCGTGTTTAGGGGCTACGCGATCGGCGCGCTCACCGCGCTCGCGCTCTTCGCGCTCGTGCAAGTCGTGGTCGGCAAGCCCGCCGCGCTGATCATCCTCGGCGCGATGCCGTTCGCGGCCCTGCTGCTGCCCGAGAGCCTCCATCTCAACGTCGAGCGCCGCGGACACCCGCTCGCGTGCGGCTTCATCTGCACCGGGCTCTCGCTGGTGGCCGGCGTCTCCGGGCCGATCCTCGACGTCTTCTTCGTGCGCTCGAAGATGGGCCGCCACGCGGTGGTCGCGTCGAAGGCGATCACGCAGAGCCTCACCCACATGCTGAAGGTCCTCTACTTCGGCGGGCTGCTTTCGGCCGGCCGCGGGGACATCGCGATCCCGGCCGCCGCCTTGATGGTGATCCTGGCCTTCCTCGGCACCACCCTCTCGCGCCGCGTGCTCGAGAACATGAACGACGCGTCGTTCCGGGCGTGGACTCGCTGGACGATGATGGGAGTAGGGGCGGCGTATCTGGTCAGCGGCGCGACCCAGCTGGCCAGATAGCCCGGCCGCAAAAAAAATGGGGAGGCCGAAGCCTCCCCGATATTGCTGCACCTCTAATTCTTCTCTTCGAAGCCTTGCTGCTCACCTCGGATTTTGTCGAGCATGGGCCGCAATCGCCCCGGGTGCCTAGCGAATTAAATAATCATATGGCTTGACTTCCGTGCGCGTCGGCGGCAGGGGCCGCGGACCCCCTCCCCGGCCCTCCCCCAAGGGGAAGGGAGAGAATCGCTTGTTAGATTTGGGGCCGCCGCCCGGTCTCCATCCTCGAGATGCTCGCACTCACCCGCAAATCCCGCTTCGAAACCGTGGTCCGCGCCTACGCGAACGACGTGTTCCGGTATCTGTACTGGCTGTGCCGCGACCGGGCGCTCGCCGAGGACCTGTCGCAGGAGACGTTCGCGCGCGCCTGGGCGGCGTGGGCCGAGCAGCGCGACGAGAAGGCGGTGAAGGCGTGGCTCTTCACGATCGCGCGCAACGAGCATGCGCGCATCTACGAGAAGAAGGCGCTCGACATCGATCCGGATGCCGAGCTCGATGCCCTGGTCTCCCGCCAGCCCTCCGACCCGGGGCTCGCGATCGACGTTCGCAGGGCGTTCGCGGCCCTGCCCGAGGCGCACCGCGACGCGCTGCTGATGCAGGTCCTCGCGGGACTGAGCGGCGCCGAGATCGCCGCGGCCAGCGGCACCACGGAAGACGCCGTGAACATGCGGCTGATGCGGGCCCGAAAGGCCTTGCGCTCCCTGCTGGAAGGGTTGCCGTCGCCCCGCCTGCGCAAACGTGAAAGCACCCCATGAACTGCATCGACTTCCGCCGCGCAATCCTCGCGAACCCCCGGCACCTCGAGGACACGCAGCGCGCGCACGCGGACGAATGCGCCGCGTGCCGCGAATTCCTCGAACGCCAGCGCGATCTCGACACCGCCCTCTTCGACGTGATGCGCGTGCCCGCCCCCGATGGCCTCGCCGACCGGATCCTGGTTGCGCGCGGAATTCGACGCGCACGCCGCCCGTGGCTCTGGGCGATGGCCGCGAGCCTGGTGCTCGCCGCCGGAATCGCGACGCTGATGCCGCGCAATGTCGACGATCCGCTCGGCCGCGAGGCGATTTTGCACGTGGCCGCCGAACCGCAGAGCTTCGAGCGCGGCAGCCCGATGCCCGCGGCGCTCCTCGATTCCGCGCTCGCCTCGCAGGGCCTGCGCCTCGTCGCCGCGATCGGGCAGGTGACATACGCGCGCATCTGCCCGATGGCGGGGAGCGTCGCGCGTCACATGGTGGTGGAGACCGCGGCCGGACCGGTGACGATCTTCCTCGCGCCCGACGCCGCGAGCCCGCGGGGGCGCGCAGTCACCGAGCGCGACGGAATGGCGGCGATCACGCTGCCCGCGAGCAAGGGTGCGATCATGATCGTCGCCTCGCGGCTCGAGCAAGCGCTCGCGGTCGAACGTGCGCTGGCCGCGGCATGAGCCCCGCCGGATTCGCGGCCGACATCGCCGGCCATCGCAGGTACCTGATGCGCGTGGCGCTCGGGCGGATGCGCGATGCGCACCGCGCGGAAGATGCGGTGCAGGAGACGCTGCTCGCCGCGCTGCGCGCCGCGGAAAGCTTCGACGGCCGATCCCGGCTGCGCACCTGGCTCACCGGCATCCTGCTGCACAAGATCTGCGACCATTTCCGCGCCTCGGCGCGCGAGGAGGACTTCATGGCGATCGACGACGATATCCACGGCGGCATCGAGGACGAGGTGTTCGACGCGAACGGAGGCTGGCGCTGCGCGCCCGCGGCGTGGGGCGATCCGGAGCGCGTGCTCGGTGGAAAACAATCGTGGGCGGCGTTCGTGGCCGCGATCGAGGCGCTGCCGCCGCGGCAGGCGCGCGCATTCGTGCTGCGCGAGCTCGAGGGCATGGCCACCGACGAGATCTGCGCGGCGCTCGGCGTGACCGCGGACAACCTCTGGGTCCTGCTGTTTCGCGCGCGCCTCGGATTGCGCAGCGCGCTCGCGAGCGCGGGGGTCGGCGTCGCGTAGCTCAACGGGTGGCGGCGAAGTCGGGCATCTTGTCGATCGCACGCCGGATCTCGCGCTTGCAGCTCGCGCCGACGCGGATGTCGAGCTCCACCGGCGCCTTCGCGCGGCCGAGCACGCGCGCAAGCGTGGCGAGCACGGTCGCGCGGTCGTCGTCGAAATCGCCGTGCGCCTTCGCCTCCGAGGCGCTGCGGTCGCCGTTCGGCAAGCCGCTCGTGGGCGCGATGATCCGGTCCGCGACGCCGCTCGTGAAGATCCTGCGGATCGCCGCGTCGGCATCGACGCACTTGCGCATCCCGACGATCGGCTCGCCTTCGGGACGCACCAGCGGAATGCGCGGACGATTCTCGAACGCATTCGACACGAGATAGAGCAGCGACTTGTGGTAGATGTCCGCGCAGTCGTCGTCCTGCTCGGTCTTGTCGTCGAGCTGGAAGAGCGCGAAGCGCCCGATGGCACCCGAGGTGATCAACGGCAGGTACGTGTCGCGGAAAAGATCGTTGGTGGCCGCGGGCGCCCACATCGTGCAGCTCGCGATGCGCAGGCCCAACCCGTCGATCCCCTGCATCGGTCCCTGCGCGATCGTGCCCTTCGTCGCAAGGTACTGCACCAGCGGCGCGTGGAAGATGCTGCCCGCGCTGTGGCCGACAACGTGGAACTCGATCTTCGGGTCGGAGCTCGCCAGCATCCCCAGCTCCATGAGCACCTGCCGCGCGCCGCCATCCTGGCCCATCGTCGCGGCGAGCGCATTGCCCTTCATCTTGTCCCAGAGGTCCTTGCCGCCGAGGTTGCGCGCGAGCGGCTCGAGCGCGTCGTCGAGGCGATCGAGCATGAAGTCCTTGGTGGAATCGAGGAAGCCTTCCGGGCGGCGCTTCGCGGCAGCGTCGTTCAGCAGGTTCCGGATCGTGGTCCAGAAGTCGGTGTTCCAGATGAAGGCGAGCGGGTAGCACTCGTGCTCGATCATCGGGCGGCGGTATTCGTTCACGCGCTGCAACGCGTCGTTCTGCCCGACCAGGCCGCCGTGCGCGTACAGCACGATGCGCTTCTTCTTCCAGTCGGCGGTGATCCGCGGGATGTCGTTGCGCACGATCTCGCGCACCATCTCCGGTGTGGTGCCGATGTCCCCATGGGGATCGAGCAGGCCATGGTTGCCGATGTTGATCACGTGGGGGCGCAGGTCCGTATACGACCAGCTCTTCGCGCGCACCGTGCCGCCGTACGCCTTTTTCGACCCGGGGCCCGCCGAAGACATCTTCACCGGCACGCCGAGGCGCGCGACCCACGCATCGGTCCCGTTGGCGAGCCAGTCGTCGTAGCTGATGTGGCCGAAGCCATCCTTGCCCCAGCGGCTCGACCAGGAGTTCTGGATCCACAGGCCGTCCGCGTCGTAGGCGACGATCGCGAACGCGTGGCCGCCGAGCACCGCGCCGCCCCGGTCGATGCGCCCGTCCTTGCCCGCCGCGTCCCAGCCCTCGTGCACGTTCGCGCTTCCATAGAGGATTCCCGCCTCGGTGATCGCGGAATGCATCGCGACGAGGTCGCGGTGGTTCACGCGAAAATAGGCGCCGAGCGGGCGGCCGGACGCGTCCGAGACACGCGCCTCGCCGAGCGGCGCGCCGGGATGCGACATCGGCCAGAGCGAGATCTTGCAGGCGCCATGCTTGTGCCAGCCCTTCACGGCCCCCCGGCAGCTCGAGCCTTCGTAGTTCTCGCCCGCCCACTCGTCGTAGCGGCGCGCGAGGTCATAGAGCATGAACGGGCTCACCACGGTCGTGTCGGGCACGATCTTGCGCGTGCGCAGCAGGTAATGCACCACGGTCGCGAGGCCGAAGCCGGTGCAGGCCGACTCGCGCCCCTGGTCGAGGATCGGCACCTTCGCGGCGCGATACTCCGCGAGCGTGCGAAAGGCCGGGACTTCGACGAGCGTGGCGGTGTACATCAGGTCGCGGAAGTCGAGCGTGTCCTTGCGCACGTTGAGCGCGCGGTCCTTGAGCGAGAGCTGGGTCATGGCGATCGCGCCTCCTCGCGCGGCTAGTTCGTTTTCCCCGCCTTGCGCTTGCGCGCCGGCGAGATCTTCGCGTCCACCAGGTCGCGGACATCGGCCACCACCGTGCTCGCTTTCAGCTCGCCGGCTGAAACGCCGCGGGCGCCATGGTGACGAGTGACGATGACATTGAGCGGGCTCGCGAGCAGCGCGAGGCCCGAATCGCTGTAGCCGAGCCCGGTATCGGGATCGCGCAGCGACATGCCGGGTGTCGGCACCCGGTAGATCGGGGCGAAATCGAGGAGAATTTTTCCTACTTCGTCGCCGGTGGATGCCATTCGGAATCCTCCCTTTCGGAACGCCGGAAGCGCGCGGACTGTCAAAAATACTCCAATCCCGGAGGACTCCCCATGGCAGACGATCGGCAAGCGGACCTGGTCCAGGGCAAGACCATCAACCTCACGTGGACCGAGGGGCCCACGAAGGGCGAGACCCACCAGCACGTGTTCAACACGGACGGCAGCGTCGACTATCGCAAGCTCACCGACGACAAGGCGAAGGGCAAGATGACCCACGAGAAGAAATACGGCGCGGTGAAGGTGGCCGACGACGTTTACGTGGTCTCGTACCTCGGATCGTCGGGCTACACGCTCACGGTGGTGCTCAACTTCCGCGACCACACCACGGCCGGCTTCGCCTCGGGGGCGAAGGAGTGGTTTCCGGTGAAGGGGACGTTCGAAGTCGTGGGCTGACTCAGCCCTTCACGCAGAGGATCTGCTTGAGGGTCGCGACCACCTCGACGAGATCGGACTGCGCCGCCATCACCTCCACGATGTCCTTGTACGCGGACGGGATCTCGTCGATCACGGCCGCGTCCTTGCGGCACTCGACGCCCGCGGTCTGGGCCACGAGGTCGTCCCGGGTGAAGAGCCTGCGCGCGGCGCTGCGGCTCATGCGCCGGCCCGCGCCGTGCGAGCAGGAGCAATAGGACGCGGCGTCGCCCTTGCCGCGCACGATGAAGCTCCTGGCACCCATCGAGCCGGGAATGATGCCCGCCTCTGCCGCGCGCGCGCTCACCGCGCCCTTGCGCGTCACCCAGACGCGCTCGCCGAAGTGCTCCTCGACGCGCGCGTAGTTGTGGTGGCAGTTGGTGACCTCGCCCACGAACCGCACCTCGCGGCCGAGGCTTTTCTCCAGCGCGCGATGCACGAGCGACAGCATGAGGTCGCGGTTCAACGCCGCGTACTCCTGCGCCCATCCGAGGCCCTCGACATAGGCCTCGAATTCCGGCGTGCCTTCGTCGAGCCAGGCGAGGTCGCGATGCGGCAATTGCCGGTCGACGCGCTCGGCGAGCTGCTTCGCAGTGTGCATGGCGCTTTCGCCGATCGTCTTGCCCACGTTGCGCGATCCCGAATGCAGCATGATCCACACCGCGCCGTCGAGATCGAGGCAGATCTCGACGAAGTGGTTTCCGCCGCCGAGCGAGCCGAGCTGGCGCCACATGCGCTGCTCGTCGAAGCGGCCCAACGTGTCGAGGATGCGCAGCTTCGGGAAGCGCCGCTCGAGGCCCTTCATGCGAGCCTCGAGCGCATGCGCCGCGGGCGTGCCTGCGGGCTTCAATACGTCGTCGTGGAATTCGAATCCGACCGGCACGTCGCGCTCGATCCGCGCGCGCATGCGGTTCAAGTTCTCCGGAAGATCGGCCGCGGTGAGGTCGGTCTTCACGGCCAGCATGCCGCAGCCGATGTCCACGCCGACCGCGGCCGGAATGATCGCGGCGCGCGTCGGGATCACCATGCCCACCGCGGCACCTTTCCCGAGGTGCACATCGGGCATCACCGCGACGTGCCCGGCGAGGATCGGCAATCTCGACACCGCGCGAATCTGCTCGAGCGCGCCGGGCTCGAGCTCCATGTCGCCGGTCCACAGGCGGGCGCCGGGGATGAGGCTCGCGTTGCGCTCGTGCTTCGTCATCGCCCAAGGATAAGTCAGCCGTCTCCTACGCCGCAATGAAGGAGGCGCCGACTTTCGGTCGTTTTGGGGTGTGGCTTGATGGGAGCATCAGGGGAGCCCCGAACCGGAACATGATCTCGATCGCAGATGCGCTCTACGTCGTCGTGAAGGAAATGGGCGGCGAGCGCGCGCCGCGCCCGCTGCCGCGCTCGAGCGGGTTTTCCGAGCACGTCGCCTACCGCGTGCTCGGCGTCCACAGCCCCTCGGAAACCGGCGAGGCCTACCTGATCCTCAGCAACGACCGCGACGAGATCTGGTTCATCTCCAATCGCCACCTGCGCACCTGGGAGCTGCGGCCGCAGACGAATGCGCTGCGCATTCCGCTCACGCTCTCCACTCCCGCGACCCTCGACGCGAGCCACTTGTCGCACTAGCGAAAAACCGGGGACAGACCCCGGTTTTCGAGCGCAGAATATTGCGTCCGCGATTCGCGTCGCATTCCGTTTCGCGGCGGCCCGGTTTCATCCCATGATGCAATCCCGTCCCCAGGGAGGAGCACGCACATGACCGCACGCCGCAAGACCGCCCGCAAGACCTCCAGCGCTGCAGCATCCCATCCGAACGCCGTCCACGTCACGCACCGCTACTGTGCCGCGCGCTTTCCCCCGATGGCGCGGCCCGCCCGCGGCGTGAGCGACCACCGCGCCCGGCTCATACGCGAGACCGCGTTCAAGTGGATGAACGGCACGACCATCAAGTACTGGTTCTACGACGCGCCCGCGAAGTGGGTCGGCCCCGCGGCGCAGAAGGACGTGGTGCGCAAATCGTTCGCTCGCTGGACGGCGCTCGGCATCGGCGTCGCCTTCGCGGAAGTCGCCACGAAATCGAGCGCCGACCTGCGCATCTCCTTCGACCAGTCACCCAGCGCGGGGTCGTGGTCGTACATCGGCACCGATTGCCGCAATCACGCCGGGGCCACGATGAACTTCGGCTGGGACCTGGTGCAGGATCCCGACACGGCGCTGCACGAGATCGGCCACGCGCTCGGCTTTCCGCACGAGCACCAGAATCCGTTCGCCGGCATCGTGTGGAACGAGCCCGCGGTGTACAAGGCGCTCGCCGCGCCGCCCAACAGCTGGAGCCACGCCACCACCTTCCACAACATCATCGAGAAGATCGTCCCGGACACCGTGCAGGGCTCGAGCTGGGATCCCAACTCGATCATGCATTACCCGTTCGAGGCGGGCCTCATCCTGAAGCCGGTCAAGTACGAAAAGGGGCTGACACCGAAGGGCGGGCTTTCGAAGCGCGACAAGTCCTGGGCGAAGAAATTCTATCCCGCGACCGCGCCCAAGGCGGTGCGCCCGTTGGGGTCCTTCCAGTCCACGCCGCTCAACTTGCAGCCGGGAAAGCAGGCGGATTTCGAGTTCACCGCCGACGCGGCGCGCGAGTACAACTTCGCCACCTTCGGCAGCGCCGATACGCAGCTCGCCCTCCTCCAGCGGAAGGGCGGCAAGCTCGTGCCCCTCGGTGAAGACGACGATTCCGGCGAAGAGCGCAACGCCACCCTGCGCGTGAAGCTCGCCAAGGGCGACCGCGTGCGCGTGCAGGTTCGCATGCGCTACATCGGCAAGAACGGCAGCGCGGCCCTCATGGCCTGGTGAATTCGGGGGTCAGACTCCGCAATGAATTCGGGGGTCAGACTCCGCAATCGCGATTGGGGGGTGTGACCCCCGAATTGTGGCTGCGG